>CBAAAE010000066.1:0-6408 GCA_964658845.1 uncultured Novosphingobium sp. | reverse complement strand
GCCGTACCCAGCAGCAGGATGCAGACGAACACGGTGTCCGCAGCCGGTTGCCACCACACCCTGCAGAGCGCACCGGCCGCGAAGCTCGCCGCCAGCAGCAGCATGGGCGTGTCGCGCATGCGCATGGGCTTCACATCGCAGAAACGCGCCGGGTGCGAGACCGTTTCCCGCGTCAGCAGGCTGAGCGCACCGCGAGACTCTTCCGACTTTCCTGCGATCGCATCGCCTCCAGACGTGCGCCTTCGTCATCGACGGAAGACAGCAATCGTCTCGGTGTGGAAGGTCTGAGGAAAGAGGTCCAGGAGGTGCAGCGCAGCCAGTGTGTAGCCCGATTCTACAAGTGGTTTCGCATCGCGCGCGAAGGTGCCCGCATCGCAGGAAACATAGACGATCTCACGTGGGCGGGCTTGCAGCAGGGAACGTACCGTCGGCATGCCCAGACCGGCGCGTGGGGGATCCAGCACGACCAGGTCCGGAGCTGGACTGCCGGATCGAAACTGCGCGTTCAGGAAGTCAAGTGCAGTGCTGCGGACTGCCGTGTCTCGCCGACCAACCAAGTGCAGATGCGCGGCAAGATCGGTCGCTGCCGGATCGCCGATCTCAACTGCGATGACCGTGCGAAAACGCTCTGTAAGTGGCACTGAGAAGAGACCGGCTCCAGCGTATAAATCATAGGCGAGTTCGCCCTGACGATTGCCAATGACCAGTTGCGCCATCGTTGCCGTGAGAAAGCGATTCACCTGGAAAAAGGCATTCCGGGTGATGCGGTAGCTGCGATGATCCACACGATATGTCAGGGCTGATTCGCCCCATCGCGCAATTTCGACCCGCTGGCTTTCCTGCACGCGTCGGGACTGGGTTTTGTCCGGTACCGCCGCGACCGAGAGGCCCGCTCCTACAAGCTGCGGAACTTCACTTCGCAACGTGTCACACAGGACACGCAGGTCGCGCGGCGCATCACGATCGACCGTTGTGACGCTCGCATCCACCTGCAGCGAGAGCTGCACCGCCGACTCATCCGAGTTCGCGAATACTTCAAAGGCCACCGTCCCAACGGGCCATTTTGCAGAACCGCTCCGCACGAGTCTTTGCAAGGTCGACGCTGCATGCCAGACAAGGGGAGAGGTGATGGGACACTCCTCAATCGCCAGAAACTCGTTGGAGGCACGCCGGCTGTAACCGATCGCATCGCCCTCCACTCGCATGCGTGCGCGGTTGCGGTACTGCCATGGCTCGGCGGCATGTACTTGCGGCTCTGATACCCCCCGCAGCCCTGCTTGTTCCAACAGATCAAGCAGCATCGACTGCTTCGCCGCGAGTTGCGACGGGTAGGGCAGGTGCTGCAACTGGCAGCCACCGCAAGCTCCGAAGTGCCGGCAACGTGGGACCACCCGGTCCGGCATGGCCGCTGTGATGGACGACAGCAATAACTCGGGCGCATTGCGATCGGGAACGCGCGAGTCACGCTTCATGCCAGGCTCATATAGAACAAGCTCAGGCGTGGCAGTCCGGCTGCTTCAAGCAGGCGCTTGTGAAGGAACTGTTCAGTCACCTGCTTTATCTGGACCGCAGACATTTTGCCGCGGTAAGGCGCGATCTCGCGTGCAGCCTGTTCACGCAATGCAAGCAGGTCGTCTTCGTTCGCCTCCAGGGTCAGAACAGCGAACATGCGCGCCTCCATCGCTGTAAGCGCTGCCTCGACTTCCTCGGGGTTTAAGGTGACGCCTTCGCGAAGCTGCCCGGCAAGCGTACGCAGGCGCGTCGCAATCGCCGCGACTGCTTCCATGGCAGTGTCGCCGAGCTTTGCCGAGAGCAGGGCATCCGCGTTGGCCGATAGGTACGCCGCCATGCCCTCCCCCTCGAAACCGCTCTCCTGCGCGGCTTTGCCTTTGCCCGTCTCACTGCCGACAGCGGCTTCCTGCATCGCTTCCGTGGCCTGCATGACGCTTTGCGCACACCAGGCCAGGCCGTTCACCTTGCGCAGCCGGCCACGTGCCTTGCCCAGGCGCGCGTCGTACTTGTCAAAGGCATCGTCGATGCCGCGCAGCACTGCTTGCAGGGGCACGCCGGCTTCACGCCATGCTTCAATCAGCGACCAGTCCAGCGTCGAGAGCAAAAGGATGCTGCCGCGTCTTGCTTGAAAGCGTGTCTCGATCTCGGTGAAGTAGTTGAAATAGTTCTGCACGGCGAGCGGTCGACTTACTCTGCGTGGGACGTGATGGGCTGCGAGCGGCGGCGCAGGCGATCATGGTTACGTTCGTAGATCAGTCGCACGCCGTCGAGGGTCAGGTTGTCGTCGACCCCCTGGATGCGCCGCGAACTCTCCGCCAGCAGGCGTGCGTAGCCGCCGGTTGCGATCACCTTGGTCTCGGGTCCGAGTTCCGCGATCATGCGGTCGCAGATGCCATCGATCAGGCCGACGTAGCCATAGAAAAGTCCGATCTGGATGTTGTCGACCGTGCCCGTGCCGATTACTTTCGCGGGCTTGCGAATGTTGACGCGGCTCAGGCGAGCGGCGCTGCTGAACAGCGCGTCTGCCGAAATGCCGATACCTGGCGCGATGGCTCCGCCAAGGAACTCGCCGCGCACCGAGATGACGTCAAACGTGGTCGCGGTGCCGAGGTCTACGACGATGGTGGGACCGCCGTACCGTTCGAAGGCGGCCACGCAGTTCACGATACGATCCGCGCCAACCTCCGCAGGATTGTCCGTCAGCACCGGCAGGCCGGTCTTCACGCCGGGCTCGATAAAGAGGGGCTTGATGTTGAAGATCTTCTCGATGACCTCGCGCAGGAGAGAGTCGATCGGCGGTACGACTGACGATATGGCGACGCCGGTAATCGCACCCGTGTCGACGCCATCGAGGCTGAACATGGAACGCAGGGTCAGGCGAAGCTCATCCACTGTCTGGCGCAACGGCGTCGTCATGCGCCAGTGATACGCCATCGCAGACGGCACCTCTGCTGTTGCGGGCCGGTAGAGCCCTATGACCGTGTTCGTGTTGCCTACGTCGATCGCCAGCAGCATCGTGCCTCACCTGTCGTTCCATGATGCTCACAACTCGCGGACACCACCGTGCCGCACCAGCCGGAGCGTTCCATCATCACACTGCACGCGCAGCATGCCAGCTGTGGTCAGCCCATTCGTCGTGCCAGTATAACTTTCCTCTTCGCTGACGCGGACACGCTTGCCCCTGGCCCACGTACTTGCGATCGAGAATCGCTCAGCCAGGTGAGGTGCTTTCCCGGCGTCCGTTGCCGCAGCCTCAAGGGCCGACAACTCGGTCTCAAGTGCGCGCAGCAGGGGAATCAGGAGGTCTTCCCGGGAGACCCTGCTGCCACTCTCCATGCGCACGGAGCTGGCCATTCCGGATAGATTCGACGGAAAACTCTCCTGGTTCAGATTGATGCCGACCCCGATCACCGCATGCCGCAGGGTGCCGCCTGGGGTCGAGGCCGTCTCCGTAAGAATGCCGCCGAGCTTACGGGCCGGCGTCCGTCCCGGAGGCGTCACGAGATCATTCGGCCAGCGGATATCAAGCGCATACGAGGATGCGAGCAACACCGCGGACTGGGCGGCAAGAGCGGTCGCAAGCGAGATATGGAGTGCCGCGTCCGCCTGCAGCGCGGGTCTGAAAAGCACGCTGAGGTAAAGGCCGGCGTCAGGCTCGGAATGCCAAATGTGCCCGCCCCGCCCTCGTCCCGCCGTCTGCTCATCCGCGACGTACACGTGGCCTGATTCGGTACCGGCGTGTGCGTCCGCCAGGGCGCGGGTGCTGGTGCTGTCGATGCGGTTGAAGTGGTGCAGCTTGCCGTGGAAGATGGTGCCGTCGAGTGCGTCGTTGACCCGTCCGGTGTCGAAGGTGCTAGTAGACATCGGCCGTGATGCGCATGCTCAGATCGACCGCCGCCGACGACCGCGTCAGAGCGCCGACGGAGAGGTAATCGACGCCGGTTTCCGCGTATTCCCGCACGTTTTCGAGCGAAAGGTGTTCTGCCACTTCCAGCAGCACCTTTGGAGTCTCTGCGCGAACGGCTTCGACGGTCTCTGCAACGGCTGCCGGGGACATGCCCACCAGCAGCAGCACGTCTGCGCCGGCTTGGATCGCCGCCTGCACATCGGCCGGGTTCGTTACTTCCACTTCGATCTTCTGACCGGCTTTGCGGCCCTTTGCGGCACGCTCCACCGCAACGGCGACGCCACCGCCGAGCGCAAGATGGCTCTGCTTCAGCATGATGCCGTCCTGCAGATCAAGCCGGTGGTTCGCGCCGCCGCCGCTGGTGACGGCGTACTTGTCCAGCAGCCGCATGCCGGGCATGGTCTTGCGCGTGTCCAGGATTTTTGCGCGTGTGCCCTGCGTCAGACGAACGAAGTCGTTCGTGAGCGTGGCGATGCCGCTCATGCGCTGCATCAGGTTCAGGATGACGCGCTCGCACGACAGGATGGCGGCCGCGCTGTGGCGGATGACCGCGACGGTCTGGCCCTTGCGCACGCGCACGCCGTCGAAGATTTCCGGGTGGCTGATGACCTCATAGCGGCCCGCTCCCTTGCCACCTGCCCGCGTCTGCATTGCGCTGAAAGCGTCGAATACCGCGCAGATGGCGCCAAGCCCGCAGATGATGCAATCTTCGCGAACCAGCACGGTAGCCGAAGCACGCTGTGCCGGGTCGATCGTAAGCGCGGTGGTCACGTCGCTGGTGGCCTTGTCCTCTGCCAGTGCCGCTTCCATGATTGCGGCGATCTTTCTGCTCTTCCAATCCATCCATCAATCCTATGGCCGTCATGCGCATCCTACGGTAAACACGCAATGACGGGATAGCCCGCCGCGCAGGCTCGACCCATGATGATCCCGGTACCCGCAGACAATTCGCTGATGCACCAGGCCGGCGTGTTGCTGCTGCTGGCGATCCCGATTGCCTGTATCAGTTGGACCGTGACCCACGAGGAAGTCTTTCGCGAGCCGCGCGAATTCTGCTCGGAAAAAAGCAAAGAAGAACGTTCTCTGCCGATGCGGAAGTTCTTCTACCTGTTTACCTGCGAGTACTGTTTTAGCCACTACGTCGCGGCGGCAGTGCTGTTGGTCACTCGCTACCAACTGCTTTACGCAGGCTGGCGGGGCTACATCCTTAGCGAGTTTGCCCTCGTTTACCTTGCAAACTTCTATATGAGCCTGTTTAATCGCCTGCGACTCGACATCAAGCACGAAAACGTGACGATCGCGGTTGAGCAACAGGTTGCATCGAAGACTTAGCCAATTTGCACTTGCCAAGTTGCCAGAGTGTGCCTATGATTGAAATTGATCGTAGAATCCGATCTGGTTTGTATTGCTTGGTCCGCCTGTACACGCAAACTTTACCAAACGCGTTCTGGCGGTACATCAGCCCACACTTGGGCGCAAGGATACAAAATGGAACAGGGAACAGTTAAGTGGTTCAACGACGCAAAGGGTTTTGGTTTTCTTAGCCGCGCGAATGGTGAGGACGTTTTCGTTCATCACACCGCGATCCAGAGCAATGGCTTTCGTTCGCTGCAGGAGGGTCAGAGCGTGACCTTCAACGTAGTGAAGGGACCCAAGGGCTGGCAGGCAGAGAACGTTCAGGCTGCATAAGCTTCGAACCTCTGCAATAGATAAGAAAGGCAGCCTTCGGGCTGCCTTTCTTCGTTCTATCGGAACGCTTTCTCCCTTTCTACGTAAGAGACCTGAGCGCTACACCCATCCGCCGTCGATGACATAGCTCTGGTTGGTGATTGCGGAACCGTCGTCCGCAGCTAGAAATAGTGCTAGACGCGCTACTTCATCGGGGTAGATGTATCGCTTGAGCGCCTGGTTCGCCATGACTTCTGCCTTGTACGCGTCGGTAAGCCACAGCCGCTGCTGTCGCTCGGTCAGGATCGCTCCAGGCAGGATGCAGTTCACGCGGATGTTGTCCTTGCCCAGTTCGTGCGCCAGCGTCCTGGTCATGCCCACAATGGCGGCCTTTGCCGTGACGTAGACGGGCAGGCCTGTGCTCGGAATCAGCCAGCTGATGGAACTCATGCTGATGATCGAGCCTCGCCCTGCCAGGCGCATGAACGGCGCGACGGCCTGGCTCATGAAGAATTGGTGCTTCAGATTCACCGCCATGGCTGCGTCCCAGCTCTCGGACGTGACTTCGTCGACCGTGTGCCGTGCGTCGTTGCCGGCGTTGTTGACCAGTACATCGACGGTTCCGAAGGCGTCGAGGACCGTCTGAACCGAACCCTGCAGTGCCGCGATATCGGTCACGTCGCAGGCGCGATAAAGCGGCCGGGGCAGGTTCTGCCGTTCGAGATCCTCGGCGAGGATGCCGGCAGCCGCGTCGTTCACGTCGAGGAAAGCGACGCGCGCGTGCTGGCCGGCAAAGGCGCGGACCATGGCTTCGCCGATGC
>CBAAAE010000065.1:0-13911 GCA_964658845.1 uncultured Novosphingobium sp. | reverse complement strand
GAGCATTCGACTCTTAATCGACAGGTTGTAGGTTCGATTCCTACCGCGTCCACCAAACTTCTTGCCTTCCCTCACAGACAACACTGCATCCCTCAACCTGTGCACGCGGGAACCATACGCCGAAAAATCGTGCCACTTACAATACGGTCATATGACTGACCGACCCAGCCGTTATGTGGCGCCGCTTGCGCTGGTTGCCGCGCTGCTGATTGTGGGTCTGAACACGTGGTTTGCCGTCTCTGCCATCCGCTCGCTGCTTGAGAGCGAGGCCTGGCTGGCGCATACGTGGGAGGTGATCGGCCAGAACGAGCACCTGCTCGCCAAGACGACGGACGCAGAATCCTCGACCCGCGGTTACGTCATCAGTGGCAACCCGGTTCTGCTGCAGGCCTTCCATAACGCGGCGGATGCGCTCCCGCGGGAGATTCAGCACTCCTTGGACCTGGTGGCCGACAGTCCCGTCCAAGTGGCGAATATCGCGGAGGCGCACCGCATCATCGACCGCCGCATCCTGTTGCTGCAGCGGGTGATCGAGGCTAGGCAGACGGGCGGACTGGAGGCGGCACAGGACATCGCCTCCAGCGGCCAGGGCACGCTCGAGATGACCAGGCTGCGCATGGTGAGCGGTAGCATCGACGCGGAGGAGCGCCGCCTGCTTGTGAATCGCGCAGAGCAGGCGCGGCACAACGGCAGGCTGGCGTACTTCGCCGCGAGCCTTGCGTGCGTTCTGGATCTGCTGATGGTCTGCTTTGTGGCGTACTACTTTTCCCAGGAGCGGAGCCTGCGTGTCGCGTCTGAGTTGAATGCGCAATGGCTCGCCGTGTCGCGGGCGCAAGTGGAGCGCAGCGCCGAGCAGGTGCGCGTTCTGAACGCCGAACTGGAGCTTCGCGTTCGCGAACGCACCGCTGAACTCGAGGCTACGAACCGGGAGTTGGAGGCGTTCAGTTACTCCGTTTCGCATGATCTGCGCGCCCCTCTGCGTACCATCGACGGCTTCAGCCTGGCGTTGCAGGAGGACTATGCGGAGGCGGTCGACGCCACCGGACGCGACTATATCAGCCGGGTACGCGCCGGTGTGCAGCGCATGGGCCAGTTGATCGACGCGCTGCTGCAGCTTTCGCGCATCACCCGCGCTGACGTGACGCGGGAGCCGCTGGACATGGCCATGCTGGCCCGATCGGTTGCGGCCACCCTGACGGACGAAAACGCGGACCGTCAGCTCCACTTCCGCATTTCGCCGGGTCCACCGGCAAATGGCGATGCGAAGCTGGTGCAGGTTGCGCTCGAAAACCTGTTGGGCAATGCCGTCAAGTTCACGGCCCGCCGGCTGGACGCGGCCGAGATCGATTTCGGGTGGGACCCGGCGCGGGCTGCATGGCGTGTTCAGGACAACGGCGCAGGCTTTGACATGCAGTACGCGGGCAAGCTGTTCAACGCCTTCAACCGTCTGCACGGCGACAAGGATTTCAAGGGTTCCGGCATCGGTCTGGCCACGGTGGCACGCGTGGTCCGGCGGCACGGCGGTCGTATCTGGGCCGACAGTACGGTAGATCGTGGCGCGACCTTCTGGTTTACGCTAGGATGACCGCATGGCCGAGGTAACCCGTTCGATTCTCCTGGTAGAAGACGATCCCGATCACGAGCTACTGACGATCCGTGCGTTGCAAAAGAGCAAGATCGCGAACGAAGTGCGCGTGGCGCGCGATGGGGAAGAGGCGCTGGACGCACTCTTCGGTGAACGCGCTGCCAAGCCTCAACTCGTTCTGCTGGACTTGAAGCTGCCAAAGGTCGATGGTCTTGAGGTGCTGCGCCGGATCCGCGAGAGCGAGAGCACCCAGATGTTACCCGTCGTCGTACTCACTTCATCGGATGAAGAGCGCGACGTGGTTCGCAGCTACAAGCTGGGCGTGAACAGTTACATTCGCAAGCCGGTCAACTTCAATGATTTCGCTGAAGCAACGAGACAGCTCGGGATGTACTGGCTGGTGTTAAACGAGTGCCCACCCATGAACTGAGCCAGCGGCAACTCCTGTTGCTGCTGGTGGAAGACAATCCTGACGACGCGGCCCTGCTGGAACGGCACTTTCGCCGCAATGGGTTCAGCCCGCAGACTACCCGCGTTGAAACCGAGGCGGAGATGCTGGCAGCACTGGCGGCCGGACCTCCCGACCTGATCGTTGCCGACTACAACCTGCCGAAGTTCAGCGGTCCCGAGGCGCTGCGCCTCTCTCGTGCCAGCGGCCACGACCTGCCCTTCATCATGATGTCCGGCGCCATCTCGGAAGAGACAGCCGTTGAGAGCATGCGCGCCGGCGCGCAGGATTACGTCACCAAGCAGAACCTGGCTCGCCTGATCCCGGTAGTTGAGCGCGAACTGCGGGAAGCCGCCGCTCGCCGCTCGCGGGTGGCCGCGGAACGCGCGCTGGCCGTCAGTGAAGCGCGCTTTCACCACCTGGTCGACGCCATGCCGATGGGCCTGCTGATCGGCCAGGGCAGTGGACGCATCACCTACGCCAACGCGGCGGCCGCGCGCCTGCTGGGCTACGGTGCGGACCGCCTGCAGGGCGAGGTTAGACTGGGCGCCGTGTGTGACGCGCTTGGTGCGTCTTTCGCCGATCTGGAACAGCGTGCTACGGAAGAGCCGTTCGAGGCAGTCTGCACGATGGCGTCGGGAGAGACGATCGACGCGCTGGTGGGCATCACCTTCCTGGCGAGCCAGCGGGCCTCAGGCGCAGGAGAACTGGCCGTCTTTATCGCCGACCTGAGTCATCAGAAGCGCAGCGAAGAGGTGCTGCGGCAAACCGAAAAACTGGCCGTCGCAGGTCGCCTCGCCGCCTCCATTGCGCACGAAATCAACAATCCGCTCGCGGCGATCACCAACTGCCTCTACCTGGTGCAGCAGACGACGATGGAGCCGACGGGCCGCGCGTACCTTGAGCTTGCACAGAACGAACTGGACCGCGTGGCGCAGATCACGGTGCAGACGCTGCGCTTTCACAGGCAGTCGAGCCGTCCTGTCCAAACCCGTCCAAGCGACCTGATCGAGACCGTGCTTGCCCTGTTCGACTCGCGCATCCGGCGGCAGGACATTGTCGTGCAGACCCGGTATCGTGAGGCGCCGCCCATCCTTGCCTATGAGGGCGAGGTGCGGCAAGTGATCGTCAACCTGCTGGGAAATGCGATCGACGCTATGCCCGGCGGCGGCTGCATCCTGCTGCGCACCGCGGGCACGTGCGACTGGAAGACCGGCGTCGGCGGCATTGCCATTTCCGTGCTGGACAATGGCAGTGGCATGGATGCAGGTACCATCGCCCGCCTCTTCGAGCCGTTCTTTTCGACCAAGGGCATCACCGGAACGGGTCTGGGCCTGTGGGTTTCAAAGGAGATCGTCGATCGCCATCATGGCTCCATCCGCGCGCGCAGCCGTCCCGGGACCGCTTCGGCACCGGGCCGGACGATCTTCCGAGTCTTCCTGCCTGCCGGCGGTGTTCCGGCACCCGCCAGCGACACCTTTGGAGAAGCCTGACAGCCCGTTTCAGTCGATGAAGTCGATCTTCGCGCGCACCGGGATGATGCCGCGCTCATAGCCCATGTCCAGTAGCTTGCGAATTGCTTCGCGGCCGTCTTCGCCGTAGTTCAGCGTGCGCTCGTTGACGTACATGCCCACGAACTTGTTGGCCAGCGACGTATCGAGATCGCGCGCGAACTGCATGGCGTACTCCAGCGCGGCCGGACGGTGGTCCAGGGCATGCTGGATCGATTCGCGCAAAGCCTGCGTGGTGATCCGCATAGACTCGGCACCGAGCGACCGCCGAATGGCGTTGCCGCCCAGCGGCAGGGGCAGGCCGTCTGTCTGCTCGCGCCACCACTGACCCATGTCCAGGATCTTGTGCAGGCCGCTGTCACCATAGGTCAGTTGGCCCTCGTGGATGATCAGGCCGGCGTCGAACTCGCCCGCGACAATCCTGGGGATAATCTCGTCGAACGGCACGGTGACGGTTTCGATCTCCGGCGCGAAGAGCTTGAGCGTCAGGTACGCGGTGGTCATGGTGCCCGGCACCGCGATCCGCAGCTTCTTCACCTCATCCAGCGTGTACTTGCGGGGCGACACGATCATGGGTCCGTAGCCCTCGCCCACCGAGCCGCCACACGCCATCAGTGCGTAGTTGTCCTGCAGGTAGGGGTAGGCGTGAAACGAGATGGCTGTCACGTCGTAGTACGGATCGTGGATGGCGCGCTGGTTCAGCGTCTCAATGTCCGTCAGCACGTGCGTGAACTTGTAGCCGGGTACACGAACCTTGTTCGTCGCCAAACCGTAGAACATGAAAGCGTCGTCGGAGTCGGGGCTGTGGGCGATTTTGACTTCTTTGATATCGGTGGCAGTGGTGCTCATGAAGTGGTGTTGCCCTTCTGCGTGGCTGCATTTTGCCGCGGTAGTGATTGGATGTGCTGCGCAAAGTCGCGGGCTCTGCAGGTTTGGCAATGTCAGTGGGACGAACGCTCCGCGTGATTTTTCAGGGCTGACGCAACTCCGGCGGCGGCGCAGATCTTGACAGCATCGGATGCGGCAAACGGGACCACCGCACCGGCCAGCGCAGTGCCGAACGACGCGTGCAACACATGGCTGAACCAGGCCGCGCCGGAGGTGTAAATCGTCAGCATGGCGGCACAGCCTGCGACTGCGTAGGCGGCGAAGGTCTTACCTTTACCGACGACTCGGGGAAGCGCTCCGGCGAGCGCCGCGGCGATTGGATACGCGAAAAGGTAGCCGCCCGTGGGTCCGATCAGGCGCGCGATACCAGGCAGACCCATCGGCGTAAATACCGGCAGGCCCGCCGCGCCTTCGCACAGGTACACCGCCATCGCGGCGAAACCGGCGGCCGGTCCAAGCAGCATGCCTACCAGCAGAACTGCAAACGGCTGCAGAGTGAACGGCACAGGTGTAAACGGCAGGGACACCGCAATGTGCGCGCAAATCGCCACAAACAGGCTCGCCGCGAAAGCAATGCCTGCGCGTTGCGCGAGGTCTTGAAAGCGCGAGCGGCCCGTGGGGGCAAGCGCGTGAAGGCTCAGATCGGAGGTGCGGGTTACGAGCATCGACGGGTACCTTTCGAACAAAGAACTTCCCACTGATTGTACTGTCGCAGGCTTTGCGCTCTGCGCGGATGTGCGGGCCACCCAAACGCCACCGTGTTTCCCGGAAAGAGCTTTCCACATGCTGGGGAGGTATCTACTGCGATGCCCGCGCTTGCATTTGTGCGGGCCTGCACTTCTACTCAGAAACATGGCCGCCGCAAAACAAACCAATGGAATGAACCGTGTTTCCTCTGGCCTGGGGCGTGTAGGGCATGGCATCTATGGCGCTCGCCGTAAGATCGCCACCTGTGCCGCGGCCCTGCTGGCCTTTACCGTGGGCTACCACGTGGTATTCGGCCAGAACGGCCTGATCGCGTACCGCGGCAAGCGGGCGGAAGTACGCGAACTGGCGACGCAGATGAAGGACCTGCAGACCGAAAACATGCGGCTGCGCGGCCATGTGGATCGCCTGAGCAGCGATCCAAACGCCATCGAGCATGAGGCGAGGGAATCGCTGCACTACACGCGTCCCGGCGAGGTCATCTACACCATGCCAACAGATCGCGCAGACTCAAAGTAAACCGACTGAAGCTGACCTCCGGCCGTTTGCCCGGCTCGTGGAGCGGATAGGTCTTGTGGAATGCTATCAGGCGGGAAGAGAGAACCAGGTAGATAGTGGTCACGTGCGTCCGTGGGCCATTCGCGGAAAGTGCCGGCAAGTCTGATCAGAACAGACCAGCAACGGCGCTGATTTTTACTTGGCTGTAAAGAAATTCACATTGCTAAATTGGATTAAAGGTCTTATGATCGAGCTTCAACGAACTCCCTGGTTCTCTCTTTCATTTTTGCAACCAAAGTCAGATTTCACGACATTTGAGGCGCGAAATGCTCATGCACGACCATCCATCGGGCAGCCCAGCTGTCAGCTTTTCAGGACCGATCACATTCACGCAGGTTGAGGTCGCGGACGCATGTCGTCTCTACGGACCTCACTTGCGGACCCCAGGATTGATCGACGGAGCGCGCCTGCTGTGGGCACTCGCCGGCCAGGAGAGCGGCTTCGGCGCAAACTGCCAGCCGCTCCACCACGCCGCTTACTGCAATGGCAAGCATAGCGAAAGTCTGACGATTTCGACGTTGAAGTTCGGCCATGCTGCGCACTGTAGCTTCGGCCCCTGGCAGCTGTTGTGGGCCAACACGTCGCAGATGCATGGCGCGGATGACCTGTTCGGTACGCTGAACGCTTGCGCGTCAATTACGGTCAACTTCCTGAACAGGCAGATCATCGGTCGCCAGCATGCCGGGACCGTCGAGCAGGTCGCTGACGCGTACAGCAGGGGTAACTGCCGCGAGGGCGATAAGGCTACGGACTACGTAGCGAACGTCCTGCGCTTTTACTACGACGTCTCCCTGCCGACCGCGCTTGTCCCCACCGTCCAGGGTGCGGAAGATGCGGTCAACCGCGACCAGTCCGATCGGATGGATGACCTCGATCCACGATTTGGGTTCAGATCACTGCTGAATGCGCCCGTGGATGCCGGATTCTCCAGCAACACGTATCGCGACTTCCAAATGTCACATCAATGAGCTGTCTGAGAGCACGATAAAGATCCGGCTCACGCTTGAGAGCAACTGAGATCGTTGTTCGGACTGGATCTACTTGCTGCCTTCAGCCGTGCCGGGCGCCGGTGGAACAACGGCAGACGAGTTCTGCGCGTTGGGTCCCAGGCCAAGCTTGATGAGCGCACGCGAGTCAGGGATCAGCTTGGTCTGCCAGCCGTTATCACTCTGCAACTTCTGCATGGCAGCCTCGCTGCTGCTGTCCCAGTGGCCCGTCACTTCATGCAGGTAACCGGCCTTGACCAAGGCACCTTGGATCTCCGTAGCACGCTCGTCATCAATGGCGCGCGGGCGCTGTGCTGCCTGCTTGGTCGACTTGTGTTTGGAAGAAGTCGGACCACGGCGGACGCGTGAAGCCTGCGAGGGTAGCCACGTGAGGACGAGAACGGCGGCGATCAGGAGCGCACGGAACAATGCCAAAGGCGTACCTCAGAGATGGGGGAGTCTGCGACGTTCACCAGCATGCAACACGAGCCTTATAAAGCCTACACAGATGTGTGAGACGATTCAAGGCCTGCCGTGTCGTCCAGTTGAACGGTGCTTCAACATGGTAAAAAGGGTACCCAAAACGAAACCGGCAGCCAGATTTCTGGCTGCCGGCAGGTCAACCTTACGAAGGCCTTTACGGCAGGCGGCCACCGATAAAGTTGGAGTTGGCTCCACGTGCCTGGGCAGAGCGCACAACGAAGACCACATCGTCACCCGACTTCAATGGAGCAACCGCCGCCCGGAACGAATCGAGGTCGGTGATCGGCTTGCGGTTGATCTCCATGATGATGTCACCCTTGCTGAGCGGCAGATCGTCAGCGAAAGAGCCCGGCTTCACGGCCGAGACGAGCACTCCGCCGCTAATCTTCAGCTTCGTCGCGATCTCGCTCGGCACTGGACCGACGGAAACGCCCAGCTTGTTCTGCGCTGCATCCGGTGCCGTGGGTGTACCCGGCGTGTCGTCGTCCGGACCGCCGCCGTCGCCGCTCTTCGCGAGCATCTCGGCACGGTCCGAGATGGTTGCAGTCGTGGTATTTTCCTTGCCGTTGCGCAGGTAAGTAAGGCGCACAGTCGAGCCGGGCCGTCGGGGCGAAATCTCCGCAACCAACTCGTCGCCGTCCTTGACCGGCTTACCGTCAATCGCCGTGATGACGTCCTGCTTCTTGATGCCGGCCTTGTCTGCCGCGTAGCCCGGTGTGACAGAAGCCACCAGAACGCCGCCGTTGGCAAAGCCATAGACGCGGCCAACCGCTGAGGACAGTCCAGGCTGGAAGCTGATGCCGATGGAGCCGCGTACCACCTTGTGCTCCGGCGATACCAGCATGTTGTAGACACTGATGACAGTGTTCGACGGCATTGCGAAACCCACGCCGACGGAACCCGCGGACTGTGTAAAGATGGCCGTGTTCACGCCAATCACGGCGCCGGACATGTCGAGCAGCGGACCACCGGAGTTACCCGGATTGATTGCGGCGTCGGTCTGGATGAACCTCTGAAACTGGTTCGGGCCGTTCGGGCCATCCGGAACGGGGCGGTTCTTAGCGGAAACAATGCCGGCAGTAACGGTCTGTGAGAGGCTGAACGGACTCCCGATGGCAAGCACCCAGTCACCTACCTGCGCGCCCTCGGAGTTACCAAGCTTGACTGTCGGCAGAGGACTTGGTGAGTCGATCTTAATCACGGCAAGATCCGTGTCCTTGTCCACACCGATCACGTGCGCCGGACGGCCTGGATCGTTTTCAGAATCAGTGGAGAGCTTTACGTTGATCCGGTCAGCCTTGTCGACCACGTGATTGTTAGTGACGATGTAGCCGCGCGGGTCGACGATAAAGCCCGAACCCAGTGCGCGTCGCTCGCCGCCGGCGGGGCCGCTATCGTCGTCGTCATCGCCGTCGCCGCCGCCCTGTCCGCCAAAGAAGCGGTTGAAGAAGTCCTGCATGTCGCCCTGGTCGCCACCCTGTCCGCGACGATTCTTCCGTGTAAGGGGCGAATGGGGATTGGCCGTCGCCTGTTTGGGCAGCGATTCCGTGTTGATGTTCACCACGGCCGGTCCCACCTGCTTCGCGATCTGGGAGAACTGGTTCGGTTGCGACGTGGCCGGCGGCACGCGCAGCGGCGTTGCATCGGAGGTGTCTACCTTTTGCTGGGTGGCACCGTGCACGGTGCCCGTCAGAACAGATCCGGCCAGAACACCCGCGGAAAGTGTTCCCAGCAGCACAAAGCTGGCTGCAAGACGGTGCGTACGAACTTTCTCGGGAAGGGACTTGTGCAATTCCATGGAGTGTATGTGTCCTCGTTCAATGCGTCATTGGACCTGTGTCCCAGGTCCTCCAGCGATTTAGACGCTGTCACCGGGCATTTGTATGCGTGATGATGGCGCTGCATTTGTTGAGGGCGTACCCGGATGGAACGGGTTCAGCGATGCCATCAAGGCCCCATGTACCTTTCGCTGACGGAGCTTTCCTTGACGGCCTCAGCGGTCTAGGGCTGGCACTCCGAACCGCCGCAAAGGTCCAGCAGGATCAGCAGAACGCGCCGCAGCGCCAGGTCACGGCCGCGTGGGTCGTACCATTCATTGGTGGTGTGGATGCCGCCGGCCGAGCCGCCCGCGCCGATGGCTATGGCCTCGCGGCCCAGCGCCAGCGGGATGTTCGCGTCGGTCGATCCCAGCCGCTCTTCCGTACGCAGCAGCAGGTGCCGGTCGACCGCGCGTACCGTCTCCAGCAGGCGCGAGCCGGGTGCGAGCTCCGCTGCCGGTCGGTCGCCGATGCAGGTGATCTGCGCGCACAGGGTGCCGCTGCCGCCGCGGTTCGCCGCCAACACGGCATCTTCAACGGCACGGTACAGCCGCACTTCCAGGCTCAGGATCTCGCCGGCATCGGTGGACCGGATGTCGAAGGTCGCTTCCGCCGATTGCGGCACCGCGGTGACCGACGTGCCGCCGCGAATCTGGCCGATGTTGAGCGTGGTGCGCGGCTTCGCAGGAACCGGCTGTGCCGCCAGCGCGGCAATTGCGGAAGCAAGCGTCACGATGGGGTTGGGCATGGCAGCGTCCGTCCAGGCATGGCCGCCGGGGCCGCTGATCTCCACGCGAAAGCGACGGCTGCCCAGCCCGCGTGTCACGACGGTCTCAGTGCCCGCACCCTCCAGGGCGATGCTGCCGCAGATGCGCTGTGCGAAAGGCGAACCTGTAAACAGGTGCCGCATGCCGCGGAGGTTACCCTCGGCCTCTTCGCCGACGTTGGCGGCAAACAGGATGTTGGTGGGCGGCTGAATGCCCCCTGCTCGTAACGCCGCAGCGATGGCCAGCAGGCCTGCCAGACCTGCTCCATTGTCCGCGGAGCCGGGGCCGTACAGGATGTCTTCGTCTTCGCGCAGCGCGATCGCAGTGGAAGCAGAGAACACCGTGTCCAGGTGCGCGGAAATCAGCACCACCGGCGAGGCGCTGTCGTCCGCACGCAGACATGCCAGGGCATTGCCTTCCTCGTCGATGTGGACGTCCGCGAGGTCCAGTTCGCGCATGCGGTTCGCAAACCATGCAGCACGTTCGACCTCTCCAAACGGCGGTGCGGGGATGCTTACCAGGTCACGCTGCCAGCCGCGGATGCGCGGCTCCTGCAGGTGCAGCCAACTGAAGGCGCGGTGAACTGCCGTCGCTGAAGCCAGCCGTGCGATGCGCATGTGAGGCAGGGTTTCGCGATCGCGAAAGATCATGCGCTTGCCCACTCGATCGTACGGGCAGGTGTGGCCGGGGCCTCATCGCCCGCGTAGACCACCCGTACCAGGTGCAAACCCTGCGGGGGTGCGGTCGCGCCGGCTTGCCGACGGTCGCGTGCGGCGAGCAACGCTGGCACGGCCTCAGCGGACACGCGGCCCGCACCCACGTCGACGCACGTGCCCACAATGTTGCGGACCATGTGGTGCAGAAACCCGCTCCCGGTGACGCGATACTTCAGCAGGCCGTCTTCCCGCAGCCATGCCGATCGGAAGATCGTGCGGGTATTGTCGACCGGCTCACCAGCGGCCAGCAGCCGTTGCGAGCGGTCAGGGTCGGACGCTGCGAACGAGGTGAAGTCATGCCTGCCGATCAGCGCGGCGGCGGCCTGCTGCATTTGTTCTAAACGCAGCGGCCAGCGGCAGTCCCAAGCGTACCGCGCCTGCGCGGGCAGGCAGACGCGCTCCGCGGTTCCGTCTGCCGGATAACGTTCGAAGATGCGGTACTCGTAAGTCTTGTGCAGCACGCCGGCACGCGCATGAAAGCCAGGTGGAGCATCGCTCGCCGAGAGCACCCGAATGTCAGGCGGCAGTTTCCGATTCAGCGCGCCGCACAGCCGCTCCGTGGGTATGGCAGCCGCCAGCTCGACCGAGACCACCTGCCCAACGGCGTGTACTCCTGTGTCCGTTCGGCCTGAACCCTGTGGCAATACATCCTCGCCGGTAAGCTGGTGGATCGCGTCTGCCAGCCTGCCCTGCACGGTAGGCAGTCCCGGCTGCACCTGCCATCCGAAGTAGCCCGTGCCGTCGTAAGCGACAACAAGCCGGAAACTCTTTCGTGGCGCAGGGGGCTGCACCGATTCGTTCAAAGTGGGGAACATCGCGGTTGTTTGAACCGTACCATGCACCAGCGAGCGCCCCGTTCCGAGAGTGACGTTGCTATACTTTAGGCTCAATGGCATCTACATGACCTGACCTTCCGCCCTGCGTACGCGTGCACCTTGACAGGGCAGGCACGCGAGCCGGGATAGCGGATCACCTGTTCCTGCCCACATGCCCCTTACAAGGAAAGATTGCGTCCCTGTAGGAGTGGTGAACGTCTCGTAGAAGACATAGAACTTTGCTG
This sequence comes from uncultured Novosphingobium sp., assembly GCA_964658845.1. Lineage (GTDB taxonomy): Bacteria > Acidobacteriota > Terriglobia > Terriglobales > Acidobacteriaceae > Terriglobus. The sequence continues at coordinate 2,387 of CBAAAE010000065.1, read as the reverse complement.
GAGAAGAGCGTGAGAGCAGTTACTTTGCAGGGGGCAGCGAGCGTCGCTCTGCTGTTGATGGGATCCATGAGTTCCGATGCGGCGTTTGCACAACAGGCAGCGCCAGCCGCGGCAGGCCAGACTGCCGCACCGGGCACGGCCCAGACCAACCCCTCGGCACCCGCGCAGCCACAGGTTCAGCAGGTTGACACCACCGGCCGGCCGAACATTCCGCAGGCACCGGAACCCGCGCACCCCGGACCGCTGTACCTTCGCCAGACGCTGCGGGATTACACCCAGCCGAAGAGCCACTTCAAGAATCCCATCGCACCTTACACGGCGATGGACTACGCGGCACCCCGGCTCAGCAATACGCCGCGCCTGGGCGATCTGCTGCGCGATGGACGCATCTACCTGAGCCTGTCCGACGCTGTTCTGCTGGCGCTTGAAAATAACTACGACATTGAGATTGCACGCGTAAACCTTGACATCGCCGACACCGACATCCTGCGCGCCAAGGCAGGCAGCAGCCTGCGCGGTGTGTCCACGGGTCTGATCACGAATACGCTGGGCGGCACGTCCACGACCGTGACCGGCGGCGGCGGACCGGGTGGCACGACTACGGGTTCGGGCGGCACCAGCACCGGCGCATCGGGACTCGTGCTCAGCACTAACGGCGGTGGCCCCATTCCGCTGAACCGCGACGGCCTGCTGACCGGCACCATCCAGTATGAGGATCAGACCACTCCTGGCGGTTCCGGCCTGGGTGGCGGCACCACCACCACGACCTCGACGACCGGCACCGGAACCGGAACCACGACAGGCACAGGTACAACGGGGACGGGTACTACGGGCACCGGTACAACCACGGGTACGGGCTCGACCGGAAGCACGGGAACAGGTTCGACAGGTAACCTGTTCAACGCGAACCCGACCGAGACCACCACTGGCTCGTACAACTTTCAGTACGCCCAGGGTTTTGTGACGGGCACGCAGCTGAACGTTTCCTTCACCAATTCGCGCGTCTCGTCGACAGCCACCACCACGTCGTACCGGCCGAACTTCAACTCGGCCTTCCGCGCGACCGTGACGCAGCAGCTCTTGCAGGGTTTTGGTCCCAGCATCCAGGGACGCTTCGTGCTGCAGGCAAAGAACGATCGACGCATTGCGGACTCGGCTTTTCGCGCGCAGTTGATCTACACCATCACGCAGGTTGAGAGCATCTACTGGTCGCTGGTCAGCGCCTATGAGGATGTGCAGGCGAAGACACGCGCGCTGCAGCAGTCCACGCAGCTCGCGTCGGATAACCGCCGTCAGCTTGAGATTGGAACGCTTGCGCCGCTCGATATCGTCAACTCCGACCAGGCTGTCACCACCGACCGGCAGTCGCTGACCACGTCGCAATCGAATCTCGAATATCAGCAGTTGCTGATGAAGCAGGCGATTGTGCGCGACCTGAACGATCCGCAACTCGCCACCGCTCCGGTTATTCCGACCGACCGAGTCAGCCTGGAACGCCTGCAGGAAGAGGATATGCCGGTGGAAGACCTGGTCAAACAGGCCTACATCAACAATCCCTCGATTGAGCAGGCCGTGCTGAACATGGCGAACAACCAGATCACCATCAAAGCGGAAAAGAATGGTCTGCTGCCGATCCTGAACGCGTATGCCTTCTATGGCGGCACGGGCATCGCAGGCACGGTCAATCCCACGTCGACCATCTGCACCAGTAATCCTGGCGTGGCGAACTGCGGCCTGACCAACATTGGCGGCTACGGCACGGCGTTCGGCAACAGCTTCAACAACAGCGCGCCCGACAAGGGCGTCGGCGCAACACTGCAGATCCCCATCCGCAATCGTCCCGCCCAGGCCGACCAGGCCCGCTCGCAGATGGAGTATCGCCAGGCCCAGATGCGTCTGCAGCAGCTCTACACGCAGACCCGCATCCAGGTCATCAACGGCCAGTTCGCGCTGACAAATGACCGTGCGTCGGTGGTTGCGTCGCAGTCCTCGCGCGACTACCAGGCACAGGCGCTCGACGCGGAGCAGAAGCGCTTCCGCCTCGGTGCCTCGACCACTGCCAACGTGCTGCAGCAGGAGCGCCTGCTGGCCACCGCGGACAACAGCCTGATCACGGCAACTGCGGTTTACGCACGCGATCGCGCCTCGCTGTTGCAGATTCTTGCGAACACGCTTGATCGTTATGGTGTGTCGCTGCAGCAGGCAGCCGCGGGGCAGATCACGACGCAACCGGTCATCCCCGGTTTGACTGCGCCGCAGCCACCCGCGCCGCCCAAGCCGCTGACCAGCACGCCTGATCCGCTGCCGCCAGACACCACGCTCCCGGCCAATGGCAGCCCATCGCCCATCGGAACCGCACCCACCACGCAGCCGCGCTAACCGCGTCT
>CBAAAE010000064.1:7650-13945 GCA_964658845.1 uncultured Novosphingobium sp. | reverse complement strand
GATTGCTGCCTGCGCCAGCGGTGTGGCCCCACAGCGACGGGATGGGCACCAGCTTCGCGGTCGGCATCAGGGCTGCTTCGTACTTCGCGTCCTCCAGCGGGAAGTACAGATCGGTCGCCGACGGCATGTAGAGAAACGGCACGTGGATGGAGTGGAGGGCGCGTTCCGTGTCGCCGTTGAAGCCGGGCGTGTTGCCGACGTTGTTTGACTCCCACGTGCGGCACTGCAGAATCAGGTTGTTCGCGTCCGCGCCTGGGATGAAGCTCTTGTGAAAGCGTTCGAGCACCGTTTCGAACGTGGTGCCGGGCGGCGTGTTGGTTCGCCACAGATCCTTGCGCCACCACTCCTGCGAGTAGAGCCAGCCCGCCCACACCATGCCGAACGCCTCCAGCCCCTTGGCGGGCGGCGCGGTGTAATCACCGCCGTTAAAGGTCGAGTCGGCAGCGATGGCGGCGATCTGCCCCTCGAGCCGCACGATGCCGTGGCCGTAGGTCTTCGCGGTGCCCGAGGTGGCGACGATGCGGTCGGCAAAATCGGGATAGCTTACCGCCCACTGAAACGCCTGCTGCGCGCCCATGGAGAAGCCGATGAGTGCACGCAGATGCGCAATGTGCAGGTCTTCCGTCAACAATTGGTGGACGGCGTTGACGTTGTCGCGGATCGTCATGCGCGGGAAGCGCGGGCCGTGAAACGGTTCCGGCGTGTTCGACGGCGAGGACGACCGGCCGTTGCCAAACAATTCCGTCGTTACGAGGAAGTACTTACTCGTATCGAGCGCCTGCTGCGGAGCCTTTTCGGACCGGATAAGCCACTCATAACCATGCAGGTTAGCCATGTAATGCGAGGGCATGAGGATGGCATTGCTGCCCGCCGCGTTCAACTTGCCGTAAGTGCCGTAGACGATGCGCGCCTCGGGCAGCACCGCTCCGCTCTCGGTGTGGAAGTTGTGAATGACGAACTCGTGCTGCACCGGATCCTGAGCGTGCGCGGGGCGACCTATGAAGACTGCAATAAGAACGAGTAACAAGAGCCGACGATATTCTGCCATCCTAATCACCTTTCAGTTGTTACTTCTCTTGTTAATTTGCAGGCTTGACTTGCTGAATTAATTTGTCGGCTTGAAATCTCGCAGGTCATCCACAGCCTTCTGGTCGAGGTGTTCCAGCAAGCCGACCAGCAGGTCGACGGTTCGGTCGAAATCCTGCCGGTTCACGATGCCGTTGTGCGCGTGGGTATAGCGCACGGGAACGACGAGGTTCACGGTGGGAACGCCGCCGTTGCTGAGCTGCATTTCGGCGGAGTCGTCGCCGTAACCCTGCACCAGGTCTAGCTGCAGGGGGATCTTCTGGTCTGCGGCGGTGCGCTTCACCATGGCCACCATCTTGCGATTGGCGAGGGCGCTTGAGTCATACAGAAAGAGCCCGGGACCCCCGCCAAGCCTGGCCTGCGTCTCTTCGGGACGGCTGCCGGGCGTGTCGCCCACGATGCCGCCTTCGAGGGCAATGCCGATGTCGGGCTTGACCACCTGGGCCGCGGTTCGCGCGCCGCGGAGGCCAATCTCTTCCTGGGTGGTGGCGACGTAGAAGATCTGGTTCGCATGGCTGCCATGGGCGGTACGGCGCATCGCTTCCAGCAGGACCGCGCATCCGATACGGTCATCCCAAGCCTTGCCCAGGTAATTGCCGCTGCCGTTCATGTCGACAAAGGGCGCGTCCGGCACCACGGGATCGCCGGGTTCGATCCCCATCGCTGCAGCTTCTGCGGCATTCTTCGCGCCAATGTCGAGCATCAAGCTGTCGCGGGAGTAGACGCGGGTGCGCTCGTCCGCGGGCACCACGTGTATGTCACGAATGCCGGTGACAGCGTGCACGACGCCTTTGCTGCCAAGCACCAGCCAGCGCTGATCGACCAGGGCCTGGTCCAGCCAGCCGCCCAGCATCTGCATCGTGACAAAGCCGTTGGGCGTCACGCGCCGCACCATGCCGCCCAGCTCGTCCATGTGCGCGTCGACCATGATGCGCGGCCCAGTCGTGCCCTGTTGCGCGATGACCGATCCCATGCCGTCATAGCGCAGGGACGACGAGTTGGCCTTCATCTCCGGCACCATGATCGCGCGCACCGGTTCTTCCGCGCCGGGCGGTCCGGCGGCCTCTGAGAGCTTTCGCAGCAGTTGGACGGTCGCATCATTCGTCTGCGCGGAGACGCGCACGGGGGCAGACGCCATCGACATCATCATGGGGATGAGGAGCAACCAGGGCTTGCGCATAGCGACAACGTATCACGCAGGAGTTGAGTTGGAAATGCACGCCCCGGCGTCTGCGGCCCACGTCCAGCCTTCGAGTTTGTAGTTTGGATCACGCGGCTGTGGCAGGGTGTAGAAGTGCTCGCGGTGCTCGGCCATGACCATGCACGAGACGAGGGCGTCGAAGGCGTCTTCTCCTGCGCGGGCCTTTGCGAGCGCGGCGCGGCCAAGGGCGGCGTAGGCCGGATCTTCGGCGCGTTTGCGCTGCAGGTAGGCGGCGCGGGCTGCGGGATTGGACTTGTGCACGGGCCCGGTATTCAGACGCGAGTACATCTCGACAGCCATCGGTTTGCCGGCTTGCGGCCGGTCAAAAGGCCAGACCCCGAAGCCGGCTTCGTGCAGGCGCTGCAGCGTTCGCATGCCGCGCAGCGACGCGGTCCCGACCGAGCCGGAGCCGCCGATCTGGAAGACCGACTTGGGCGTGATGCCCTTGACGCGGATCGCCCGCTCCTCGTCCGGAATCATTGCAATGATCTTGCAGTCGATGTCGGTCGCGCGCAGCATGCGGTGGAGCTGCTCGCCGCTGAACTCGGCGGGGCGCTTGTGCGGTTTGCCCCAGAAGCGGCGGTCTTTGAGCTGCCCGGGAACCTCGCGCATGAGCCACTCTTCGCCGCGTTCCGCGACAATCTTCCAGAACTCGGGCGCGCTGGCTGCGCCCACTTCGTGCAGGAACCATGCAGGAAAGCTGAAGCAGAAATCGAACCCGACGACCAGTGCGGGGTCTTTTTGTGCGAGCGCGATCAGCCAGTCGGCCGTCTCGTCGCGCGTCCGGCCATTTTCGACTCGTACCTTGCCTTCGCGCCAGGTTGCGGCCACGATGTGCCGGCGCTGGCCCGCAAGATCGACCCGGCCGGACCAGTCGATCCCGATGATGGTGGTGGGTGCGGCGGACATCCCTACTCGGATGCGGAAGTTTCGACCTCGGCGCGCGCGACGGCCTCTCCGCCGCTGCGAAGGGAGCGCAGCACCGCAAAGATCGACTTCGATGAGAAGCCCGCTGCGGTAAGCCGGCGCAGCACGCGCGCGGTGCTCTTGTCGTCGGTAGGCGGCTTGATGCGACGGCGTTCCAGGTGCTGGCGGACCAGGGCCTGCTCGTCGACGTCGGCGTAAACGTCGTTCAGCGCGGTTGCGATCAGGTCGCCCGCGATGCCCTTCTGCTGCAGATCCTGTTGCACGCGGCGACGGCCCAGGCTGCGATTCTCCTGCCGCAGACGGGTAAAGTCCGCGGCATAACGCTCGTCGGAAAGGTAGCCCATCTCCTGCAGCTTGGCCAGGATCCGCGTGATCGCCTCTTCGCCCTCGGGCCCGGGATGGCCGCGTTCCTGCATCTTGCGGCGCAGATCACGGATACTCTGCATGCGTGCACCCAGCGATTTCAGCGCAAAGTCATACAGATGCGGCTCGTCGAGTGGTTCCCGCGGTTTCTTGCGACCGAAAGCCATGCGCCCAGCTTACCTTTATCGAGCCAGAAATCGCGCAAGATGGTTACAATAGCTGACCGAAGGAGACCTCATGCTTACCCGTCGCGAATTTACCGCATCCGCCGCAGCTTCCGCAGCAGGACTTGCCCTGAGCACTACCGCAAAAAGCTACGCCCGCATCATCGGCGCGAATGACCGCGTCAATGTCGCGGTGATCGGTTGCAACAGCCGCGCCGGGGCTCACCTGTCCAGCCTTCACGCGAATAAAGATATGGTGAACCTGTCGCACGTCGCCGATGTTGAGACCAACATTATGGCCAAGTACGCGGCAAAGGTTGAGAAGCAGATGGGCACAGCGCCCAAATGCCACCAGGATTTCCGGCAGATTCTCGCCGCACCCGATGTGGACGCGATCACCATTGCGACGCCTGACCACTGGCACACGCCCATCGCCATCCTCGGCATGCAGGCGGGCAAGGCGGTCTATGTCGAGAAGCCGTGTAGCCAGAACATCCATGAGGCTGAGCTGATCGTTGCCGCTCAGAAGAAGTACAACAAGATCGTGCAAATGGGCAATCAGCAGCGCTCGTCGCTGCACTCCATCGACATCATCAACAAGATTCACAGCGGCAACCTGATCGGCCGCGCCTACTACACGAAGGCCTGGTACACCAACAATCGCAAGGGCATTGGCGTGGGTAAGCCCGTGCCAGTCCCTGCAACACTCGATTGGGAGCTGTGGCAGGGTCCTGCACCGAAGCAGGCCTATAAAGACAATGTGCAGCCGTATAACTGGCACTGGTTCCACACCTGGGGCACAGGAGAAGCGCTCAACAACGGCACGCATGAAGTGGATGTGGCGCGCTGGACGCTGGACGTTGCGCTGCCGACTCGCGTAACTGCCTTTGGCGGCCGCTACGCCTATAAGGATGACTGGCAGTTCTACGACACGCTGAACACCAGCTTCGAGTACGGCGACAACAAGCTGCTGACCTGGGAGTGCAGGTGCTGCAATGACATGCCCATCTACAATCGCGAGCGCGGCGTAGCCGTCTACGGCGAGACGGGTACCGTCATTCTTGATCGCGATGGTTGGGAGCACCACGATCTGAAAGGCAAGATGGTGGAACAGTTCAGCGCGAAGACGGCAAAGTCCAGCAGCACCGACCTGGTCGGTGCGGACAGCATGACCGACATGCATTTCGCCAACTGGCTTACGGCGGTGCGCGGTGGTTCACAGGCAGATCTGCACTCGCCTGTTGCCGAGGGCGCTGTCGCAGTGAAGATGATGCTGATGACGAACATCGCTTATGACGTGAAGCGTCCGCTGAATGTGAACCCGGAAACTGGCGCCTTCCTCAATGATTCGCAGGCCACCGCGATGCGGAAGCGGGCCTACGATCCGAAGTTCGAACCGAAGCTGATCTGAGTGTGGTGGATCTTCGCAGCACAGGGGGCACGGCCAAGCGGTCGTGCCCTTCTACTTGACCCGCTGATCGTGCGCGGTAACATTGCCGTCATGCGCCTTCTCGCCGCTGTTGCGCTTGTCTTCGTCGTCCGCTGCGTTTCAGCCCAGCAGCCCGCGCTGCCTTCTGAGCCCAACTGGGAACATGTCTGCAAAGCCGCGCTCGCAAAGCCCTTGTCAGCACAGCAGCCCGCTGGTCCGCTTACAGCCTCCGACCTGCCGAAGTGCGATGAACAGGCGCTGTACTACGGACCTTCGGGCAAGCCGGATTACGTGGCAGCCCTGCAGTGCGGCTGGTGGCAGCGTGCGCATCCGCGGCCCAGCTATGGTGGTATGTTTTACGGACCGGGCGTGCTGACGATGCTCTACGCCAACGGTCAGGGCGTGCCGCGTGACTACTCGCTCGCGATCCGGTTTGCATGTGAAAACACATGGGCTGCACCGGCTGAGATGGACGGCCGCATCGGGCATCTCGAGCAGTTGCAAAAGAATCCCTCTCAGGACAAGAGCTTTGACCTGTGCGACGACGGCACCAGCGGCTTGACCATGGGAGCCTGCCAGGCCGTAGCCTCTGCCAGGCTGAAGGCAATTCGGGACCGCCGCGCTCAGGCGCAAGTTGTGAGCCTGCCACCTGCCGCCAAGAGTGCCTTGTCCGCCTTGCAGGCCGCGGAACAGGCCTTCGAGCAATCACGCACGCGGAAAGAGGTCGATCTATCCGGAACGGGGTACTCAGCATTCCGCCAGCGGGAAGAAGATAAGCTGAGCGATCAGTTCCTCATCAACCTGCAGCGCTTCGCGAAGGGCGACATACCGGCAGCGTCGGCGGCGGAAGTCGCTCGCCTGGACGGCAGTCTCAATGCCACATACCAACGGCTCCAACACATGCCGCCCGATGCCCATCTGTATGGTGGCGCGGTCAAGCCGGAGGGCATCCGGGACACGCAACGGGCATGGCTCAAACTGATGGATGCCTGGGTCGCGTTCGCTCGCGTCGCATACCCAAAGCTATCTGAAACAAGCCTGCGTGCAGAGCTGATTCACTTGCGGTTGCACCAGTTGCAGTCCTTGTTGCCTCAGGAATAACAGCCGCCGCAAAGCAAAAGGGCC
>CBAAAE010000064.1:0-7640 GCA_964658845.1 uncultured Novosphingobium sp. | reverse complement strand
ATGCGCGGCCCTTTCTGTGCAGTTAAGGAGGGTGGTTATGCGTTTGCCGTGACGGCCGCGGCTGCAGTGTTCTCGCTCAGCGCAATGCGGGTAAGCAGGGCGTCCGTGCGCTTCTCTTCGTCCAGCGACTGCTCCAGCAGGGCTGCATGCTGCGTCAGGCCGAGTACGTTGGCCCAGGCGATGGCCGAGCCATACGAGGCGATCTCGTAGTGCTCGATCTTCTGTGCCGTCGCGATCAGGCCTGCATCGCGGACGGAGCCTTCGCTCGACTCGCGCACGATGTTCTCACCGGATCCGATCAGGGCAGTGATGATGGGGTCCTTCTTGTCATCATCGTCGCCCTGCAGCTCGGTCAAGATCTGCTCCAGGCGATTTGCCTGGGTCTCGGATTCGCTCTGGTGCGTTTCGAACGCTTCCTTCAACTGTGCGTCCTGGGCATGCTCAATCATGCTCTCAAGGCCCTTCACAATCTGGGTTTCGGTGGAGTGGAGATACTGAAGCTGGCCGCGATAGAGCGAGCGCAGATCGTCATAATCATTCGATGTAAACAAGCCCATGTGGTTCTCCCTCGGGTGGTAATGCTGACCAGTAAGACCGCACGACCCGAGCCGCGCGTTGTCGTAAAAACACTGATTTCATGGTCAATTCACGCCGCACCAGCACGACCGCTCGACCGATCCATCGTCATGCAGAAAAGGGCGTCGGGCGGACTGTCCGGGCGCCTAATCCTTGAGCACCCTTTACTCATCGGAGCGTCTTTGCAGATAGCGAGTTCGAACAAAACAGTTTGCCCCGCCAGACGCTTGCACGCTGGCGGGGCAGGAATGATCGGACGCGTGTAAGAACCTTGCCTATGCCGTATAACCCATGTCCGCCAGTGTCTTACGCATGGAAGCGATGCTCTTGGTCACGCCGGGCATGGGGTCTTTGCCGTTGATCTCGTACTCCAGGTCCACGAAGCCGGGGTACTTCATATCGATCAGCGTCTGGAAGATCTCGCGGACGGGCATGATGCCCTCACCCACGGCGACCTGGCTCTCCTTGCTGGTTTTATCGCCCAGATCCTTCATGTGCATGTCCAGCAGGCGCGGTCCCACATCCTTCAGCGTGGACGGTACGTCGTCGCCCGCGCGCATGGTGTGGCCAACGTCGACACAGCAGCCGACGCGCTTGTCCATGTTGCCAATGACTTTCAGGATGTCGTGTGGCGACGGCCATTCCTTGTCTTCCGGGCCATGATTGTGGATGGCGATCTTGATGTCGTACTTCTTGACAAAGCTTTCGACACGCTCGATCGCTGCGTGCGTCGGCGAACACACCATCATGGGAAAGCCGGCGGCCTTCGCGTAGTCGAACTTCTGCTTGATGTCTTCATCTTCATCCTTCAGGAAGTAAATGGTGCCGCCGCCCGTGATGGTCAGGCCCGCCTTGCGATAGACATCGGCTTCCGCCGGCACGGCGTCGATCGGCGTCATGGGCAGGTGGAAATCTTTCAGGTTCACGTACTTCAGGTTGAGCTGGTGCATGAAGTCGATCAGTTGCTGCGGCTGTTTGAACTCGCGGAAGGTGTAGCTGGCAATGCCAAGCCGGACCGGCGAAGCCTTGGCGGCAGAGGCGTAACGCGACAGTAGCAGGGAACCTGCGGCAAGGCTGCCGGTCTTCAACACCGTGCGTCGGGTCAGGGGATGGTTCATGTGAGACATAGCCGTGCTCCTTGGAACGTGAAGTTGCAATCAAGTGTGAGTAACGCTAGATGTGCATGGTGACGCGCTTCGCCTGGTTCTGCGCGGTGATGACGAGCTCTGCCGCCAGCAGAGCCTGGGTCTGGTCCTGCGCTGTGTGCGTGCGGTGCACGACGTCTGAAACAAACTGCCGGCCAAATGGCAGGGTCACGTTGTTGCAGTCGATGTAACGCTGCTGCTTGCCGTCGACCAGGAACAGGTTGTTGCCCGTCTTGGCCACGCCCACGTTGGCGTATTTGCGTACTTCGATGTAGCCCTGCGTGCCCAGGATGAACAGGCGTCCGTCGCCCCACGTACCCAGGCCGTCCGGTGTAAACCAGTCGAGCCGCACATAGCCGAAGCCCTTGTTTCCGCGTAGCACCATATCGCCAAAGTCCTGGAACTCGGGATGTTCCGGGTGCGCCAGGTTGCTGATCTGCGACTCCACGACCTCTGCCGAAGTCGAGCCCGTGTAGTACAGAAACTGATCCACCTGGTGCGATCCGATGTCCGTCAGGATGCCGCCATACAGCTCCGGCTTCCAGAACCAGTCAGGTCGCGCATCCGCACCACCGCCATTGCCGCCGGCCTGTACCACCTGGTGTGGGGCGATGTTGATGGTCTGAATGACCTTGCCGATGGCGCCCGCCTGCACCAGTTCTCCGGCCTTGATGGCGCCCTTCACTTCCAGCAACTCGCTGTACATGATGCCGTAGATCCGGTGGGTTTCGGCGAGGGTCTTGCGCACGGCGGCAAGCTGGTCCAGCGTGGTGATGCCGGGTTTGTCGCTGAGAAAATCCTTGCCCTGCTTCATGGCACGCACACCCAGGGGAGCGCGCTCGCTGGCGACCGCCGAACTCAGCACCAGATGCACGGACTTGTCATCGAGAATGGCGTTTTCTGACCCGGCCATCTTCGCGCCAGGGTATCGCTTCTTGAAACGTGCGACCTTGCCCGGCTCAGCGCCATAGGCGGCGACCAGCTTGCCGCCACCGCGCGTAATCGCGTCGACCATCCCATAAATGTGGTCGTGGCTCATGCCGCACACCGCGAAGTTGACCGTTTCTTTCGGCGGCATGTCCGCGTCAGGTGACGCGGCAGCCACCTCGTGGACGATGTTTTCCTGGTCCATGCCGCTGCCAGTCAGGGGCTGGCCCAACATCACTTCCGGCACCGCACCCAGCATCCCCACGGCTCCCGCGCCGCGGAAAAAATCCCGCCGGTTTACCCTGTTCAACCCACTCATCGTTCCTGGCCCTCGCCCGCGCCGCTGCGCAGAATCCACTCCACGTTACACTCAGCGCGCAACCCGCGACAACGGTGCAATTTCCGCGTCTAATTCCCCAAGGGGCGAAGTTCATGCGCGGTGTAGTTTTTGCGGTTTTGGCGATTTCTCTCACGGCACATGCGCAGAGCGGCCTGGGCAAGCTGGATCCCTCGCTGCCCGCCGGCAAAACCGGCGAAGAGATCATTGCCGAGGTGGGCAAGCACGAAAGTGCCTTCGCCAAAGCCCGCGAGAACTATACCTTTCGTCAGACAGTCGTGATGCAAAGCATCAATGACGACACCGGCAAGCCCGATGGCGAATATCGCCAGGTGACCGACGTCGGATTCAACCGCGATAACACCCGGAATGAGACGGTCGTCTTCGCGCCGCAGAATACCCTGCAGCGCGTCACCCTCGACTCCTACGATTTCGAAGACCTGCGGCTGCGCATCCCTTTGGTACTGACCACGGACGACCTGCCGAACTACGACGTGAAATATCTCGGCAAGCAGAAGGTCGATGAGCTGGACACGTACGTCTTCCAGGCCACACCGAAAAATGCGGACGTAAAACATCGCTACTTCGAGGGCCGCGTCTGGGTCGATCAGAAGGACCTGGAAATCGTGATGATCAACGGTAAGAACACGCCGGATGATATCAAGCACGGCCATTTCTCTGTGCCGTTTACGACTTACTACGAGCAGGTGGATACCGTGAACTGGTTCCCCACTTACACGCGCGCCGACGGTACCGTGCACTTCGCCGCCAGCAAGGATGGTCCGGCTAACGACATCCACATGCGCAACACCGTCAAGTACACGGATTACCGGCGTTATCGCTCGTCCGCGCGCATTATTTACAACGGTCAGGACATTACCGACAAGGTCGCCCCAAACTCAAAAACGCCACCGCCCGCCGATCCGCCCAGACCTTGATTCAAGCTGCCTTGACGGTTCCGTTTGCCTCGGGCCCCGCAAGCACAGGCAACAGCGCGACCAGTCGCAAGCGGTAGTCCGCCAGCGCCGCGTCGCGACGTTTCCTGTAGCGTGACGCGAGTTCTGACTTACGCCCGTGAAATCCACGCGCAAGGCGTGTCAACAGCAGCCAGTCATGCCACACGCCGCCGGCCTGCTGCACCGCTTCAAACTGCTGTGCGGCCGCTAGCAGGGGCGATCCCTCCTGGCTGCCTTCCGCCATGTAACGGCAAAGCTTCGCGGCCTTACGCACCTCATGCAATGTAGTCTTGTCTAGGTGCTCGACCGCAAGCTTTAGGTCGTCTGCGCCGGCTTTGTACACGTCATCTTTCCCTTCGAAGGCCCGTTGGCACTCGGCCGCAAACCAGGCATGGATGTTGCGTTCGAGACGCGCAGCGGGTGCGGTGCGCGACGCCGGCTTCAACGCCTGCTGCAATGCGTGAAGTGCTGTGGCGACCTTCTGTCCACGCCCGTCCAACACCGCCACCAGCTTATCCGCCTCAATCTTGCGGGTGTTCTTCAGGTGCCTGCGGAGCGCTTTCGCTTCGCGCCGGATCGCGTCACCGGGAGAGCCGTCATGCACCACGCCCTTGGCAGGCGCGTCATGCCAAATCAGGTCTATCTGCACATCCAGATCGCGCACGGCACCGGTCGCGCGACGCACCTTGCGTAGATGCCGGTCGACCGCTTTCGCCTCGTCCTCATGCTTCGGGAGGCGCTTCGTCCCAGCATCCGAAAGTTCCAATAGACGCAGATGCGCCTCCACGCGCCGGGTGTTGGTGCGCAGCTTGTGGACGGCGTCCACCTCTGCCGCAGCTGCGGCCACCAACATCGATGCATCCAGCGCCACGATGTGAGCCTTCAGCGTTTCCAAAGGGTTGAGCATTTCTGTCGCGAGTGTCTTCTTCACAGCCATGCAGATACGATGCGAGGCCAGGCGCGCTGGACCGCTACACCCTCCTCGAGTGCATCCTATGACCTAGAGGTCGCAGCGAAGATGCAGCATCCGCACCTGCAGGAACACATCGACCTGATCGCGCGGCACGAGCAGGAATTCTTCGAGAACCGCACAGGGAGCGAGCGTGTCGGCGACGTGATCGCGTCCTTTGCTGGCAGCTTTGGTTTCGTCGGTGTGCATCTGACGCTTTTTGTGACCTGGATTGCCGTCAACTCGCTGAACGCACTCAGTCGATGGAGATACGATCCCTATCCTTTTCCCATGCTCGATACCGTTCTGGCGATCGAGGCAATTTTGCTGGCCAGCTTCATCCTCATGCGCCAGACTCGCATGGGACGCCGCTCCGACGAGCGCGAGCACCTGATGCTGCAACTCCTTCTCCTTACCGAGAAGGAGACAACGAAGCTGCTTGAAGTGAACACGCTCATGGCCGCGAACATGGGCATCAAAAGCATCGCCCGCGACCGCGACCTCGCAGCCTTATCTGAGGACACTCCCATTGATGAAGTGGCCGAAACCATCAAGGACAGCTTGCCTGTAGAACCCTGATTACGGTTGAACGCGCGGCGACGTCCTCCCGCTGGGCGCAGGAGGACGGTTAGCGCTTTGTATTAAATCCCCCGGCCGCGACCGAACAGCAGGTAAAGAATAACCAGTAGAAGGATCAGGCTGATGCCGCCGCCGCCATAGTAGCCGGCGCCCGGTCCCATGTAGTAACCGCCACCACCGAAGACCAGAAGCAACACAATAAGTATGACAAGCAGCATGTAATTCCTCTCAAGTCCAACGCCTTCGTCAGCATGAACTCACAATGCATCATTCGAGTGCATCTTGGTCCAGGGGGATGCTTCGCTGGTTCCCCCCGGAACAGGATTTGCTGCTCCTCGGAACTCAAACCCTGTCACCTGGGCCTGAACCAGCGCCGGCACGAGGTTCGCAAAAAACATCTTGACGTCCGTCGTCATTATCAATACCGTCTCCAGCTAGCAGTCGGAGACTCCCCATGCATCCCGCCGACGGACGACCGCTGCAGTCTGCCTGTGCCTTTTTGCTTTCGGCGATGTTGATCTGCGCTCTCGGTTGCCAGACACAGACGGATGCGGTCGCCGCGGCACAACAGATGGCGGCCACCTCCTCCACGCTTGCGGCCTACTATGATGCGGTCGACGGCCTGCTCGAAAAGAGCGAGGAGGCACAGACCGCCCAGACTTACATCAGCGGCGTGCCCTTCGACGCGGTCGCCCTGGCGCAGATCGACGAGACCCGGTCTGAGATCAGGAAGCGCGCGGCCATGGCAGCCAACGTTGCGCGGCTCTCCGCGCTGTTTGCCGACATCACCAACAAGGGTGTGGCGGACGACGCGGCAAAGGCCGCCGACGACCTGAACACTGAACTCGGCAGCATCAAGGCCATCACCACGGACACGACAGAGACCGAGGCGCTCAAGGTTGCCGTGCACGCCGTCATGGGTGTCGTTAAGGCCAAGGATGAGGTGAAGGCCGCAAAGCTGATCAAACCGGTGGCTGCCTCCCTCTCCACCTTTTTCGATGCGGAGGCCGACACCTACCGGTCGCTCACTGACACCTACTACATCACGGCCTCCTCCAACGCGATCGCGCTCATAGGCCGGGACCAGGTGGCAACCCGGAGCCTGTACGAGTCGTCGCTGCAGCCATTCCGCATGGAGCCTGATATCACCGACGCGAAGTTGAAGCAGGGCGCGCGGATGGATCTGCGGGCGCGGGTGCAGGAACGGCTCGCAGGCAAACGTCGGCACGACAAGGTGGTCGTGACCGAGCTGGGCGACTCGCTGCACGTCATGCGCGACCGCATCGCCAACGTCGCCGACCACAAGGCCATGCGAGCCACGCTGCCGCCCCTCACCCTTGAAGGCGTCAAGGCATGGATCGGCGAAGTGGCGGCAGACCTGGGAGAGAAAATATGAGCCCCTCACTCGAAGCAGTGGAGTCCATCTACATCAACGCGCAACTCAGCCTGAATGACATGCTCGCCGCATGCCCTTCGCAGACGGAACATGACCAGATCATGACGGAGTACGTCTGCGCGCGGCAGAACTACTTCGCATGCATCAACAAAACCTTCCACGACGACGACCCCGTCCTGGTCACCCTTGTCACTCAGGCAAGAGCCTCGGCAAAAGAGCTGGAACACATCGACAAACAATTGGGAGACATAGCGAAAGTCATCGCCATCATGACCACAGCCGTAAAGTACGGCTCGCAGATCGTTGCGAAGATCGTCACGCTATAACGGAAGCAGTTCGTATGCCGAGATGCTGCAATGCCTGAGGAACTGCCGTCAGCCCCGGTCACCATCACGCTCTCGCTGAGCGCAGAGACGCCGTTCACGGCAGTCGTAGACATGCTCGTCAGAATTACGAATGACGACGAAGTGTTACGGGCTTTCTGGAGTAAGACGCCCACCCTTGATGTTACGATTCCGTTTCATGACGGGCCGGGTGATGCCTACCGCGTCATCGTGCATGTAAATGGCTACGAGAACGCCGGGGCCTTCGTACATGCCGATCCGAAAGTTCATAAGATACTCAACCTGCTGATGATTCCGAGTCACGCGACGCTTGGCTTCCCGAGTTGGGCGGACTTGAAGATAAAGCTGCCGGAGACCGCTCGTCTGATTGCCGCCGGTGTGAGTGACAGTGCGGCCGAGGCGCGGTACACGAGCCTGGGCAGGGAGAAGCC
>CBAAAE010000063.1:0-14423 GCA_964658845.1 uncultured Novosphingobium sp. | reverse complement strand
CAGGTGAACGAAATAATCTCGTCAAGCATCCTGCTGGTGGGTCCAATCTGCTTCAGGTCGAGCCGGCTGGTGAAGGGGAACTGATCCTGCCGCGTGTTGAGGATAGCGGCAACCTCTTCGAGCGCAGCATTGCCTGCGCGTTCGCCGATGCCGTGGACCGACACCTCCACCTGGCGCGCACCACCCAGCAAACCTGAAACGGTATTGATCACGGCCAGCCCCAGGTCGTCGTGGCAGTGCGTGGAGAAGATCACGCGATGCGCACTCGAGACACGCGCACGCACCGTCTCAAACATCGCGCGGTACTCCGACGGTGTGGAGTAGCCGACGGTGTCGGGCAGGTTGATGGTAGTGGCGCCTGCTTCGATGGCGACGGTAATCAGTTGCAGCAGGAACTCGAGGTCCGACCGCGTAGCGTCTTCAGCGGAAAACTCCACGTCATCCGTGTAAGTGCGCGACAGGCGCACGCACTCGCCGGCCTGGTCCAGTGCCTGCGCGCGAGTCATGCGCAGCTTGGCCTCAAGGTGCAGATCCGACGATGCGATGAAAGTGTGAATCCGGTTGGCCGGCGCATCTTCAATGGCGCGTGCGGCACGTTCGATGTCGCCCTGCCTGCAGCGTGCGAGCGCCGTGATGCGGGCCCCGCGGACTTCACGCGCGATCGCCTGTACCGATAAAAAATCGCCATCGGAAGCGATGGGGAAACCTGCCTCAATAATGTCCACTCCAAGGGCGGCAAGCTGGTGGGCGAAGCGCAGCTTTTCCTCGTGGTGCATGGTGCAGCCGGGCGATTGTTCGCCATCGCGCAGCGTCGTGTCGAAGAAAAATACCTGTTGGGGTGTGGCGCTCATGTATCCCTCTTAGATTGAAGTATAACGATAAACTTTCCTTATAGCGAGTGATAGCATCATCATAAGAACTTATAGGCTGCCGTTCGGAGCCGCAGTGGGGACGCCCTTGGATCTGTTCGCACTTGAGACCTTTCTGGCTGTGGCGGATGAGCGGAGTTTTTCGCGTGCGGCAGCCCGCCTGCATCGCACGCAGCCAGCGGTCAGCCAGGCCGTCGCCAAGCTGGAAGGCGAGCTGGGCGAGGCACTGTTCGACCGCGCCTCGCGCGACGGCTCCATGACAGACGCGGGAGAACTGCTACGGGAGTACGCGCAGAAGCTGCTGAATCTGCGCACGGAGGCGACCCACGCGCTAGGAGAGCTGCGGTCGCTGCATCGCGGCAGCCTGAACCTTGCGGCCAATGAATACACCTGCCTGTACCTGCTGCCGGTGCTGGATGCTTACCGCCGCGCGCATCCGCTGGTGAAGATCAGCGTGCAGCGATCGCTCGCCAGCCGCATCGCCGACGACATTCTGCTGCATTCGGTCGAGATCGGCGTCCTAAGCTTCAAGCCCGATGATCGCGCGCTGAAGTCGATCGTGGTCTTTCGCGACGAACTGGCATTCGTGGTCAATCCGCAGCATGCCCTGGCGCGCAAACGGTCGGTCTCGATCCGCGACCTTGGCAGTGAGAATTTCATCGCGCACAATGTGCCTTCGCCTCAGCGTGCAAAGGTGCTGGAAGCCTTTCGGCAGCACCGGACGGAGCTGCGCATCGGTGTGGAGCTGCCGTCGCTCGAGGCAGTGCGCCGCTTTGTCGAGCTGGGAAACGGCGTGGCACTGGTGCCCGCGCTCACGGTCGAGCGGGAGCTGAAAAGCGGTGTGCTGATTCGTGTGCTGGTCAAGGAACTGCAGATGGAAAGGAGGCTGCGGCTGGTCCATCGAAAAGAAGCCAACCTGTCACACGCGGCCCTGGCCTTTCTGGAGTGCGTTCGCACCTACGCGGAGCGGACAGGTGGATCGTACTGCTACAAGCTGGAGCGGGGAGATTAGCCCGGACGCGGCTCACTTTGGGGCGCTGCGGGTGTCTTACGGGTACAATCAGAAGCTGTACGTCTACTGCGCGAGCCGATGGGCTGCTGCTGGACACCAAGGGACGTTGAGGTTTAGTCAGAGGTTGGTCAAACGAATGAAGAAGATGATGTGGATCTGCGCTTTGGTGGCTGGCGCACTGACAGCCCATGCGCAGGAGAGCCGGCAGGATGTGAGTCTGAGCGCGCTCGCGAACATTCCTCCGCAGGTAAACGGCAATGGATCGCAGTTGAATGCGGACATCGGCCTGGGCGCACTGGCAAGCTACCGTTTTATGCTGACCCCGCGCAGCGCGCTGGAGGCGAACTATACCTTTTCGCAATACCAGAGCCACCTGACCGACACCGGCGCGAAGCACTACGATGTGCATACCCGTCAACAGGAGTTCTCGGTCGGCTACGTGTACAGCCGTAACTACAGAAAATACAACCCGTTTGGTGAAGTAGGCGTTGGTGCGATGTACTTCTCGCCTATCAAGGACTTTCAGACACAGTCGCTGGATGCGAAGAGCCAGGTCGCTCTCGGAGGATTCTTTGGCGGCGGCGTTGCTTACGAGATCAGCCCAAGCTACGACATCCGCATTGGCTACCGCGGATTTCTCGCAAAGGCTCCAAGCTTCAAGCTGGATAACGATAACTTCAAGACAGGCCGCTATGAAGTGATTTCCATGCCCACCGTCGGTGTCGCGTACCACTTCTAAGTGTTCGATACAGACAGAAAAAGGCCCCGGAGAATCCCGGGGCCTTCCTGTTTGCTTTGCGGAGTTGTATTTAGAAGCGGTAGGCACCGCCCAGTGTCACCACGGTGGGTTGCAGGCCATGAGGCGGGAAGTTGAGCCACCGCTGGACCTCGTACTCTCCCCGCGCATAGATATGCCTTTGGACTTGAACGTCCACGCCCACGGCGCCGGTGAACATGTTGTAGGCGAGATTTGCGGCGTCATTCGGATAGTTGAAGACACCCCGCCCATACGCCGCCCTCACGTAGGGGTTGAAACGCCCGTACCGAAGCACGTAGCGCGGACCGATCTCGTAGGTGCGCTCATAGATTTTGTCTTCGTGCGGAGTGTTGACCTGGTGGAACATGAACTCTGCTCCAAAGTGCGGTTTAAAATCAAACGTCCCGTACAAGGACCCGCCTTTGAAATCGTTCTGGGAGTAATCCGAGTTCGCGAACGAAAAGCCGCCGCCGACCTGAATGGATGCATTCTTAATGGCCGTGGGCGCGGTACGTTGCGCACCGGCGATACAGGCCGGTAGGAGAGACAAAGAGAAGCAGGCCGCTAAGAGTAAGACGGGTCTTCCAACTGTTGCTTCACTCAAGCTATTGTTGCAAACGAGATGAATGTTATGGCGCAATGAACTCCTCTGGGGCCGGTGCTGCGGCGTGGTGCATTACAGCGCCGTGGCCCATCGAACAGTTTCTGACGTTCCGTGGATTGAAGGATCTTTTCACCTGGGGAGGATCTAGGATGAGTTCCTTTCTCGCTGGAAGTGCGCTGCCGAACAACAGCTACATTCGGCAGCGTACTCAGATCTACTGCGGCGGAGGAGCAGCAGGCGTGCCGGCGCCCACGCCAGTAGCGGGTGCGGGCGCTGTACCAGTCGATGGTGCGGCAACGGGAGCAGCCGTATCCGGTGTCGCCTGGACCGGTGCAACGGCTCCGGTTGTGCCCGCGCCGCCAGCCGTTGCGGCTGCTGCTGCGGCCTGCTCCGCTGCGGTTCCGGGCGCCTTGTAGTAGGTCAACTTCAGGTAGACAGGCGTAACTTCGAATGGCATCTTGTCGCGCGATGAGAGCAGTGGTTCAAACGCTGTGTGCATCTGCTGGACCTGGTCGGTCCATGGATCGAAGCGCAGGAATGAAGACAGCGGCATGGCTGCGTTCTGCTTGAGATTCTGCATGTCAAGCTTTGCGCCCTTGCCGATCAGGGCCTGCAACCAGAAGGTCCTGGTCTTGGTGTCCTTGATAAGCGAGTCGCCAAGCATCGGCTCATTCAGCGCGGTCAGCGCCTTGGAGCGGTCCTGCAACTGTGCAAGGTACAGGCCGAACTGCGTTGCCGCATCATTCAGCTCCTTAGGCTGAAGCAGTTCGATGGTCTTCTTGGCAGCCTCTTCGTTGTCCTTGTCCGTATGGTGCATGGGGATGCGCGTAAAGGCGGATGTATCGGGGAACAACAGCCGGTCGTTGAAGGCGTACTTGGTGTCGAGGCGGTGACCCTGGATGATGTGTGCTACCTGGAACGCGAGCAGGGCATACAGGTTATTTACCTGTTCGTTGTTGTTGCCGGGAACCGCGGTGGTGTCGATCAGGCTCTTGGAGACAACAATCGTGTTGCCGATCGCGAGCGACTCCAGCGGCTCGGTCAGCAGCGTGCGCACGCGGATGGGACGTGCGGTCTGGATGTTGTTATAGGCCAACACGTTGTTCGCGATCTGCTCTAACGTCTTATCGAATTCGGACGGTGCATCGATCAGGCCGGCCTGGAAAAGCCGGTTCACAACGTTGTCTTCCGCCTGCTGCACCCAGGCACGTTGTGCGCCCAGCGGCGAGATGTCCTGTGCGTCGGCCGAGACGTCCGTCGCACCCTGCACCTGGACGTCGACATTCTCTGCGTCGGCCACCGGAACTTTGAGGGCATATCCCCAGATGTGATTCACAGCTTTGAACTTGACGGTGTGCTCGGCACTCTTTGTATCGCTTTCCTCGACGTAGAAGGTGGTGGGGAGCCAAAGGTTCTCCTGCACGTTGGTACGCCAGGAATCGAAGTGGTAGTACTCCTTGTAGTCCTTCTGGGTGCCGGCGAACGAGCCGTTGAAGCGGACGACGTTGCCATTGCGACGCTCGATCCACACCCGCCCGAAGAACCGGCCGCGCTTGCTGCCTTTCGCCGGTTCCACGTCGAATACCATGGTGGGAACGGAGCCAAGAAAGTCATTTCGCACAAAGCTGAACTTGTACTCTGTCCGGTCAAAGCCGTGCGCATCGATCAGGATCATCTGGATGAACCCGGTCTCGTTGAACTGCAGATGCAACTGACGGTTCAGGCTGGTGACATAGGAAAGGGAATTCTTGAAGAAGCCCATCTTGCCGGTGTTCTTGTGCACGTCTTCTGTCTGGTAGACATCCCCATTCAGGACCTTCTTGAAGTCGACGCGGCCGAGAAAGTGCTCATCCGACTCCGGAATCTGCAGCAACGCCGCGTCCGGCTTCATGTTCTGGATGTAGGTTTCTACCAGCGGGGAACGATCCTGGATGACCTTGATGACTTCTGCTTCCCGAGCGACCGCCTTGTCGACGAGCTCATTCTGCGCGGGTGTCAGCTTGTGGGCGGGCAGGTCATCTTTGGGTTTCTTGCCGAACAGCGGGATAGCCGCCGAGGCCGGTGCCGCAGAAAGTGCGAAGATCGCGGCGGCAAGACCGGCAATGCAAGCGGTGCGAAGGTTCATCATGGTCACGATACTCCTGCTGGTTCGTTCCGGGTGGAACAGCCTTCAGCCTACCTAAGGCCGGCACGCGTGCAACATAAAAGCGCTTAACCCGGCTACAGGACAGATGGTTGCTATCCCGCTAACTGAAAGTTGATGTTGACCACGCCATCCCAATCCGCGGGCTGTCCGTTCTGCATGGCTGGCTGAAATTTCATCGCTTGCACGGCGCGCATGGCCGACTGGTCGAGGCCATGACCCAGGCCGCTCTGCACGCCCGTGACTGAGACCACACCGGCAGCGGAGACGTGAATCTTGATATACACCGTGCCTTCGAGGTGCAGCTGCCGAGCTTCCTCGGTGTACTCGGGCCTAGGCTTGAACAGCAGCTTCGGAGCGGACTTCACCGGCGTTGCAGTTGGCTGTGCGGGGTTGACAAGTGATGGCGGGTTGTTCTTCGCGATCTGAATGGCGCCGACCGGGCGAGCCGTCACAGGGCCGGTTGCGCCGGCAACTCCGAGGCTGATTCCCTTGACCGGTTGGGGTGCGTTATCGTGGCCGCCGAGGGAGCCATTTGGCGACCCTGAACCCGCAATCGAGACCTTCGATGGCGGGCCAAGACCAGTGTTGCCCGCCGGCATGCCGGGCGCACCGCTGCGGCCCAGGTTCACAGGCGACACCGCCGGACCGCTGGTGTTGTTGATCGGGTTGGACATGCTGCCCAGCCGGATCGGTGCCGGGTGCGGATCATTGTTCGGCACAGCCGCGGCCTGCGCGATATTAATGGCGACCGGCTTCGGAGCGGGTGGCGGCGTAATCGCCTTGGGAGCAGGATTCGGCGGCGCCGGGGTAGGCGCGGAGCGAGTGATGACGGGCTGCACCTTGGGAGGCTCAGGCACCTCAACCTTCGGCACGTCGACCGGCGGCGGTGGCGGCTGCAGCTTCACTACTGGCGGCTTGGGTATTTTCGGCGTCGGTGGCAGCGGTGGAGGCGGCTCCTTGGGAAGCGGCACGGGGGCTGTCAGGGTGGTGACCGTCACCGGCTTGATCACCTTCTTTACCGTCAGGCTGACCAGCAGCACCAGCAGCAGGGCCACGCCGTTGAACACGAGCGAGGTGACCACGGAGCTTTTCGTCTGCCGGCCCGCATCGAGCACGCCGAAGTTCTTGAAAGCAAGTTCCCGCTGCGACGGTGTACCGGGAGTCTTTGCGACTGACGCTGTCCTAAGGGGCGGGGTAATTGTCTGCTCATCCTCAAGCTGCTGGTTTGACATAAAAGGTGCCATCCTGAAAGGTCCAACTTGCATTCGACATAAACGCCGACAGCCTTGCGCGACGCCACGAGGTTGCTTTCGGCAGTCGTTCTCGCGACATGCACTGACCGATGCATGAGAGTTGGCGTACGGTTCTGCTCTCCTTACGATCCGAGGCAGCGCTAAGGGTTTCCTGGAAGATCCCCACTGCCATCATAGGCCAGAGGAGCTTGTTTTCATAGGTAGCGGATATGACTCCACGCGTTGCTTGGAACGGGGGAATGCGACTACTTCTGTAGTTGAGACGCTCCGAGGCGGCGGATGACTACCCGTCCCATGCGAGAATGAAGCGGCCCTGTGCCCGCTTTGGGAATGCAGCAGGGGTGTGAGGCTTTGATGAACTACTTGATTACGGGCGGTGCGGGCTACATTGGCGGCACCGTAGCGCGCCTGCTGATCGGGCGCGAGCACAAGGTCACCATCTATGACAACCTTT
This sequence comes from uncultured Novosphingobium sp., assembly GCA_964658845.1. Taxonomy (GTDB): domain Bacteria; phylum Acidobacteriota; class Terriglobia; order Terriglobales; family Acidobacteriaceae; genus Terriglobus. The sequence goes on along the minus strand of CBAAAE010000063.1, from coordinate 7,328 downwards.
GCCACAGCCGCCGGGAGGCATTGCCGAAGGGCGCGGTCTTCGTAGAGGGAAATGTCGCGGACAACCGCCTGTTGACAGAGACGCTCTCGAGCACACGCTTTGATGGCGTGCTCCATTTTGCCGCGCTGATCGAAGCCGGCGAAAGCATGAAGCACCCGGACGTCTACTTCCGGAACAACACCGCGGGAACGCTTTCCCTGCTGGAGTGCATGCAGGCGACCGGTACGGACCGGCTGGTCTTTTCCTCAACCGCTGCCTGCTATGGCGAGCCTAAGCGCACACCGATCATGGAAGATGACGACTTGGCGCCCACCAACGCGTACGGTGAAAGCAAGCTGCTGTCAGAGGACATGATGCGCTGGTTTTCCACCCAGATGGGCCTGCGCTACGTGGCGCTGCGCTACTTCAACGTCGCCGGTGCGATCGAGGGCTACGGCGAAAATCACGAGCCTGAATCCCACCTGATTCCGCTGGTGCTGGACGCCGCCCTGGGCCTGCGCAGCGAGATCCGCATCTTCGGCCAGGACTACCCGACCAAGGATGGCACCTGCGTCCGCGACTACGTGCACGTGGAAGACCTGGCAGAGGCGCACCTGCTGGCCCTGGCGTCGCTCGACCGGCAGCCTCGTAACATCTATAACCTGGGCAACGGCCAGGGCTTCACCGTGCGCGAGGTGATCGACAGCGCGCGCCGCGTGACCGGTCGCGACATCCAGGTGGTCGAAGAGCCAAGGCGAGCGGGCGATCCGGCCGTGCTGGTGGCGAGTTCGGCAAAGGCGCAGAAGGACCTTGGCTGGCAGCCAAAGTTCATTGACCTCGACAGCATCGTCGCCAGCGCATGGGCGTGGCACCAGCAGATCCGCGCGCGCGAGCCGCAATAATCCGGCTGATCAGGAATCAAAGCTGAGGCGGGGGGCCGAGAGATTGCATGCCACCCGCGAAATCCGGTTACCCTTGGCGCATGCTGCATGACATGTTTCACATCCCGGTGCCGGTGCTGGAGAAGATACTTCGGCCGATCCTCGTCTACCTGTGCCTGATCGTGTTTCTGCGGCTTTTTGGCAAGCGGGAACTGGCACAGTTGAATCCGTTCGACCTGATCGTTCTGCTGTCGCTTTCGAACACGGTGCAGAACGCGATCATCGGCGACGACAACTCGCTTTCCGGCGGCATCATCGGCGCGTTCTCTCTGCTTGCCGCCAACTGGGTTCTCAATCGCATCCTGTTCCGGCTGCCCAAGCTGAACGAAGCTCTGCAGGGCTCGGAGACTGTGCTTGTCAGGGATGGCGAGGTCGACCAGAAGGCGATGGACAGCGAAATTATGACGCGCGAAGAGCTGATCGGCGTGCTGCATAAGCAGAACATCCGTGGCCTTGGCGATGTGAAAGAGTGCACGCTCGAGCCGGGCGGCACCTTTTACGTCGAGAGCATGGAAGACAGCTTTCCACGCACGCGGCATGAGGAAATCCTGAACAAGATCGATGAGTTGATGAAGGAAGTGCAGAAGCTGAAGCAGGCTGATGCGGGCAGATCGCCAGCTTAGCGCGCGGGCGTCTTGAAGGCTTTAGGCTCCAGGATAGTGGAGAGCTCTGTTGGGACGCGGTTTAGCCGCCAGGATGGCCGTCTCAGCGGCTAAAGCCACATCCATACCTTTCCCGTTCCTATTTCGGCTGCTAAAGCCGCGAAAAAGGCTACGGGAAGTTCTATGTCACACGTCTTATCCTGCAGGGATCTTGGCCCGCATCTTTTCAACCTTTGCAAGCTCTTCGAAGTACTGTTTCGGCTTGTCCTTCAACGCGGCGTCACCCAGTGCCGCGCGGTACCCGCCCAGGTAGATGGAGTACATCACCGCAAGCGCGCAGCCTACCCCGAACATGAAGCCCAGGCACACACCGATCAGGCTGGCAACGGTAAAGCCGTACATGTCCTCAAGGCTATCAGGCGCTCACGGTGCGCGCGCAGTGCAGCGGAACGCATAGAATCGCAGCGGCACTTCTAACCGGGTCTGCGCGCGCAGGCTCTGGTTCGCCACATCCGTTCCGTCGCAAAGGAAGCACTGCCGCATGGCCGATCCGCAGCCCACCACCGCCTTCACCTCGTCACTCCGTGAAGACCGCAGCTTCCCGCCGCCGGCTGACTTTGCCGCGCGCGCACACATCCGCTCTCGCGCGGAATACGATGCGATGTACCGCCACTCCATCGACCACAATGAAGCGTTCTGGGCGGAGCAGGCTCGCGCACTGGACTGGTTTACCGAGCCGGAAACCGTGCTGGAGTGGAGCGTTCCCCATGCGAAATGGTTTGTCGGCGGCAAGCTGAACCTGTGCCACAACGCAGTGGACCGGCATGCGCTTGGAACCCGCGGCGAGAAGGTCGCGCTGCTATGGGAGGGCGAGCCGGGAGAGGTTCGTTCGCTTACCTATCTTGAATTGCATTCGCAGGTGCAACGGTTCGCAAATGTTTTGAAACGCTTTGGCGTGGTGAAAGGCGATCGCGTCGCGATTTACATGGGTGTGTGCCCTGAGATCGTGATGGCGGTGCTGGCCTGTGCACGCATCGGTGCAGTGCACAACGTGATTTTTGGCGGTTTTGCGGCGCAGGCTCTTGCGGACCGAATGAATGACGCGGACTGCAACCTGCTGATCACGCAGGACACGAGTTACCGCCGTGGCGCGGACGTTTCGCTGAAGAAGATTGCCGATGAGGCGCTCGAACGCTCCGCATCGGTGCAGGCTGTGATCGTGCATCAACGCAGCGGGCATGACGTGCCCATGCAGGCGGGCCGCGATCACTGGTTGCATGAGGAGATGGCGACAGCCGGTACTCACTGCGCGGCCGAGCCCATGGACTCGGAAGATCCGCTGTACATCCTGTACACGAGCGGCACCACCGGCAAGCCGAAAGGCCTGGTACACACCACCGGCGGCTACGCCGTGGGGACGCTGCTGACGACGAAGTACATCTTCGACCTGCAGGAGAGTGACGTGTACTGGTGCACGGCCGACGTGGGGTGGGTGACCGGGCACAGCTACGTGATCTACGGTCCGCTGCTGAACGGCGCGACCGTCATGCTGTACGAGGGCGCGCCAAACTGGCCGGAGAACGATCGCTTCTGGGACATCATCGACCGGCACAAGGTCAGCGTCTTCTACACCGCGCCGACGGCCATTCGGGCCTTTATGAAGTGGGGTACGGCGTGCGTTCGCAAGCACTCGCTTGCAACGTTGCGGCTGCTTGGAACGGTCGGCGAGCCCATCAACCCGGAGGCATGGATGTGGTATCACCGCGAGATCGGCCACGAACGCTGCCCCATCGTGGACACGTGGTGGCAGACGGAGACCGGCTCCATCATGATCGCGCCCATCCCCGGCGCGGTGGCGACGAAGCCGGGATCGGCGACGCTGCCGTTCTTCGGCATCGAGCCGGAAATTGTCACGAAGGACGGCCTGCCCGTGCCGCCCGGCCACGGCGGCCTGCTGGTGGTGCGGCGCCCCTGGCCGGCCATGGCGCGCACCATCTTCGGCGATCCCGAGCGGTACGAGGCCACGTACTGGAGCGAGATTCCCGGCAGCTACTTCACCGGCGACGGTGCTCGCCGCGACGAGCACGGCTACTTCTGGCTGATGGGCCGCGTCGATGACGTGCTGAGCGTAAGCGGTCACCGGCTGGGAACCATGGAGATCGAGTCCGCGCTGGTAGCCCATCCCAAGGTCACGGAGGCCGCCGTTGTCGGCCGTCCTGACGAGATGAAGGGCGAGGGCATCGTCGCGTTCGTCTCGCTAGAAGACGACGTGGAGGTGACGCCGTCGCTCAAAGACGAGCTGAAGAAGCACGTGGCGCGCGAGATCGGCGCGCTGGCCCGCCCGGACGAGATTCGCTTCACGCCGGCCCTCCCGAAGACGCGCTCTGGCAAGATCATGCGTCGCCTGCTGCGCGAACTCGCCGTAACCGGGGATGTCAAAGGCGACACAACCACGCTCGAAGATTTCAGCATCGTCGCTCGGCTAAAGGAAAAGGACGAGGAATAGCGCCCGGCCCGGGCTTCAGCCCCTGAGATAGATCATCAAGCTCCAGGGACTGTGGCTTTAGCCACCGAGATTGGATCTCGGCGGCTGAAGCCGCTTACGATTGCACTCATACTTCTATCTCGGTGGCTGAAGCCACTCAGCGTACAGAATCAGCGGAATGCAGGGCGTTACGGCTTTGGCAGGGCGCAGCAATCGCCCTCTGCGGGTGCCTCGTTGGCGCTGGCATCGAGGGCGACCTTCCACTTGCCATCGGGCATACGCTTCCATACCGTGATGTACCGGCCGCTTGTCGTCACATCGTTTCCTCTGCGGTCCTTCGAGTGGCCGTCATAGTGGCCCCAGGTAAATCCCATGTCGCCCGATGGACCCATCTGGCCGCCGGTTGGCTGCCACTGTAATTGGTACTGCTGCGGATCCCACTTCGCATCGGCGGCAATGTTCGTCTTGCCGTAGACCGGTGCCTTGCCGTTGTTCAGCGCGAGCGCGTCGTCGGCGAACCAGGTCGCGAACGCGCTGCCGCCGCCCTTGAGGGTGTCTCTGCTGAACTGCGTGTCAAGCGCCATCAACTGCATCACGCCGGGAGAGAGCGTCGGCTGGGTCAGCGGGCTGCTTGGCTGCGCATGGTGAGAAAGCGGATCCAGTTGCGCCCGGCACGCAACTGGCAGCAGCAAGCCGGCAAGCACAAGCGATCTCAGGGCGAAGGCCATCAGCAACACTCTACCTGTGCCGCCGGGAAACCGGTAGAGTGTGGCAATGCCTGTACGTTCGAGGATGAGACTTGAGATCGCGCTGTGGTGCGCGGCTGCGCTGCTGCTGGGCGCGGGTGCGATCGCCGGGATCAAAGCGGAAGGCGGTTCCGCCGGCCTCCACTTTGCGGGAGTTGTGCTGCGTGGCGCAGGAGTGCTGCTGCTGCTGGGCTGGGCCGCGTTCCTGCGCCGCAGGCTGACACCCTGGATCGTCGTGGCCATGATTGCAGGTGTCGAACTCGGCCTGGATGCGCCGTCCATCGCGGTACAAACGCACTTCCTCAGCGACATCTTTCTGCGATTGGTGAAGACCATCGTTGCTCCGCTCATCCTGGCCACGCTGGTCAGCGGCATCGCCGGGCATGGCGACCTGAAGAGCGTGGGTCGCATGGGCTGGAAAAGCCTGCTTTACTTCGAGGTGCTGACGACGATCGCACTTGTGATCGGCCTGGTTGCCGCGAATCTTTCGAAGGCGGGAGTGGGCGTGACGCTCCCCGCGGACATGGCCGGCACCGTAGCGAGCGCCCCGCCCATGCACTGGCAGGACTTCCTGGCGCACGTATTTCCTGAGAACCTCGCCAAATCGATCGCGGAAGGCCAGGTGTTGCAGGTGGCCGTCTTTGCCGCGATCTTCGGCATGGCGCTCGCGCTGGCTCCCCGCGCAAAAGCCGAACCCGTTCTGCGACTGGCCGAGGGCCTGAGCGAAGTGATGTTCCGCTTCACGAACATCGTGATGTACCTCGCGCCTCTGGGCGTGGCGTCGGCCATGGCGTACACCGTCGCGCGCATGGGTCCGGGCGTGCTGGTGCACCTTGGCAAGCTGCTGCTGGTGTTCTACAGTGCGGCCTTGTTCTTCGTTCTATGCGTCCTGCTGCCGGTCGCCATGCTCGCACGGCTGCCATTGCGACGCCTTCTGCGCCACATCTCGGGTCCTGCCGCCATTGCCTTTGCCACCGCCACCAGCGAAGCCGCCCTGCCTCGCGCGATGGAGGAGATGGAGGCCTTCGGTGTGCCTCGCCGCATCCTTGCGTTCGTCATTCCGGCGGGGTACTCGTTCAACCTGGACGGGTCGACGCTCTATCTCGCGATGGCGATGGTGTTCGTGGCGCAGGTAGCAAACGTGCCGCTCGGCGTTGGGCAGCAGATCTTCATGATGGGTACGTTGATGCTGGCGTCGAAGGGCGTTGCGGGCGTGCCACGCGCGGTGCTGGTGGTCCTGCTGGCGACGGCGGGCACGCTGCGCCTGCCCAGCGAGCCCATCCTCGTCCTGCTGGGCATCGACGCCCTCATGGATATGGGTCGGACCGCCATCAACGTGGCGGGGAACTGCCTCGCCAGCGCGGTAATTGCGCGGTGGGAAGGCGCTCTCGAAGAAGCCGCTCCATCGCTGGCAATCGTGGAAGCCATGGCGGAATGATCCGCCGAAAGGGTCTACACTTTCAGTGCATCAACATTCGGTGAGGAATGGGTAAGTCCCCTTCCCGCCCCATGCAGCGTCCTATTCATAGAAGCATGAGCGATTTTCTTCCTACGATCGAATCCCCCGCAGACATCAAGAAGCTTTCTATAGCGCAACTGTCTGACCTGGCAGAGGAGATCCGGGAGAGGCTGATCCGCAGCGTCGCAAAGACCGGCGGGCATATTGGCCCAAATCTGGGCGTGGTGGAGTTGACCATCGCCATGCACTACGTCTTCGATACGCCCCGCGATTCCTTTGTCTTCGACGTCAGCCACCAGGCCTACGTGCACAAGCTGCTGACCGGACGTGAGTCGCGCTTCGACACCATTCGCCAGCCCGGCGGGCTGAACGGCTTCATGCTCCGCACCGAGAGCGAGCACGACAGCTTCGGCGCAGGCCATGCCGGAACGGCCCTGTCTGCGGCGCTCGGCATGGCCGTCGCACGCGATTTAAGCGGCGGTGACGAGCATGTGGTCGCGCTTGCCGGTGATGCTGCCTTCACCTGCGGTATCTCGTATGAGGCGCTGAATAACGTCGCCGCGCAGACCAAGCGTTTGATCATCATCCTGAATGACAACGAGTGGTCGATTGACAAGAATGTCGGCGCGATTGCAGCCTACTTCCACAAGATCGTCACCCACCCGAACTTCACCTATCTGCACGACCGAGCGTCCGTGCTGATCGAGCGCTTTGGCGGCAAGGCTGCAAAACACGTCCAGCGCAAGGCCGAGGAGAGCGTCAAAGGTCTGCTTGGCCCCGCCATGCTGTTCGAAGAGTTCGGCCTGGATTACTACGGCCCCATCGACGGCCACGATCTGCCCCTGCTGGTGAAAACCTTCCAGTTCCTCAAGCAGCAGAATCGCCCCGTGGTACTGCACGCCATCACCCAGAAGGGCCGTGGTTTTCAGCCGGCTCTCGACAAGCAGAAGAAGTTCCACGGCCTTGGGCCCTACGATCCGACCACCGGCGACACGGGTACGGCAGGCCAAAAGACGTACTCCGAAGTCTTCGCGGAGACGCTCGTAAAGCTGGCACACAAGGATCCCAAGATTGTCGCGATCACGGCCGCCATGCCCAACGGCACTGCCCTTGACC
>CBAAAE010000062.1:1704-14436 GCA_964658845.1 uncultured Novosphingobium sp. | reverse complement strand
GATCCCGCGCAGGCGAACGGATTGGAGGTCTGGTCATGAGCGACGCTACTGTCACGCCGACGCTGTACGACCTGCTGCCGGCTGTCTATCGCACGCGCGACCTGCAGCAGGGTGGTGCGCTGCGTGCCCTGTTTGAGGTGATGGAAGGGCAGTCAGCGCTGCTGGAAGACAACCTGCTGCAGCTTTATGACGACCAGTTCATTGAGACCTGTGCGCCGTGGGTGGTGCCGTACATCGGCCAGTTGATCGGCTTTGAGCCCATCTACACGAGCGGTACGGCGGCAAGCGAAGGCCGTGCGGAGGTGGCCAACACCATCGGCTACCGGCGTCGCAAGGGTACCCACCTGGCCCTGCAGCAGGTGACCACAGACGTCGCGAACAGGCCCGTCGTCGTTGTGGAGGAGTTCCGAAACCTGCTGACCAACCTGAGCCTGCGCAATACCCGCAATCCCCTGGCAGCGACGCTGCGCATGGGCGCGTCGACCGGCATTCGCGACCCTTTTGCGCGCGCGGCTCACACCGTCGATGTGCGCTCCATCGCGCCGCGGAACACGCCGCCTGCGGACCCTGACGCAGTCCCGCTGGGCATGCGGCTGCATGGCGGTGGTCGGTTCAACCTGCCGAACGTGTCGCTATGGATGTGGCGCTGGCGAAGCTTTCCCATGACCGGTGTGCCGGCGTTTGCCAAGGGGGTCGGGCGCTTCCTGTTTCATCCGCTTGGCATCGAGACCGCGTTGTTTCAGCAGCCGCCACTGCGCACCGCGTTCGATCGCCTGAGCACGGATGCGGACGTGCCCCGGCCGATTGCATGGCAGGATTTCGCGGCGGACGTAAGCCGGTTCTACCCCTCGAGCCTGCAGCTCGTGGCGGACGGTGTGCCGGTGGACGCTGGCCTGATCGTGGGTGCGGACCTGCGGTGCGGAGGAGCGAACCTGCCGCCGGACAGGATTGCCGTGGACCCCGCGACGGGTCGCATCCAGTTCGGCCCTGAGGTCGCTTTGCCCGTCATGTTGACGGTTGATTTTTGTGTTGGATTTCCGGGGGAAGTGGGTGGCGGGCCTTATGACCGTTCGGATTTTCTAGCGGAGGATGTAACGCTGCCCGCAGGTTGGACGGCTCTGGTTGGGTCGGCTGATTACCCCACTTTTGCAAGCGCGGTTGCGGGTTGGAACGCGCTGCCTACCGGGTCGTCCGGTCGAATCCTGGTGCCTTCGTACGGTGTCTTCACGGAAGACCTTACCGGTATGTCGGCGATCCTGCTATCGGGCGAATCAAGCCTGTTGATCGCGGCTGCGGAGATGGTGCCGGACGATCCGGGACCGCCGCTGCCGGTGTGGATCCGGAGCTGGCCTTCGCTGGTGGGCGACCTGGAAGTTCGAGGTCTGCCGGCTGCCCCGCTGCCGGATGGCGACACGCCACCCCTGGCCGTGTGCAGGATCAGCGGCCTGCGGATCGCGGGCCAGGTGCGCCTCGGCGGCGAGGCCTGCTCGCTGCAAATGGAGGATACGACCCTGATCCCGGGCCTCTCCCTGACCGAGTGCGGCGACCCGCTGCAGCCGTGCGAGCCCAGCCTGCTGACGACGGACCTGGGGCCGGGTGGATGTGTCTGCCTGGATCGTTGCATCACCGGTCCAGTCGCGGTCAGTTCCGCCACGTCACTGCGGCTAACAGCGAGCATTGTGGATGCGGGTTCTCCCTGCTGCCCGGCGATTGCGGGTCCTGACCTGGTCAGTGCCGGGCCGTCGCTGCATGTCGAAGATTCGACCGTGATCGGCAAGGTGCACGTCCAGGCCATGCCGCTGGCATCGAACACCATCTTCATCGCCAAACTGCACCGTTTGGATGGATGGGCGGCGCCGGTGTGGTCGCGCCAACGGCAGAGTGGATGTGTGCGTTTCTGCAGTGTGCCGTGGGCTTCGCTGACGCCGCGCCGCTACCGCTGCCTGCCGGATACCGCGACGGACGGAGCGGCTCTGCAGCCCAGGTTTGTGTCGCTGCAGTATGGCAATCCGGGATACTGCCTGCTGAGTGAGGACACGCCGTACGCGGTGTGGACGGGCGCGGATAACGGCTCGCAGATGGGTGTATGGATGAGCATTGCAGAGACGGAGGCGGTGCGCAACGTGCAGTTGCGGGCACCGGATTTTCTGCCGGCGGGATACGGATCGGGTGTGTTTCTGATGCCGTCCTCAGGCACGCGGCATCGGCCGTTGCGGACGTCGGTGTACGGGGTAACCCAGTCCGTGTGCGACTGCGAACAGGAACAGGATGCGCCGCCCATGGGCATCGGGATTCGCCTGCTATGAGGACCGGCAAAGGCGCGGGACGGACATTGAAAACTTTGGATAAGCAAGGAAGGGCACAGCGATGACAGGCGACTTCAGCCGTATTCGATTCGATGCTTCAAAGGGGTACACCGCGGTTCTGGAGCGGCAGGGTCGGGTGCGGCTGGATGCCGACGCGAATGAAGGTCTCGCTATCGAGGACCACCTGCGCCGGACTGAGATCCGCGACGTGGTCGGCGAGTTCGGCGGGCCCGAAGATGACTGCGGCTTCGCGATCACGGTCGAGGGAAGCGACATCCACATCGGTGCCGGCCGGTACTACGTGGACGGCCTGCTGGTCGAGCTCCCCGAGCCGGTCACCTATGACACGCAGACCTTCCTGGTGGAGCCCGGGCTGACCTCGGCAGACCTGCTGCGCCGGCTGGAGAGTGCGGGTGACACGGGGTCTCTGCAGATGTGGCTGGAGGTGTGGCAGCGGGTGGTCAGCCCGTTGGACGATCCGTGCCTGACTGAACCGGCGCTGGGCCAGGCAGACACCACACTTCGCCTGCAGACGGTGGCTCGGGTGGTGGGCAGGTTGGCCGGAACCGCGGCGGCGGCTCCAGCAGCCAGTTTCAGCACAGCCTCCGCTCCTTCGGCGGGCCAGTCGTTGGGTGGGTCTTTGCTGAGAAAACGCGTGTTATCCGACCTGATGTTCGTCAGGCCAGCCGCCGGCACGACGCCGTCAGCACCCGCGTCGGGAGCGGCCCCGTCGCCGACAGAAGCTGCCCCAGTGCAGCCCGATTGCTGCGACGCCATGTACAAAACACAGGTCGCAGCCAGCACAGGAAAGCTCAGCGTCACCGTCCAGACCGGCGCGGACAGTTGCGGCTGCGAACCGGTGTGGAGCGGCGGCTATCTCGGCCTGGAGAACCAGCTGTACCGCGTGGAGGTGCACATCGGCGGAACACTGGAGCAGGCCACCTTCAAGTGGTCTCGCGAAAACGGCTCGGTGGTGTTTGCGGTGACCGGTGTGCAGGGCCAGGTCATCCAGTTGGACAACCTCTGGAACGATGCAAACCTGGGTGTCGCCGCGGGCGACTGGGTCGAGCTTACCGACGACACCTACCTGTTCGGGGAGACGCCGAACCAGCCGGGAACCCTCTACGCGGTGCAGTCGGTCGACGAGGATAACCGGACTGTCACGGTCACCACCACAGTCGTGTCGGTCGATCCGAGCCGGAACGCACGTCTGCGGCGATGGGACCAGACAGGCAGCGGCGCAGGGTGGAGAGGGGTACCGGCTTCGGGCTTGCCGGTGATGCTTGAGGATGGCATCGAGGTGAGCTTTTCCGCCGGCACGTACGCGTCAGGCGACTTCTGGACGATTCCGGCAAGGAGCGCCACCGGCGCATTGCTCTGGCCACCGTGCGGCGGCGACCCGCAGCAGAGTCCCGGCAGCATGCAGGTCTTCGCGGCTCCCCTGGCGTGCCTACGGCTCAATGATGGCTCGACGCAGGCAGTGAGCCGGCCGCGCTCGGTGCTGGACTTGTTTGTGCCACCTTCGAGTTCTCCGTTCACTGTGAGCGACTGCCGCAAGACGTTTCCGCCGCTGACGGAGCTGGCCTCGAACGTCATGCCGCCGGCGCTGCATGTGTCGGCAACCAGTTGGAAGAACGACACCGCCATGACGGTCGATCAGTTCATGGAAGCCGGTTTGTCCGTCACGCTGGACGCCGCTCCAACCTGCCCGTGGTCCGGCGCCAACTTCCAGGTGACGCTTGAGATCGCGGAGTTTCCATTTTCAAGCGGCCAGATCGTCGGCAGGTCCGCAACGACTATCGCACCAATGTTCCGGCAGGTGTACACGCTGGAAGCACCGGAGGGTATCACCGTCGCCGGGGGCGTCGTCACGTGGCTGACACCCGCGGGCGGCCAGGTGTCGGTCTTTGAGCGATCGCTCTACTACCTGGCCTCGACCCTGAACCAGATGCTGGCCCAGGGTCTGCCCACCGGAACGTTCGGCAGGCTGCGCGTGCGTCTGCCGGGTACAGGCGTGTATGCAGCCGCCCAGACAGGGACGCTTTACCTCGATGGCCTCGCGCTTGGCACGGGCGGCGTGCAGAGCAACATGTCTCTCACGATGCCAACCGGGACCGGCGAGCAATCCTCCGACTTCGAGAGTTGGCTGTACCTCTCACCTTCGCTCACGGTCGCCAGCGTGACGGTGAATCCCAACTTCATCAACTACAACGAGGTAAGCGGTTTCGGGGCCGGCGTGACCCTAACTAACGCGCAGGGCCAGCCGGTGGGGAGCGTGATCGCCACCGTGTTGCTGAACTACGCGCCTGCTGCAGATACCGTGGTGACGTTTTCGCTGACCGGCACTGGTGCGGGGCAGGTTGTGAGCATTCCCGCCACGGCGACGGTGAAAGCCGGAACCACCGACGCCCAGGTCACACTTTCGCTGAACAGCAATCCCGGCGATGGTGTGACGGACGCCTACTCGCTTGCTGCTTCCGTGTCCGGGGTGCTTGGGGCACGCTGGTCAACGCCCGCCACCTTCAGCATCATGGGACACTTCACGACAGTCGTAAGGTAGGGGACTTATGCGCGCTGTGTGGTCGTTCTGGAGCAAGCCGTTTCGCGAGTACAAGGGACGCATCTGGTGCATGCCCCGACATCACTGGATGGCGTGGGGGCTGTCGCTGCGCCTGGCCAGCCGGTCTTTCCCAGAGACGGTGCTGGTTACTGACAGTCCCGGCAAGGCCCTGCTGGTAGACCAGCTGGGTCTGCCGTTTACCCACGTCACGACCGATCTGGATGCGCTGCGTGATGCGGACTCGGGCTGGTGGGCCCTGGGCAAGCTGGCTGCTTACCGGCTGCAGGATCGGCCGTTCGTCCATCTGGATACCGATGTGTTCCTCTGGAAGCCACTGCCCGCCGCAATGCTGGACGCACCTGTGTTCGCGCAATGTCCGGAACGGCATGAGCTTGAGCATGCGTGGTGCAGCCCCGCAGAAATCCAGCAGGTGTTTCAGAGCCACGGGCGACCGATGCCGACGGAGTGGACGTGGGCTCTGGAGCGGTCAAACGGCACTTTTCGGGAAGAAAACTGCGGCCTGGTCGGCGGCAATCATGTGCCGTTTATGCAGTACTTCTCAGGCCTGGCGCTGGACATGGCACTTAACCCGGCCAACCGGGAGGCGTGGCGCATGATGCCGGACAAGAGCGGCTACAACATGGCGCTTGAGCAGTTCCAACTGGCCGCCTGCGTGGACTATCACCGCTTCGATCCGGCCACCAGGTTTCCCGGTGTGCGCATCGCATACCTGTTTCCCTCGTGGGATGCCACCTACGACGAAGCCACTGCGGCACGCGTCGGCTACACGCACCTGCTGGGCGATGCCAAGACGAACCCCGCAATCGCCACGCGGCTGGAACACCGGGTGCGACAGGAGGACGCCGCGTTCTACCGGCACTGCCTGCGCATGGAAGCGCGCGCCTGAAGCAATGCGAGCGGTCTGTACAGCAGGGATCTGCAGCTTGTCATCCCGCAGCGTAGCGAAGGGATCTGCATGTGTGCCCGGAGCCGGTAGGTTGCCGGCATGCGCCGGAGAAGGCACGTCCTGCGGTTCTCCCAGGAGAAGCATCGGCCTTTGTACCTCGATTCGGCCAGCATGCTGGCACAGGCACACATGCAGATCCATCCACTTCGTTACGGGATGACAATTTCATCACGGGAGGAAAGACCTGTTCGGGCATGACAGACCCATTCGGCACGACAGCCTCATTCCAGGATGGCAGTGCTCGTTAGCTGAGGGCACAGGCCATCGTGAACGTCACCCCCTAGAAGATCTTGAAAAACCGTTCCGCCATGGACGGTGGATACAGCTCGATGCTGCCGCTGGCGTGTGGTCCGGGAAGGTCTGCCTTTACGGTGATGAGCACTTCTTCCGGTGGCAGGTTCGGCCGGGTGATTGTGATCTTGTATTGCGCGTGCTCGAGGAACTCGCCACGCCCCGGCAGGCCGTTCTGGAGTAGCACCTCCCGCTCGAAGGGTACCGCGCTCGCAGTCATTCGGACAGTTCCGCCAGCGGCCGCTGCCTCGGTGTAGAGCTGGCGTGCGAACTTTTCCGCGAAGCGATTCTGCATCATCTGATTGACATCGGTGGGAGCCCACATCATGCCGGCCGCAGCCTCGTCGCCGAAGCCCGGTCCCCACAGATGAGCCGCCTCGTAGTTCTTTGAGAGCGCTTCGCCTGCAGCCCTGGCCTCCGCGGCAGACATGCCTTTGCGAGCGGTCAGCGACGCAGCGACGTCATCGGCAAGGTCCTTGCGCAGCCATTCCTTGTTGTAGTTTGGAGCGGTCGGGCGATTCATGCCGGGCTTCAACTCGCCTTCGATGTCCGTGACCTTGTTGCCGAAGACGTCCCGTCCTTCCTTGATCTTCGTGATGCCGCCGGTTTTGGCGGTGCGTGGCTCCGCGATGATGCCGGGAGCAGTTTCCATTTGAGGCGCGGGACCGCTGCCGGGCGCTGGCCTGGGGGGCGCGGGCTTCTTTGGTACCTTGGCACGGGGCGGTGCAGTGTCCGGTGCTGCCGGGCCCACTGGCTGCGCTGCCTGCGGAGGTGCGTCCGTCGTTGGCGGAGCCGTTGGCTTGGCGGCAGGTTTGACGGGAGCAGGCGCGTGGTGCGGCTCGTCTCCGGCAGGTGCGTGCTGCTGCGGGGCATCCTCGTGATGCGGCGTTGCAGGCTTTTTCGCGGGCGGCTTGTCCGGGTGCGCGGCCGGGGCGTGCGGGTCGTTTGCGGCAGCGGGAGCGTGCGGCTTTTCGGCCTGTTCCGCGAGCGCCTTTGCGGCGGCCGCCGCCTCCTGGGCCTCTGCTTTTTCGGCGATGCCGAGCAGATCGCGCAGAAAGGTGCGCAGGCTGCCCATCACCTCGCCAAACTTCTCCAGCAGCGGGGACAGCGGCTTCAGCAGGACTCCCGCCGCCTTTGCAATCAGGGCTTCCAGCTTGGCGATCCATCCGCCAACCCTTCCCAGCAGGCCGCCCACGACTTCCGCGATCTTGCCCAGCGCCTGCGCGCCTTTGCCCAGCTTGGAGAGCACGCTTGAGAACTCGCCGAGCTTGGTCGCGATCTGCAGGATGGCGTCGCCGATCCCGTCTGTCAGAACAAAAAGAGCGATGTTTACGACGACGGTGCCGATGATTTCTCCGGCCGTTTCGGCCAGGTCCGGAATGGGCTGGTTCGCCGCTTCGAACAGCATGGTGGCAATCTTGTGGCCGCCGGTTTCTGCGGCGTCCGTGGCCTGATTGCTGATCTCGTCGATCAGGGCTAGCAGACCCTTTGCCGTGGACAGCCGGTTGTCGTAGAAGCCCTTGATTGCCTTGACAGCGTCGCCGCCAAGCTCCTCCATTTTCTTTGCGAGGGCAGTTCCGCTCGCCACAATCTCACTGCTGTGTTCCCACGCGCGCTTGCCGACGGTGACGACGATCTGTCCCACCTGGTAGACAAGCTTGGCGAGGTCGAAGAGGCCCGTGATGGGGCTGAACACTCCCTTGATCAGACCCCACCAGTACTTCGGGAAGAACAGCAGGAGCTCGGACGGGCTGTGGATGAACTCCACGAGGCGGTCCTTGATCTTGTCCTTGGCCGCGCCGCCGTTCGCATCGACTTCTGCAATGAAGCCGTGCCATGTGGCATGTGCGAGGTCATGCGCCGTCCCACCCACCGCGTAAGCGGGGGCCGACGCCACGGTAACCAGCAGCTCCTCTTTCCAGCCAAGGTCCTTCGAACGGGTGTCGTCATAGCGTTGCAGCAGGCCGCTCGCGCGCGGCTGGGGAGCGACCCGGGCCTTGCCGGCACCTGCAAGAGGAACGCGGGGCGACGCACGCTGCGCATCGTTCCGCGCGCGCGGGTCCAGGGGAGCGGCTTCGCCCTGCTGCACTACGTGGGCGAGCTCGTGCGCGACCAGGCGGCGGTACTCCGGCCCGGAGCGGGCACTGTCCCGGCCGAAGACAATCGACGATCCGACGGTGTACGCGTGTGCCTGCACGCTCTCCGCGGACTTCTCCGCCTCAGGTCCGCGATGGATGCGCACACCGCTGAAATCGCGCTGGAAGGCAGGCTCTGCCCAGCGCCGCGTGTGACCGTCAAGCGCCTGTCCAGGGGAACGCAGAACGCGACCGACGATCGGCGGTGCATCGGTCACGGGCGGCGCGTACAGGCGTCGCGTGACGAAGGTGTGGCCGCCGGCCGCGGACTCCGCCGCAGCGTCCGCCTCATGCTCCAGCGGGTCAGCCGAGGAACCGACGGCGAGCTTCTTCTGCAGCCGCACGCGAGCGTTAGGGGAGGGGACACCAGGCGAAAGAGCCGGTGAAGATGCTGGTCCGGGTGAGAGGCGCGTCCGGCCGGCGTCCAGCATGTCCGGCTTCCTGGGGGAGGCGTGCCGCGCAGCATCGCGCTGCTTGTCCTGCGTGGGTCGCGGGCCGGCGAGAGTGGGTGCGGAGGTCCCCATGATCAGGCACCAGCCTCGTGCTGAAGAGGGCAACGGACACTGTCAGCGCAGCTCACAGGCCCACGCGAGCAGACTGCGTGCAAGCAAGATGTGATGTTGCGGATGACTCCAATCATGCGAGACCTCGCGACCGGCGCTTTCAACATACATCGCGTGGGCGTGGCGGGCAACGCAAATTCGATGAGCATTCCCAGGCAATCTCGAGCTGTTGGAAGCCACCTCTGGTCCCCGCGCCATGTACGATGGCCCAGGGATTTCCGTCACAGGGAGAACGTCACCGTATGAACATGCTGCACCTCGTTTCTTCGATCGAATCCGCCACTCGCGCGATCCGCAAACGCACACGTTGCCTGCGTCTGTTTGCCGGTGTTGCGGCGCTGGCGATCCTTGCAGGCGCGGCGCCTGGCACCACAGCGCAGCAGGCGCAGCCGAAGCCGAAGACCCCGGGCAACGACTGGATCCAGTTGTTCAACGGCACCGACCTTACCGGCTGGACGCCTGTCGGCGCGGAGAGCTGGACGGTGGAAGACAGCCTGCTGCACGGCCGCGGTCTGACCAAGGCCTATGGCTATCTTGAGACGGCGAAGGACTACAAGGACTTTCAGCTTTCGCTGCGTTTTAAGTGCGTAGGCGACGGCAACAGTGGCGTGTTCTTCCACACGGGGTTTAAGCCGAATTCGGTTGACACTACCCAGGGCATGCAGTTTGAAATTGATTGCACAATGATGCACCACACCGCCGGTGTCTATGCCGAGGACGGTCGCGGCTGGGTCGTGTGGCCGTCGCCGGAAAACGAAGGCGTCGTGCGCAAGGGCGATTGGAACGACTACCTGGTAGAGGTGGTGGGCAATCGCTATCGCTCGCGTTTGAACGGCGTGCAGATGGTCGACTACACCGATCCCAAGCCGGGCGCGCCCGATGGCAAGATCGCCCTGCAACTGCACGCGGGCGGGGCCGGGAACATGCAGTTCAAGGACATCTGGATTCGCGATCTTTCGCAGCGCTAGCGGTACCGTTGTTTCGTTCGCCGGTCATTCCGTACACCGCTTGTCATCCTCACATTTAGCCTGCCATCCCGTAATGCTTCACCTTGTCATCCCGTAACGCAGTGAACGGATCTGCATGTGTGCTTGTACCCGCAGAGGGTTGAAGAAAGCAGATCGACAGTTGAGGAAGACAACCAGGAGAGTCAAATTGCACAGCAACACCCGTAAAGCGATGTCGTGTTTCGCGGCGCTCCTGTGCGCGGCCGGCACGCTCGCCCGCGCGCAGGACCACGCCACGTGGAGCGACTACGGAGGGTCACCGGATGGCGCGCAGTACTCCTCGCTGCAGCAGGTCGATCGCGGCAATGTGTCAAAGCTGCAGCGGGTGTGGAGTTTTCCCACGGGCGATGATCACGGCTATCTTTTCAGTCCTCTTGTGGTTGGCAGCACGATGTATGTGCTGGCGCACAACAGCTCGATCGTAGCGCTGAATGCAGTGACGGGTGCGGAGCTTTGGACGCACAGCTTCCACGCGAAGACACCGCTGATCACGACGCGCGGCCTGAACTACTGGCAGAGCGCCGATGGCAAGGACCGCAGGCTGATCCTGGCCGTCGACAACGAGTTGCAGGAACTCGACGCGGCGACGGGGAAGTCGGTCATGAGCTTCGGTCGCGATGGTAAGACAGACCTGCGCGAGGGTCTTGGCCGCAATGCGAACCACTTGACGCTGGTGCAATCCGCGAATCCCGGTCGCGTGTACAAGGACCTGCTGATCCTCGGCTCGGCCACCAACGAAGAGTACGCGTCGGGCCCCGGCGACATTCGCGCGTACAACGTGCTCACCGGTGCGCTGACGTGGACCTTTCACACGGTGCCGCATCCCGGCGAGGTGGGTTACGACACCTGGCCGAAGGACGCGTGGAAGACGGTGGGCGGCGCCAACGCGTGGAGCGGCATGGCGCTCGATGAAAAACGCGGCACCGTCTTTGTGCCTACCGCCAGCCCGAAATATAACTTCTATGGTGCAAATCGTACCGGCAAGAACCTGTTTGGCGACAGCCTGCTGGCGCTCGACGCGGCCACCGGCAAGCTGCGCTGGTACTACCAGACCGTGCACCACGACATATGGGATTACGACAACGCGACCACGCCGATGCTGCTGACGGTTCGTCACAACGGCAAGCTGCAGGACGTGGTGGCGCAGGCCAGCAAGGTGGGCTTTGTGTGGGTCTTCGACCGCGACACGGGCAAGCCGCTGTGGCCGATTGAAGAGCGCCCTGTCCCGAAGTCGAAGATGCCCGGTGAAGAGACATGGCAGACGCAGCCCTTTCCGACGCAGCCTCCGCCGTTCGCGCGTCAGGCGTTCACGGTGAATGACCTGAGCCCGTTCTTGGAACCAGGCGAGCGCGAGGCCCTTCGACGGCAGATGCTGGCCGCGCACAACGACGGCCTGTTCACACCGCCAGGCCTGGAAGACACGGTCGAGATGCCCGGCAACAACGGTGGCGCGAACTTCGGTGGAGCCGCCGCCGACCCGGCGCACGGCCTTTTCTACATCGTGTCGAAAGACCTGCCATCGATGCTGAAACTGACGCTTGCGCCGCCTGCTGCTCCGCCCGTGGCAGGTGCTGCGCCCGTGCCCGCAGAGACGCGTGGACAGGCGCTCTTTCAGGCAAATTGCGCGCTTTGCCACGGTGTCAATCGCGACGGCAAACCGCCGGGGATCCCTTCGCTGGTCGACGTCCATGCGCGTTTGAGCGATCAGCAGATTGCAGAGATCGTGCACTACGGCAAGGCTCCCATGCCGTCGTTCTCGCAACTGTCGGCGCCGGAGGTGGACGCGATTGTTGCCTACCTGGCGCACCCCGAGCGTGCACCTGCTACGGCCAGCGTCACGGCTGCTGCGGCCGCACCAGTCGATCCGGCAAACGCGCACTATCGCAGCGGCTTCGGTTTCATGTTCGCACAGAGCGGTCTGCCGGTCATCGCGCCGCCGTGGACGACCCTCACCGCGTATGACTTGAACACCGGCAAAATCCGCTGGCAGGAGCCGCTGGGCGATGTCCCCGAACTCGCCGCGCAAGGCCATCCGAACACGGGTACGCACTACCCGAAAGTGGGCCCGGTCGTGACGGCTGGCGGCCTGATCTTTACCGGTTCGCGGGACCGCAAGATTCGCGCGCTGGACGCTGCCACGGGCAAGGTGCTTTGGCAGACGGAGGTGGGCGCGGCCATGGAAGGCATGCCCGCGGTCTACCAGATCGACGGGCGCGAATACCTCGTCTTCTGCGCGGCTGCCCGAGCTACTACCCGCACGCATGCGACCCCCGGACACCCCGCAGCGACGGATTCAATTCACGGGGAGTACATCGCCTTTGCCCTGCCCGCAACCGCAAAGTAGCTAACGAATCGATTCGTATAGAGCCGTAGCCTCACAGAAGGAGATGCATGAGCCTGCCGATCAAAGTGCGCCTTGGCGCCATGATGTTCCTCGAATATGTCGTGTGGGGTACGTGGTACGTCACCATCGGCACATGGCTGTCGACCGCGAAGCACTTTACCGGGCAGCAGGTGGGGCTGGTGTCGGGCACCACGGCCGTGGGTGCGATCGTCGCGCCGTTCTTCGTGGGCCTGATCGCGGACAAGGTCTTCCCGACGGAAAAGGTGCTGGCTACGCTGCACTTTGCTGGTGGCGCGCTGCTCTACCTTGCCGCGCAACAGCAGAGTTTCGGGGCGGTTTACGCGCTGATGCTGCTGCACTGCCTGTGCTACATGCCAACCCTGGCGCTGACCAATTCGCTCTCGTTCCGGCACATTCGCGATCCAAAGCAGGAGTTCGGCCCCATCCGGGTGCTCGGAACTCTGGGTTGGATCGTGATCGGCCTGATCGTCGGCAAACTGGGCATTGAGGCTACGGCGACACCGCTGCTGATGGGCGCCGGCCTGTCCGTCGTGATGGG
>CBAAAE010000062.1:0-1604 GCA_964658845.1 uncultured Novosphingobium sp. | reverse complement strand
TGCATGCTGCTGATCCCGGTGTTTTTCCGGCGGCTGGGAGTGAAATACATGCTTGCCGCGGGCATGGGCGCTTGGGTCATTCGCTACCTGCTCTTTGCCTACGGCAACGCTGGCGCGGGCGTGTGGATGTTATGGGCGGGCATCCTGCTGCACGGTATCTGCTATGACTTTTTCTTCGTTACCGGACAGATTTACATCGACCGCAAGGCACCGCTCGAGATGCGTTCAGCGGCACAGGGCTTGATTGCTTTCATCACGTTGGGCATGGGGATGTTTGTCGGATCGTGGCTGTCAGGTGTGGTGGTGGACCGGTACACGCTGCACCCGTCAGACGGCGGCGCGCCGGTGTACGACTGGCATGGCGTCTGGATCTTTGCCAGCGTGCTGTCGGCGGCTGTTCTATTGGCTTTTCTGCTGGTCTTTCGCGAGCGGGAAGAAGCGGGGACAGTTACTTCTCCAGCATCGGAACCGATGGCCGGCGTGCCGCTTTAGCGGTTTGCTGCGGAGGGGTTGTGAAGGCGCTGCCGGTGTTATTCCGACTGGGAGAGTTTCTGGTGGAAGGGCTCCGGGCTGTTTGCGTGAACGCGCTATGTGGAGATCCTTCGCTTTGCTCAGGATGACGGCGGCGTAAGGTGACGGCGGCGTTGCGTAAGTGGTGCCGGCCAGCTGCGCCGACACCACCTGGTGACCTGCACGAACAGGCCTATCGGAACTGCTTCACATCGAAGCCAAGCGCGTATGTCTCGCTGTCTTTCTGAACTTCATCCCATGTTACGGGGCGTCCGAGTTCTGCTGATTTGCGGCCCATCATGCAGGTCAGTGCGGTCTCGACACCGGCTGAAATCTGGTTCTGGAAATTGTTGCCGGTGATGCTGTCGATGAAGCTGCGATCCTTCATGGCATCGGCCTCCGCGAGGTTGTTCTGCGGTGTGGCGGCGGGGTTGCCGTTCCACGTCCAGGGCTGGCTGCCTTCAATGGTGAGTGGTCCGGTGTACGGGCTTTGTGCCACGCCCGCGCTGCCGTAGAAGGTCTCTGAGACGCCAAAACTTTTCAGGTTGAACTGGGTGGAGGTGAAGGTGAACTCCACGCCGCCGGGATAGGTGAAAATAACCTCGTAGTTATCGGAAATATCACCGAAAGTAATGACCTTGCGGCTGCGCCTGGCCACGGCATTCAGCGGGTGCGTTCCCATGACCCAGTTACAGATGTCGATGACGTGGATGTTCTGTTCCAGCAGGATATCGCCGGAGATGGTGCGGTCCCACAGCCAGTTACGCAGACGCTTTTCATCGGCACTCATCGAGCCGCGATCGGGATAGACCTTTGGCGAAGAATCGTAGTGCCCGGTCATCGTCGCGATCTTACCGATCTGTCCGGCCTGGAGGCGGCGTACCAGTTCCATAAACGGCGGAGCGGAGCGGATCTGGAAGCCGACCGCCATGCTCAGCTTGCCGTTGTGTTTGCGTGCGATCTCGAGTGCGTGGCGGGTTTGAGGCACGTCGACGCCGACGGGCTTCTCGCAGTAGACGTGCTTGCCGCCGGCTGTCAGGCCTTCCAGGTGCTCCACGTGGAAGATGGGCGGGGTGGAGATCTGCACGGCATCG
>CBAAAE010000061.1:0-14509 GCA_964658845.1 uncultured Novosphingobium sp. | reverse complement strand
GGATCGTGAGATCGCCAAAGCTGGCACGTCCGCGCGCGACAACAGGAGCACTGCGTTGCCCGGAGGGCGACCCGAAGCGGACATGTGCCCAGTCGACCGCCACGGTAGTGCGCGCACCGGGTTGCCAGTCGATACGCGGCAGCAGCGCAAGTTCATCGGCTCGGCGATCCACTTCTCCGGTCAGACCGTCGAGGAACGCGAGCGCCTTCGCCGTCGCTGCGGCGTTGACGCCGCGGTTGGCCAGGAGCGCCGTCTGCACAGCGGAAAGCTGGTAGAAGTTCGGATCGCTGGGCGACGAGATCGCGGGGAAACTGCGTCGCTGGCCCTCCGCCGCGACGAAGCCGAAGAGCCTCGTTCGTCCCGCCGACCTGAGCAGCGGTCCGCCGAGGGAGCCGCCAAACTGCTCGCGCTGATCGCGTGGCTTGACCAGCGAAGTCACCGGCGAGCCGCCGTTGTAGCGCGTGCTGATCGCGAATGGATTCGCCGCGCCAACGCCGCTGTTGCGCAGCAGAAAGAAAGCCGAGCCATGGAAAGCCGCCTCGCCACGACGCGTGATCGTGTTCACCGATCCCCCCGCGTCCCGGCCCCGCGCAGTTCCCTCGCCCACGGTGCGCACCTGGAACTCGCGCACGCCCTCCTGCGCGACGGTGAAGGGCAGCGCGGGGCCGCCGCGCGGCTCGCCGTCAAAGGCGCGTGTCAGGCTCAGGCCATCCAGAGCGTACTGGTTCTGGCTCGGGTCCAGGCCGCGTACGGAGAGGCGAACGTTGTCCGTGTCAGGCGCGGGCTCGCTTGTGCCGTTGCCGTCTGCGTTGTCGTCTGTCGGCGCTGCGTCCTCGGCGCTTACCAGTGGCGTCAGGGGCGCAAGGCTCTGAAACCGGCGGCCATCCAGCGGCAGCGCGAACAGATTGCCGGGCGAGAGGTTCGCGTTCACCGGCGCATCGAATCCCGGCAGGTCATTCAAAGCCAGCACCTGGACCGCCTGGGCCTGGGTGGCAAGGCGCAGCCTGGGAACGAGCCTGGTCGTTCGCCCAAGCTCGACGTCAGCGCTCTCGACGCGCAGCGGCTCGAAGCCATCGGCACGGACGCCCAGGCGGTACGTGCCCGGTGCGATGTCCGGGAAGAAGAACTCGCCAAGCCGGTCGGTGGCCAGGCTCTGCGCGGCTCCCGTAGCAATGCTCTCCAGACGCACCTCCGCGCCGGCAACCGCGGCGCCGGAAGGGTCCGCAACCACGCCGCCGAGCGCACCTGTCGTCGCAGATTGCGCCCGCGCGGCGGCCATGCCCTGCAGGAGCAGCAGGAGCAGAAAGAGCGGGTACGTCGAGCGAAGCCAGCGCAAACCATGCACTCCTGAAGGCAGCCACGAAGATGGCGAGCCGTCATTCAACCAAGCTGGGAGCAGGAGGGGGAGCGGCCGGCATGTGCGCGTCAAATCCCGCAAAGCCTGGCGGAGGGGGAGAGAGAACGGGTGTAGTCGCAGTCTACCGGCTTCGATCGCAAAGGAGAAAGCCGGAGGCCTTCAGTCGCCCGGGTCAGGATCTGGAAATCGCGCACCAGCACGCCTCCAGGCCCTTGATATGCAACAAGGTTCGGAGAAAAGCAGAGGCCGGCACGCCTCCGGACAGGAAGGCAGAAAGGAGGGGGCTTCAGCCCCGGTGGCCCTCCTCATAAGGCTCCTCCTTGGCGAGCGGTTCCGCGGGCTGGAGCGCGCTGCTTTCTCCATGAATGCAGCACTCAAGAGAGGCACCACGAAAAGAGAAGCGGGCAACGGCTTCAAGCCATTGCCCGCCCGCACAGCCGCCAAGGGGCTGGCGCAGCTAAAAAGCCAGTCGCAGCGCGAACTGGAACTGCCGTGGCGCGAAAGCATACGTGCTGTTCGTCGCTGCGACGGTGGCGAAGCTGGTCGTGGGTGTCAGGGTCGCCGTGGGTGCAAGCGCGGGATTCGCGTTTGGCGTAGACGCAAGCGTGTACGCGCCGGTGTTCAGCGACGTTACGTTCTGGTGGTTTGCCAGGTTGAACGCCTCTGCGATCACCTGCAGCGTGTAGTTCTCGTGGATGCGGAAGTCCTTCTGCACACGCGCGTCGACGTTGATCGTCCGCGGGTACTGGAAGGTGTTGCGACCGATCTGCGGGATATAGGCGACGCTGGTACCCTGCACGCCTGAGGTCGTCGCGGACGAAGGCGCGAGGCAGCCTACGGCATTGCACTGCGCCGGCGTGGATCCGCTGACCGTCGCCGAGTAGGGCAGACCCGACTGCACCTGCACCAGCGGCTTGATCGACCAGCCATTCGCGAGATACGACATCAGGCCGCCGTTGTCAGAGACGCCCGGGATGTTCAGGATGGCCCAGCCCACGGCACGATGACGCGTGTCCAGGCTCGAGTTGCCGTAGTTCGCGCGCTGGTTGCCGAACGGGTCGATCCAGTTGTTGGTGACCGTGCCGGTCGTCTGCAGCTGCGAGAAATCCTGTGCGTGCGCCCACGTGTAGTTCGCATCGAACGTGACCCAGTGGTAGGTGCGGTTGGTCACGTCGACCGAGAACGCGTGGTACGACGAATTGATGTTGCTGATGACGTCCGTGATGCCGGCGAACTGCACGTTCGGCGTGACGTTCGTGCCGTTGTACACGTTTGAAAGCGTGCCGCTTGCGGTGGTCTGCTTGCGCCCGCCATAGACGCGGTTGGTGATGGTGCCGCAGAGCGTTGGACCGCAACTGCCGGTGGCGTTCGGCACGATGTTGTAAGTCACGTTATAGGCGTTGGCCGGGTCCAGGTTGGTGTTGATGTAGTTCGGCAGCTCGCGTCCGAGCGCGCCCAGGTACTGGACCGAAAGCACGTTGCTGCGGCCCATGTCCTGCTGCACGGCAAAGTCGAACTGCTCCGTGTAGGGATTCTGGAAGTGCTTGTCAAAGTAGAAGTTGCTGGCTGGTGCCGCGCCGGCGCCATTCGCCACCTGGTTGCGGATGGTGGGCTGTCCGGCGCTGCCCGGGCTATAGGTGACCGTCGTCTGGCTGTTAGCGGAACCAGTGTTCTGAAGCACGCCCAGCAGCACAGAGTTGGGAATACGGCCGAAGTACATACCGTAGCCGCCACGCACCACTGTCTTGCCCTGGCCGTACGGATCCCATGCAAAGCCCACGCGCGGCGAGATGTTGTTCTTGTCGCTGGGCGCGTTCGTCGTCTGGGGGATGGTGGTCAGGTTCGCGTAGGGTGCCGGCAGCATCTCGTAGTCATACCGCGCGCCCAGGTTCAGCGTGAAGTGTGGCGCCAGCTTGTAGTCATCCTGCACGAAGAAGCCAAGGTCCGTCGTGTTCAGCACGAAGGCGGACGGGCCGTAACCCTGCACGTAGGTGTTGTAGCAGGGGCTGGTTCCAACGCTGGTCAGGGTCGTGCTGCACGAACCGTTAGGCAGCAGCAGGTCGGAAAGGTAGTTCGCGATCGACGTGCTGTAGGTAAAGGTGCCCTGTGCCTGGAACAACTGGTTCTGCACGTCGTTGTTGTGGACGATGTCCTCGCCCACCTTGATGTTGTGCTTGCCCAGGCTGATGCTCATGGTGTCGCCGATCTGCCACTTGCGCTCGTCGGGGTAGGCCACGCGATTGGAGTAGGTCTGCTGGCCGGCCGAGAAACCAGCCGACGAGAAGATGCTGTACGCCGCGACGTTACCCGTGGTTGGGTTCTGCAGATTCTGCTTGGTGTAAGCCGAGTACGGCTGCTGACCTTCGTTATTTAACTCACGACCGTACTGGTAGCGCAGCTCGTTCGCAATGCGCGCATTGATCAGCGAATCCAGCTTGGCCAGGCCGTAATCCAGCTTCACAAAGTCCGTGCCGAAGCTGTCGACGGCGTCGGACACGCTGCTCTGGGTCTGCACACCGCCCGGCGAGTCCCAGCGGAGGCGGTGATACAGGAAGCTGACGTTGTGCTTGGGGTTGATCTGCCAGTTGATCTTGGGCGTGTTGATGTTCTGGTGGCCGTAACGCGGCACCGTGCCCAGATCCGTGTTCAGCGCCTGCAGGCCGCTGTTGTAGGCGCCGACACCCGCTGTATAGGTGCTCTTGAGGCGTGCGCCGATGAGGCAGGCACCCGTGTCTGCAACCGAGGGAGTAGCCGCCGCGGCGCTCGGCTTGGTGATCGTGCCAGTGCTGGCATTACACGTGTAGCCGGTGGGCAGGGCCGCGTCAGCCGTGGCAAAGAACGTGGTCGGTGAACTGGCGCGCCCAACGCCCGGAAACTGCCGGTCGAAGACGTCAAAGGCGTACACGAAGAACAGCTTGTCCTTGAGGATGGGGCCGCCCACCTCAAAACCGTACTGGTTGCGCTTGTCCTTGGGGCGGAACGGCACGGTGACGAACTGACCGGCCGAGTTGAAAGACCCCAGCGACGTATACGGATTGAAGGCGCTGGTCTGGTCATCGCGGCGATAGCCGTAGACCTCGCCGTGCAGGCTGTTGGTGCCCGTCTTGGTCACAGAGTTGATGACGCCGCCGACCGCGCGTCCGAACTCTGCGGAGTAGACACCGGTGTTTACCTGGAACTCGCGCACCATGGCCTGCGACGTGGAATAGCCGGCACGGGTACGTCCGCGCTCTTCACTGAAAAACGCCTGGTTGTCGTCGGCACCGTCGATCTGCACATTATTCAGCACGGCAGAGATGGCGCGGAAGCTGAGCAGACCGAAGCCCGACGCGTCATTCGTCACACCCGGCGTGGTCAGCGCAAGCGACGACCAGCGGCGGTTGTTGATGGGGATGTTCTCGATCTCGCGGTTATTCAGCGAGCCGCCAAAGACCGGTGAATCAAAATTGATCGCCGGAATGTCAGCGGTGACCTGCACCGTGGTGTCCTGCGCGCCTGCCTGCAGGTGAGGATTCAGCTCCGAAACCTGATTGACCTGGACCACGATCTGCGATGTCTTCGACGCGGAGAAGCCGGGCGCGGAGATGGTGACCGTGTACGTGCCGGGCGTGAGCTGCGGCGCGCGGAACTCGCCGCTGCCGCTGCTGGTCAGCGTGACCTCTGCGTTGGTGGCCTCATCGTGGATGACAATGGTGGCATTCGGCACGGCCGCGTCGGTCGCGTCGAACACGGTACCAGCAATCGCGCCCTGGGTTGTGGATTGCGCGTACGCCGCCTGTCCAAGGCCGGCCGCGCTCAACACACACGTCAGCGCCAGACCCCGTGAAGAAAACTTCTGCATCATGCTCTCCTGAAGTACTGCTTTTTGCGATCTTGCCCACCCGCATCTGCAAGGGGCTGGGTTCCGAGAATTTCCTGCGTGCGGTATGCGGAAACTTCTACGGTGCTGTCTGGCAGCCTGACATCCCAACGTCAACAGACGGTGAACGGGGCGCCGGTGGCTCTAAATGGCTGGTTTTGTCTATCTTCTCTCACAATCCTCGCCTTCAGGGCGATCCGGTGCTGATTTGTGGTCCATTAGCCTGCCGAGTCCCGGAACCTGACCGGAGTTGTCGTTCCGGGACGTTTTATCCACTAAACTGAAAGACGGATGTTTATCGACGAAGCAAGAATCAAGATCAAAGCGGGCGACGGCGGCAACGGCTGCATGGCCTTTCGGCGAGAGAAATTTGTTCCCCGGGGCGGCCCCAGCGGGGGCGACGGTGGCCACGGCGGCGACATTCTGATGCGCTCGTCTGAGAAGCACAACACGCTGGTGCACTTCCGCTTCAACCCGGAGCACAAGGCAGACCGAGGCACCCACGGCGAAGGCTCGAACATGAGCGGTGCCAGCGGCGAGCACACGGTGCTGGCCGTGCCCGTCGGCACCATCGTCTATGACGAGATCACCGGCGACGTGGTCCATGACTTTCAGTACCCGGACGAGGAGATCGTCATCGCGCGCGGCGGCCGCGGCGGTCGCGGCAACCAGCACTTTGCCACGCCCACCCACCAGGCGCCCCGCGAGCACGAACTAGGCCGCCCCGGCGAAGACCGGCACCTGCGGCTTGAGCTGAAACTGCTCGCCGACGTGGGCTTGCTCGGCTACCCGAACGTGGGCAAGTCGACCCTGATCTCGCGACTCTCGGCCGCTCGTCCCAAGATCGCGAACTACGCTTTCACCACGCTGGAACCGAACCTGGGCGTGGTCAAGGTCGGCGACTTTCCGCATGAGCAGTCGTTCGTCATCGCGGACATGCCTGGCCTGATCGAAGGCGCCAGCCAAGGCGCGGGTCTTGGCATCCAGTTCCTGCGCCACATCGAGCGCACCGCCATCCTCGCCCACCTGGTCGATGTTTCCGACGGTAGCGGACGCGAAGATCCCGTGGCCGACTTCAAGGTCATCGCGGGCGAACTGAAGGAGTTCGGGCACGGCACCGATAAGAAGCCGGTGCTGGTGGTGGCCGCCAAGATCGACGTGGCCAATCCGGCCAAGCTGAAGAAACTGCAGGCCTTCGCAAAGCGTCGCAAGCTCCCGTTCTTCGCCGTTTCTGCTGTGACCGGCGAGGGCATCGAGGCGCTCAAATTCGCCCTCGGGCAGGCGGTGGTGGATCATCGCGCCGGCATCGAGATCGCCCCGCCACCTCCACCCCCCGCAAAGCGCCACAGAAGCCCCTATCCCGCACCGCTCGCAAGCAAGAAGTCACGGGTCTAGCTGGGTCTGAGAGGACCGGCGTTTCTGCTTTGGCGCGGCGACAGCACCCTGAATCCCCGGCCGGCTTGGATCACCCCAACGTCATCCTGAGCAGTGGAGGATCCTTGCACAGCCCACCTGGCTGACAGGCTCCGCGCCTTTCGAGCGCGCGCTGAAAGGCTCCCGGAAGCCATGCCCGCCGCCAACGGTTACGGGATCCTTCACTGCGCTCAGGATGATTGTTTCTTGAGTGAGTGGGCGATGGGGTAAACCGCGCGGCCTGCCTCCCACTGGTTGCAAAGGGATAGTCCTCGCCGCTACAGTCGAGTCGCGGCGTTTCACTCTCATGTCTCTTTTTCGCACAACTCGCAGGCAGGCACCGGCAGCAGCTCTGCTCTTGGCTGGCGCCATGACACTGGCCGTACTGGCGCAGGAAGTTACGAGCCGCAACCCCAAATCCGACATCCTGAAGCGCGACGATGTGGTCCGCGGCCAGGCGGTGTTTCAGCAGAACTGCGCGGCCTGCCACGGTGCCAACGGCACCGGCGGCATGGGTCCCAACCTGCTGGCGTCGTCGCTGGTGCGGCACGACGTGAAGGGCGACCAGATCGGCCAGGTGGTGCATCAGGGCCGTCTGGACAAGGGCATGCCCGCGTTTCCGAACATCACAGAGGCCCAGGTCACCGATATCGCCGCCTTTGTGCACGCACGGATCGACGCCAGCATGCGCGCTTCGGCTCTTGGAGCCAGCGCCTTTGGCGGCCAGCTTGCCGTGGGTGATGCGGGCGCCGGCAAGGTGTACTTTCAGGCGCACTGCGCGAACTGCCATAATCCCGCGGGCGATTTCGCCGGCATCGCCAAAAAGCATGACCCGCCCGAACTGGAGTCACTGATGCTGGCACCCAAGGCCGGTCCGGCTACGGGCGCGGTCAAGCTCACGAGCGGCGAAACCATCCACGGCCAGGTGCTGCACGCGGACGAGTTCTCGACCACGCTGCGTGAGCCCGGCGGCAACGTACGCACCTTCGACGCGAGCCTGGGCCGGCTGACTGCCGACGACCCGTTGCGTCCCCATCGCGACCTGCTGAAGACCTACACCAACAAGGACATTCATGACGTCTTCGCATACCTGGAAACGCTGCAGTAGCACGCCGCGCGCCACGAGAAGCGGTGTGCCCGGTGCCTGCGCCAGGCGAATGACTGGATTCGCAGCGACACTTCTGCTGGCCTGTGCAGCCCTGCCGGCTCAGAACCATCCTGCGGGCATCCCCGCACAGAGCCTGCCCTCCGTCGCCGACCAGTGGACGACGCACAACGGCGACACCTCCGGACGCCGCTTCAGCGCACTCAGCCAGATCAACGCGGGTAATGTGAAGTCGCTGGCGCTCGCGTGGTCGTTCCCGACGCACGGTCTCGCGGTTCGGAGCACGCCGCTGGTGGTCGACGGCGTTATGTACCTGACGGTGCCGGACAAGACCTGGGCGGTGGATGCCGAAACCGGCCTGAAGCTATGGGAGTTTGACCGCACGTCCGAGGGCAACCACATCAACAACCGCGGCGTGGCGTACCTGGACGGCAAGGTCTTTTTCGGCACGCCGGACGCGCACATGATCGCGCTGGACGCGAAGTCCGGCAAGAAGATTTGGGATGTCGAGATCGCCGACTCCAAATTCGGCTACTACATCGCGACGGCCCCCCTCGTCGTGAAGGGGAAGATTGTCTTCGGCACCTCCGGCGACGTGTCCGACGTGCCTCACTTCATGGAGGCGGTGGACCCGGAGACAGGCAAGGAACTGTGGCGTCTGAACACGATCCCAAGGCCCGGCGAACCCGGGTCGGAGACGTGGCCGAGCGCGGAAGCGATGGCGCATGGTGGTGGCCCGATCTGGGTGACGGGCACGTACGATCCGGCGTTGAACCTGATGTTCTGGGGTACCGGCAATCCGCACCCGGTGCTGGCCGGCAACGTGCGCAAGGGCGACAACCTGTACACCTGCTCAATCCTCGCGGTGAACCCGGATACGGGCAAGATCGTGTGGCACTTTCAGCCGTCGCCGCACGACACGCACGACTGGGACGCGGTGGAGACGCCCATCCTGTTCGACGCGGACTGGAAGGGCAAGGACGGCAAGACGACGCCGCGCAAGCTGATGGCGCATGCGAGCCGCAACGGGTACTTCTTCATCCTGGACCGGACGACGGGCGAAGACCTGCTGACCTCGCAGTTCATCCCTGTGGATTGGGCAAAGGGTCTGGACGCGAAGGGTCAGCCGATCTCAGACCCGGAGAAGGAAGCGCAGCCGGGCGGCGTGCTGGTGCATACGGTCGCCAATGGAGCCACCAACTGGTGGCCGCCCAGCTACGACCCGCAGACCGGCCTGGTCTACATCAACGGGCAGGAGGGCTGGAGCTTCTGGTACTCCGCGCTGGATGCCAAGGGTCTGCCCGAAGATCACCAGGGAGGCAGCGCCATTTCCCTGGACGAGAACAGCATTCTGGTGGCGATGGATCCAGCAACCGGCAAGCCCCGCTGGCAGCGCGACGCCGGCAAGGCACGCATCTCTGCTGGCATTCTGACCACTGCCGGTCACCTGCTGTTCACCGGCGACGGCTTCGGGAACTTTCTGGCGCTCGACCCGGCGGACGGCAAGACCGTCTGGCACACACGTCCTGGCGGCAACGTGAACGGTGGTCCCATCACTTACCAGATCAAGGGCAAACAGTACGTCACCATGGCAGCCGGGGACACGATGTACACCTTCACCCTGCCGCAATAAAGACGCAAAAACTAACGCACCTCGGCATCGAAGACGCCGGTTTCTACCGTGGTGCCGTGCTTCATCTGCACGAAGATGCGGTACCTTCCGGCAGCAGGAAATCCGTAGGGGAACTCGACCGTCGAGGCCAGGGGCTCGGCCGTCTCGCTCGGCGCAGCCATCCCGGCCATCGCATCCGGGGCGGAGCCGTCATTCGCCACCATCATGGACGGCATGGGTGCAGAACCCTCGGGATGGGTGTGGGCGAAGGTGGTCCAATCCGTCTTGACGAAGGCCGCGTGCCCGGCCATGCCCAGGTACGGCTTGACGTCGGTCGCGGGCTGACCCTGCGCATTCAACAGGTGGAAACGGAAGAGCACGGGCTGGTTCGCCGCCAGTTCTGACGGCTTGTCCCAGATCATGCTGTAGCCGTCTGGCAGCTTGTCCGCCGAGCCAAGATCTCCTGCTGAAATCGGCGGCGGAGCGGCGGCTGCGTCTTCCGCATCGAGCGGTACACCCTGGAACCCAGCTGGAATGTCGAGGGTAGAGGTCAGCGTCTCAGGCAGACCGCTGCGATGCACGATGTCGGCGAATAGGCGGTAATGCCCACCCGGCAGCGACGGCAGCGCGGCCTGCAGATCACCCGGTGTCACCAGCGCCGGATGCAGGTGGTACACGGCGTCCATGCCCGGTTCGCGGATGGCGTACAGGTGCATCAGGTGGCCGTGATCGGACAGCAGGTCAGTGTTCGAACGGTTCCGCGAAGCCTTGCCCGGAGTCGCCATCGGAGCGATCTTCAGGTCAAGCGTATGGCCGGCAAGGGTGGCCTGCAGGCTCAGAGGCTGGTACACGGCCAGGGCGTAATCGGCAGCTTCCGCGTTCCACCATTGCCCGCCAAGCCACACCAACCAGGCCACCGCGGCAAGCGTGCCCAGGCCAACCACCAGGGCGCGCCGTTTCCGCTGAGGAGTTGGTGCCACCCCAGGAACCAGGCGCGATTCCCGTGTGGCCGCCGCGACAATGCCGGCGATGCCCACCGCCAGCAGCACTCCAAGCCCTCCCAGCAGGAAGCCCATCGTCCGATCCATGTGCAGCACGACCAGCGGCATGGCGGGCACCGGGACGCTGGTGGAGGCGGCACCCCCAGCGCCGTCGACCGCAATCTCGACCTTCCACGAGCCCGGCGCCATCAGCCACACCGTGCCGGTAAAGAAGGCCGGATCGACCGCCGACCGTTTCATGGCGTCTGCCGTTGGCGGATGTTTGCTGGCCTCGCCGATCATGGGAACCGGCGTGATGCGCAGGGAATTTGCCGCTGCTCCCGAAACTCGAACCTCGACCACCGCCACACCCGGTATCACGATGGGCGGGCGCACCGTGACAAACAGCTTGTACGGTCCGGCGTTCAACTGCTCGAAAACATCCTTGCTGCCGACGTGGGCTCGCGCCGCGCAGGGCAGGGCGAGCAGCAGGAAGAGCCCGAACAGATTGCGCGCCCAACTCGATCTTGTGAAGCGACTCAGCCCGATCAACGCTGCACCCCGCGCATCCAGCGGCCGAAGATGAGACCGATCCAGGTAGAGACGGCGGCATACGCGGACGCACTCAGCAGGCCGATCCAGAGGGTGGCGCCGTAGTCCGGCTTGACGAAGATCCGCCTGCGATCCATGCTGTCGGGGGACGAGTTATAGCTGAAATACGTGGTTCCGAAGAAGCGGTTTTCGCTCGCCCTGGAGAGAAGGAACTTCGCGAACTCCCACTCCACAGCGGTCAGAACGGCAACGAAGACCGCACCGGAGACCAGCGCGATCTGCCACGTCTTCCAGCGGCGGGTGCGTTGCCACAGCAGGTCCAGTGCAAGTGCGGGCAGGATGATGAGGATGGGAAACTTGGCGGGAACAAGATGCGTGACCGGGTTGAAGACCGGACCGAGCTTCGGCTCCGCGCCGATCAGCGGGAAAATCAGGATTTCAGCGAGTATGAAGACCGTGTAGACCCCGGCGGCTGCTGTAGCGGCCCATCGGAAGCGCGACGCCTGCGAGATCATCGCGAAGACGACCGGGATAGCAATGGCCAGGGAAACGTATGCGACCACGCGATGCAGGCCCACATCTTCCGTGAACTCCTGCAGGAAGAACATCTGTCCCCCCACCGTCAGCCCGCCCAGGTACAGCAGCAGCTTCTGCAGGGTGGGAAAGCTACGTGCGCCCTCGGCCGCGGCGCGGTTCATGGTGGCCAGGATCAGGAAGAACACGCCCAGCGAGACACAACGGATACCCAAGATCAGGAGTGTGTGAGGTGGACTGACGATCTTCACATCCAGCCCGTAGGCGGCATGCCACCAGTTGTCGAAGGGTGCTGACGTGACCATGGCAAGGCCGCCCCAACCCGCCAGAAACACGCCCAGTGGCGCGCGCAGTCCGAAGACGCTGACGGACGCAGCACGCAGTGGCGAGTTGGCGCGAAACGTGCACTGGTAGACCAGCCACAGGCCGATCACTGCCGCAAGCACGCCGCAGAGCTGGATCATCAGGTGGGCAGGCGTCCAGAAGGAGTCCCGCCCGATGGACCGGTGCCATGCGACGTCCCACGCGCCTCCGATCGAAGCCGAGGTGATGCCGGCAACGCCGGTCCAGACATACCATGGAACGCCTGCGGCTTCGCTTGCGTGGGTCCGCGTGAGGCGGGGTGCGCCGGGCATCGACGCAAGCACAGAGGGATGAGCAGCAGTGGACATGTTTAGCCTCCTCAGCAGATCAGCAAGATCAGCCTACCCCAGCGGCGACGCGCTTGATCTGCTGTTTCGATCGAAGAGAGCGGCAAGCGCATGTCAGACGCTCGCTTCCCGAACTTGACCCCTTGCTGCGACGTGCGCTCGCCCCACACCGGGCAGGGAGAGGTGCAAGCAGACTGCGCTACCCTCTGGCATGCCTCGCGATTGGCCTGATTACCGCTGCACTCCACGCATCCACCGCCCGAAGACCAGGCCGAGACCCGCGGAAAGCGATGCATAGAGAGAAGCCTTGACCAGGCCCCGCGCCAACCCGATTCCAGCCGCGGGAGCATAGAAGACGCGGCGCCGGTCGAAGTTATCGGCCATGGAGTTGTAGTCAAAGTAGATGGTGCCGAAGAAGCGGTTCTCGCTGGCCTTCGAGAGCAAAAAGCTGGCGAACGGCCACTCCACCGCCGTGAGGACCGCAATAAACAGCACACCGGAGACAATCGCGATCTGCCACATCTTCCAGTTGCGGGTCCGCTGCCACAGGAGATCCAGCGCCAGCGCCGGGAAGACAAGGAGCAGCGGGAACTTGGTCGGGACGAGGTGCGTGACGGGGAAGTAAACCGGTCCCAGCTTCGGCTCGGCGCCCACCAGGGGAAAGATCAGGATTTCACCGATGATGAAGAGCATGTAGATGCCGGCCGCGGTTGTCGCCGCCCACCGAAAGCGCGAGGCCTGGGAAAGCATGGCAAAGACCACAGGGAGCGCGATCGCCATGGCCACGTACGGCAGAGCACGATGCAGATTGATGTCCCAGGTGTACTCCTGCAGAAATAACATCTGTCCTACGATGGTGAGGCCGCCCATGTAGAGCAGCAGCTTCTGCAGCGTTGAGAAGCTCGCGGCGCCCTCTTCCGCAGCCCGGTTCATGTTGGCAAGGATCAGGAAGTAGGTGCCCAGCGAGACCGCACGAATGCCGAGGATCAGCAGCGTGTGCGGTGGACTGACAATCTTCACATCAAGCCCGTAAGCCGCGTGCCACCAGTTGTCGAACGGCCCGGCGGTCATCAAGGCAACGCCGCCCCAACCCGCGACAAACACTCCCAGTGGCGCTCGCAGCCCGAAGACGTTGACAGAGGATTCGCGCAGCCTGGAGTTGCCGTGGAAGGTGCATTCGTAGACCAGCCACAGGCCGGCTACAGCCGCCATCAGGCCGCAGAAATACACCATCATGTGGGCGGGCGTCCAGAAGGAGTCGCGGCCGATAGAGCGGTGCCAGGCTATGTCCCACTGCAATCCCGTGGAGGCCGACGTAACGCCCAGGACGCCGGCCCAGATGTACCAGGGCACACCTGCTGCCGCGCCTGCGCGGGTCACCGTGCGGCCGGTTTGGCCCGGAACGGAAGCAAGTACAGAGGGATGAGCAGCGCTCGACAAGGTAAGCCTCCTCAAATCAGGCAAGATCAGCCTATCCCAGCGCCACCGCGTTTCCCTCACCTGTTTTGTTCGAAGAGAGCGGCGTTTTGCCGCTCATGCGCTCAGCTCGCGAACCTGTCCCCGCCTGTCGCGGCCAATCCCGAAAAGGAAGCGGCCATCGGCATCCAGGTGCCGCACTTCGAGGTCCTGTGCCGTGACAGAGAGATGGCTGAAACCATGCACCTCCTGCGCATACGGTCCACGATCCAGGCCGTCTTTCTGCAGGACGTACAGGTCCGCGCCGCCACCCCCTGATAGAAAATGCGTGGTCGGCTCGCCCTCAAAATGCAGCACCTGCAGGTCGTGATCGTGGCCCGCCAGGTACAGGTCGACCTTGTACTGACGCAGCAGGGGAGCCCAGTCCTTTTGCAGGATGGGGTGGTCCCCATGCGGCCCGTTCGAGTAGATGGGATGGTGTCCCATGACGGTCAGGAAGGGCAGGTCGCGCGGGCGCTGCAACTGGGTTTCGAACCACTGCAACTGCTCGGCCTGCTGCTCGGGCGTGAGATAGAAGTCGGCTCCGTGGCGCGCCTGTCCATCCTTCGCCGGCATGTTGCTGTCGAGCACGATGCAGCGCATGACCGGCTTCTTCAGCGGGAAATCGAACGTGTACCAGCGGGCGGGCAGCGTCCAGCGCGTGGCGCGTCCATCCACGCCCTTGCCGCTGCGGGCGTATTCCAGTTCTGCTTCCACCTTGTTCACGGTTGCGGGCAGGAACTGGTAGTCGTGATTGCCCAGCATGGTGTACGCCGGCCCAGGAAAGACGTCGGCAGGATACGTCTGCTCAAACTGGGTGCGAAAGCGCTCCGAGGCCGCGCCGCCCGGCAGGTCGCCGTACCAGTTATCACCCAGCAGGAACAGGGCGTCGACCGGCAGCTTGTTCGCCCGTGTGAAGTGCTGCATGCCGCGAGCGACCTGCGTCTGCGCGGCGAAGTTAGGACCATCGCCGAAATTCTTCGACTTCGACC
>CBAAAE010000060.1:6452-14689 GCA_964658845.1 uncultured Novosphingobium sp. | reverse complement strand
CAGCGGGGGTGGCGATACCGCCTGCGGAGAAGTTGGGGACGGGCAGCTTGCCGGCCTTGGCGACGATGCGGATGAGCTCGTAGGGCGCACCGTGGACCTTGGCGGCGTTGTAGAGTTCCTGGTCGTCGAGGACGGTGAGGCCGCGCATCTCGCGAACGATCTGGCGCATGTGCTGGACGGCGTGCACGACGTCGCCTGTACCTGGCTCGCCCTTGGTCCGGATCATGGCCGCGCCTTCCGCGATGCGGCGCAGGGCCTCGCCGAGATTCCGCGCGCCGCAGACAAAGGGCGTGGTGAAGGCGTGCTTGTCGATGTGAAAGCTGTCGTCGGCAGGCGTCAGCACTTCGGACTCGTCGATGAAGTCGACACCAAGCTGCTGCAGGATTTGTGCCTCGGCGAAATGGCCGATGCGCGCTTTCGCCATGACCGGAATCGAAACGGCCGCGATGATCTCTTTGATCAGCTTTGGATTCGCCATGCGGGCCACGCCGCCTTCGGCGCGGATCATGGCCGGCACACGTTCCAGGGCCATCACGGAAACGGCGCCCGATTCTTCGGCAATACGCGCCTGCTCCACGTTCATCACGTCCATGATGACGCCGCCCTTGAGCATCTCGGCAAGGCCGGTCTTCAGCCGCAGGCCGTGCGGCGCATAGTTTCCGTTTGAACTGGAGAGGTCAGCCATGACGCGAAGCTCCTTCTTGAGCAGTGCCAAAGAACGTGGGATTACGAATGAATAAAAGGCGCGGCAGGCGCAGATCGCGCCATCCGGCACCATAAGGATAGCAGCGATTGCATGCGGCTTTGCATATCTCGTTGACCCCTGAGTCGACTCATGCAGAGTTTTCGTTCACCTGCTGAACTGTTCAGGCGTGCTGCGCGATTACCGTGCACACCGCCGCGCCGAATCTCTCGGCCCACGCGGCGTCCACACCCGGAACGCTGCGCAGATCGTCAACTGACTGCGGCCTGGTCGCTGCAATCTCATGGATGGTGCGATCGAGCAAGAGGTCGAAGGGCTTTGTCGATTGCCGCCGAGCCTCGTGCATCCGCCAGACCTTCAGCGCCTGTTCCAGGGTTTCGGGCAAAGGATCAGAGGATGTTGGCAAAGGCAGACGGGACGACGCTGGAGTAAGGAATGCAGGCGCGGCATGATTGGGATTCTGCGCATGCTGCCCGCGTGCGTGAGGCTGCACAGCATTAGCCGTTGCGTCTGATGAGCCACCACCCTTCACCACCGCCACGATGGACTCGCCCCATCGCTCTGCCTTCGCCGGTCCGATCCCGGAGATGGCTTGCAGTTCGGCCATCGTCACTGGAGCATCCAGCACAATCTGCCGCAGGGTGCGGTCCCCGAAGACGACGAAAGCGGGCTTGCCTAACGCCTTCGCCTCGCTGCCGCGCCAGGCGCGCAGTGCGGCGTCGAGCGCTTTCTGCTCCGCGTTCAAGGGCGTACTGTCTGCATCGATCCTGGCCTTGCTTTTTGCGGGAGAACTGCTGCGTGTGCGCCCGGCATTTACCAGTTCCGCATCACGCATCTGCAGGCCCACCAGCGGCTCACCGTCCGCTGCCTCCTGGCCTTCGTGGGTCAGGCTTGCGCGCCGATACGCAATCTCCCGTCCGTCTTCGGCGACAAAGCTGGCCGACTCGACCGACGTGTAGCCGGCGCGTGTCAACGAGTCCAGCAGCGCGTCCATCTCCTTGCGGTCGAGTTCGCCTTTGGGGAAGAGTTCCGTGTAGAGCTTGCCGGTCGACTTGCCCGACGGCGCAGCAGCAAGCGCCCGCAGCATGCGGCGAATGTCGCGTGTCTCGTCGTGTGTGGGGTCGCGGAAGGCCTGCGCGGATGCTCGTTCGGGCGAGCAGAAATCGCACAGCCCGCAGGTTCGGCTGGCGTCGGACACGTCGCCAAAGTGGCGGATGAGCGCGGCCATGCGGCACTCCGCACCGGAGGCGAAACGCATCATCGCGTCGATTTGCCCCTTGCGGAAGTTCACCTGCGTGTCATAGCTCCGCCGCCACGCACCGTTGCCGTCGCCTGCGCGCGTTACATTGCCGCCATGATCGATCTGCGCGGCACCCTGCGCCAGCAGTTTGTCGAGAGCAGGTCCAAAGACATCGAGATCCAACTTGAGAGCGATGCGGAGGTCATCCGCATGCACAGCATCCTGTCGCAACGCCGTCGCGATCCGAGCCAGCGTGTCGGTAGGCGGGTAGTCACGCTCGAGAAAGAAGTCGTGCATACGCCGGTCGGCATAGCTGTACATCAGCACCGATCGTGCGGGTTTGCCGTCGCGTCCTGCACGCCCAATTTCCTGGTAGAAACTCTCGACGGTAGCAGGCATCGCCATGTGCAGAACCGTGCGCACATCGGCCTTGTCGATGCCCATGCCGAAGGCAATCGTCGCGACCACAACCTGCGTTCCACCCGCCAGAAAGGCGCGCTGCACGCGTTCGCGTGTGCCTGGATCGAGGCCTGCGTGATACGTCGCGGTAGGAAAGTCGGCGTTCAGCTCCGACGCCAGCGCTTCCGCGTCCTTGCGCGATGGCGCATAGATAATAGCGGGCCGGTTCGCTTCATCGCGCAGCAGCTTCCGCGCAAGCTCCGTCCGCCGTGGCTTCGAAACTTCCACAACTTCGATAGCAAGGTTCGTTCGACGAAAACCCTGAATAAACTGTGCCGGTTCACGCAGCGCAAGTTCGCTGACAATATCGCGCTGCACCTGCGGCGTCGCCGTCGCGGTAAGTGCAATCACTGGAGCGGGGCGCAGAGCGTGCAGGTGCGAGGCGAGGTTTCTGTAGTCAGGGCGAAAGTCATGCCCCCACTGCGAGATACAGTGTGCTTCGTCGATCGCGATAAGGGCCAGCGGACGTTTCGCCAGCATCGCGCCAAAGCCGGGAACGCGAAATCGCTCGGGCGCGATGAAGAGGAACTGCAAGGTGCCGTCGAGGTACTCGCGGCAGACCTGCCGGCTGTGTTCGCGATCCAGACCGGAGTGGATGCGCCCCACGCGCAGCCCGAGCGATGTGAGCTTCTGCGCCTGGTCATCCATCAGCGCAATCAGCGGAGAGATGACGAGAGCCGTGCCGCCCCGGGCGAGTGCCGGCAACTGGTAGCAGAGGCTCTTGCCTGCTCCCGTGGGCATAACCAGCAGGACGTCGCGCCCACTGACCGCTGCCTCGCACACCGCCTGCTGACTGGCCCGAAAGGCAGGGAACCCGAAGGTGCTGTGCAGCAGTTGCTGTAGGTCTGGAGAAGCCATGCGCTTCTTGCTATCTTCGCATGACGTTCGCCTTTGCTTCTGCAAAAAGAGGACGGAGGCATCACGATGGATGCCTCCGTCAGACTCACGAGCTCGACTCGATCATCACGCCGTCATGATCTTGTCCGGGGTGATGGGAAAGTCACGGATGCGTTTTCCTGTTGCGTTGTAGATGGCATTGGCGATGGCGCCGGCGATGCCCGTGATGCCGATCTCGCCGATGCCGCGTCCACCCTGAGGGCTGAACTTGGTATCCGGCTTGTCGATCACGGAGACCTCGATTTTCTGCGCGTCTGCGTTTACGGGAACGTGGTACTCGGCGAGGTTGTTATTCACGATGCGACCGTAGTTGTCATCGATCTCTGTCGCCTCTGTCAACGCCATGCCGATGCCCCAGACGATGCCGCCCTCAAGCTGCGAGATGCCGGTCTTCTTATTGAGCAGCTTGCCTATATCGTACGTCGCAACCACCCGCCGCACTTCCACCATGTGGGTGCTGTCATCCACCGCAACTTCGGCGAAGACCGCGCCCCATGAATGCGTAGAAAGCGCCTTTTCCGCTTCCTGGCTCGGCTCTGCGGACCCACTCTCTTCCACTGGTTTGCCCTTGTTCCGGCTAACGGAAAGGGTGAGGGCTTCAGCACGCGAAGGCGTGGTCTTGTGCTGCAACATGCCTCCCTTCACCGTGATGTCCTGCGCCTTCGCGTTATAAAGTTGCGACGCAGGATCGTCCACCGCCATGTTCGCCAGCTTCAGCATCAACTGCGCACAGGCATCCTTCACCGCCGGTCCGACGGAAGCAGTCGACTGCGATCCGCCTGAAACAGGTGCCTTGGGCAGCGTCGAGTCGCCAAGTTTCACGTCGACCATCTCCCACGGCACGTCCATTTCCTGCATGACGGTCTGTGCCATCATGGTGTACATGCCGGTGCCGAGGTCCTGCGTGCCGCTGCCGACGAAGATGCGGCCGTCCGGCATCAAGCGTACGGTCGCCTGGGCGGCAGAGCGGTTCGCCGGGTACGTCGCGGTCGCCATACCATAGCCGATGTGCTTGTTGCCTTCGCGCATCTGGCCCGGCGTCGCGTTGCGCTTGGACCAACCAAAGCGCTGCGCCGCATCGGTGTAGGCGTCACGCAGATTCTTGGAGGAGAAGTCGCGCTGCATGCCCGGATCCTTCTCCGCATAGTTCAGCAACCGCAGTTGCAGGGGATCCATCTTGAGCTTCTCAGCCAACTCATCCATGGCCGATTCAAGCGCCGTGGTGCCTACGGATTCGCCCGGTGCACGCTGGAAGGTCATCACACCAACGTTCATATCGACCATCTTGTGCGACGTTTCGATGCTGTCGCACTGGTAGAGCATGGAGGTCTGCTGGGCAGCGGACTCCATGAAGTCTTCCATCACAGATGCAGGCATAATCACGTCATGATTGATCGCGACCAGCTTGCCGCTCGCGTCCGTTCCCAGCTTGATCTTCTGGACCGTTCTTGGCCTGCTGCCGACGGGCCCGAACATCTGCTCGCGCTGCAGCGCCAGCCGCACCGGCGCATCCGCTACCTTTGCCGCCATGGCGCACAGGATGACGTGTGACCAGGTAGAGCCCTTTGAGCCGAACCCGCCGCCAACGTACGGGTCGATCACATGTACGTTGTCGAGCGGCAGGGCGAAGTGCTTCGCCAATGTCTGCTTGTCGCCGGAGATGTACTGCGTAGCGTCGTACACCGTTAGCTTTTCACCCTCCCATGAAGCGATCGTTGCGTGCGGCTCCATGGGATTGTGGGTCTGAATGGGCGTAGTGTACGTCTGCTCAAGGATGGTGGTTGCCTTCGCCCATGATGCTTCAGCCTCGCCCGGTTTGCGTACCACGGGGGCGTTGCCGTGCTTGGGCAGCCTGGCTTCGCCAAGACGATGGTCGAAATTAAGCTTCGCCGGAGACGCCTTGTACTTGATCTTTACAAGCGATGCAGCGTGCGCAGCTTCCACCTGGGACTTGGCAATGACGACGCCGATAGGCTCGTTACTGTAGTAGACGTTTCTATCCTGCAGCAACGATAGCTTGCGCACCGCGGGCGGTTGCGGCATCACCATGGGCAGCTTGGGTGCGTTAAACGGCGTCAGGATCTTGACCACACCAGAGGCGCGATCCGCCGCCGTGGTGTCCATAGCGACGATCTCGCCTGAAGGGATGCTCGAGGTGATCAGGTAGGCGTATAGCATGCCCTTGCCTTTGAACTCACCGCTGAACTCGGCTGCGTACTTCGCCTTGCCCATCACCTTCAGCTTGCCGTCGTAGCGGATCGGCATTTCCTTGCCGTTGCCGACTGGCTTCTGCTCTTCCTGAAGTTCGATCATGCGGTTACTCCTTCTGCGCTGCGGCTGGTTCCAAGCGCTGCCAGCGTAAACGCACGCACGATGCAGCTTTTAGCCAGTTCGATTTTGAACGTGTTGTGCTCGTAGCCCTTCGCGCCCTGTAGAGCCACTTCAGCAGCGGCCTTGTAGGTCGCCTCTGTTGCGGGCTTGCCGACAAGCGCCTGCTCGGCTGCCTTGCTGGTCCACGGCTTATGAGCGACACCGCCCATCGCGAACGCGGCGGACTTGATGTTGTTGCCGTCGAGTTCCAGTCCAGCCGCGACCGAAACCAGCGCGAAGGCATAGCTCTGCCGATCGCGCGCCTTCAGGTAGTAGCTGTGTCCTGCGAACTTCGCTGCGGACGCAGGCAAATGGACGGCTGTAATCAATTCGTCGCGCTGCAGGTTCGTGTCCAGCTCGGGCGTCTTGCCCACGAGCCTGTGGAACTCACGAACCGGCACGGTCTTCTTGCCCTTCGGTCCGGTGATCTCGACATGGGCATCAAGCGCAGCCAGGGCCACGTTCATATCCGACGGATTGGTCGCGATGCAGGTGTGGGGGCTGGTCGGACCTTCATCCGTCTGACCGAGGATCGCGTGAATGCGATTCAAGCCCTTGATTGCCGCGCAGCCTGAACCGGCCACGCGCTTGTTGCAGGCGGGCAGGGCAGGGTCATAGAAGTAGTAGCAGCGGGTGCGCTGCATCAGATTGCCGCCGGTTGTTGCCAGGTTTCGGAGCTGCGGTGATGCGCCCGCCAGCAGTGCCTGCGAGAGCAGCGG
Source organism: uncultured Novosphingobium sp. (assembly GCA_964658845.1). GTDB lineage: Bacteria > Acidobacteriota > Terriglobia > Terriglobales > Acidobacteriaceae > Terriglobus. The sequence continues at coordinate 8,301 of CBAAAE010000060.1, read as the reverse complement.
ATACGTCTTGCGAACGTCCGGCGTGTTGGCCAGATCGCTGTTGCGGACGAGTGCGCCGACACGATGACCGCCATCAACCGGCTCGACCTGCGCCAGGGTCTGCAGACGAGTGATGTCGATCAGTGTGGTGGGGTGCTCGACCTCCTGCTTCATCAGGTCGACCAGATTTGTGCCGCCGCCCAGCAGCTTTGCACTCTTATTCGCGGCAAGGGAATGGACTGCAGCATCAGGTGCGGTGGCGCGTTCGTAGGTAAAGGGATTCACAGGTTCACCTGCCTTGCGACCGCGCGAACGGCCTGCACAATGTTGGGGTAAGCGCCGCAGCGGCAGATGTTGCCGCTCATGCGTTCGCGAATCTCGTGGTCGGTAAGCTTTGGAGCATCCTGGGTGCAATTTTCAAAAGACACCACCGAAGCCTGACCCTGCTTTATCTCGTCGAGCAACGCCGTTGCGGAGCAGATCTGGCCAGGTGTGCAGTAGCCGCACTGGTATGCATCATGCTCCAGGAAGGCCGCCTGCATGGCCGAAAGCTGCTCGCCCTTGGCAAGGCCCTCAATGGTCGTGATGGGATCGCCTTCCGCAGACACCGCCAGCAGCAGGCAGCTGTTCACACGGCGACCGTTGACGAGCACCGTGCAGGCGCCGCACTGGCCGTGATCGCAACCCTTCTTGGAGCCCGTCATGTCGAGGTGGTCGCGCAGCGTATCCAGCAGGCTGGTCCGCGTATCAAGCTGCAGCGTGTGGTCCTGGCCGTTTATGTTCAGCGTGACCGACCTGGTCATCGCAGACGACGCGTTGGCAGCCTGCGCCCTCGCTTCAGAGGTGGCAACGCCAGTGGCAAGACCCGCGCCAAGAGTCGTGGCCGATTGCAGGAAGGTGCGGCGGCTCACCTCCCACGCATGTTTTGCAGCGGGTTCGGTTGGGTCGGGACGGGTGGTGTCGTCGAGTTCCTGACACTTGGGGATGCTCATGCGGATTGCCTCGGTTCAGTTGCTGGGTGGGCTAATGCTGACGTCTGGGAAGTCCAGATTCGCTCTACGAGAACAGTGGTCAGATGTCAGCAGGACATCGTAGGGATGCTCAGCGGGCGGCGCTCACAGGCCGTCCTCTGCGGGCATGGTTCATGGAACCCATAGAGTCGCACTGTACTTTTAAAATGCTGAAAGATGCGCTAAACTAAGGTGTTTGTGGGAAATTTCTGAGCCTAATGAGATGGCCCGCATGGCAGCAAACCGAACCGTAGAGGAGTAATTATGGCAAAGCGTCGTGGGAACCCAAACTGGGGCAAGCCGGAGCCGATCGGCCCGGTGGTACCGACCGTTACATCATTTGAGCTCGTCGTCAAGGAATACAAGCTGACCCCTGATCAGTACATCCGGTCGACTCGCCTGCGCGAATGGGCGCGTCGCAACAAGAACTCAAAGTACATCCCGGAAGCGCTCCTCGAGGCCTGGGGCTTCGAGATCGAGTCGACGCTTTAAGCGCGTGTACGGTGTACCGAGCAAACTAGTCAGCAAAGGGTCCGCTCGACACCGCGGACCCTTTGTTCTGCGCAGCGCATCCGATAAGCGGAGCTACACTTACTCACCATGGCTGAAAGCCCTTTTGTCGACGTCCCGGAGGCTCTGCGGCAGTTTGCCGCCGGCCGCATGATCGTTGTGGTCGACGACGAAGACCGCGAAAACGAGGGCGATCTGACGCTTGCTGCGGAGCATGCCACGCCGGAAGCGATCAACTTCATGGCACGCTTCGGCCGAGGCCTGATCTGCCTGACGCTGACCGAGGAGCGTGCCGACTACCTGCGCCTGCCGCCCATGGCCGCGGAGAACACCTCGCGGTTCGGAACAGC
>CBAAAE010000060.1:0-6352 GCA_964658845.1 uncultured Novosphingobium sp. | reverse complement strand
TGCGAAATCATGAACGAGGACGGGTCCATGGCGCGAGTGCCGGACCTCGTCGAGTTCTGCGGGGTCCACGGCCTGAGCATGCTGACGGTGGCGGAATTGATCCGGTATCGCCTGCAGAATGAGCGCTACATCCACCGCTCCGCTGAAACATTGCTGGAGACGCCGTGGGGTGAGTTCCGCACCATCGCCTACGAGAGCGATGTTGAGGATGGCGAAAGCCACCTGGCCCTGGTGATGGGCGACGTCAGTGAAACCGCCGGGGCCAAGCCGGTGCTGGTGCGCGTGCAGACCCACAGCCTGGCCGGCGGCATCTTCTCGCACGATCGCGGCGAGTCGCGGCTGGGTGTCGAGAACGCCATGCGCGCCATTGCCGCAGAAGGCCGGGGAGCGCTGGTCTATCTGCACAACGGCAGCCGCGGCTTCGGCATCGATCGGACCGTCACGCCCGCACGCATGGTGCTGCACCGTGCAGCGGCTCCGGACCAGCAGCAGATTTTGAGGCAGACCGGCATCGGCGGACAGATCCTCTCGGACCTGGGCATCTGTCGCATTCGACTGCTGGTTTCGCGGCCGACGCACGTTCCTGCGCTGCAAGGTTTTGGCATCGAGATCGTCGAGCAGGTTGCGATGAACCCCGTCAAGGTAAGCTGAAGCCGCCTCACCTCGGTGTGACGACGAGCGTCAGCGTTACGGCCTGGGATGCGGGACCACCGCTCGTCGCGGCCGCCGTGACGTGGAAGGTGTAAGTACCGGGAGCGACATAGCGGACGCGCGGATCGCCTCCGCTGCCGCATCCACCGCTCACCATCGCGACACTGAACAGGACCAGCAGCAAGGCCGCAGGGCGTCTGCGGCGCAACAGCAGCAACAACAGTGCGGGAGTCAGGCACAAGAGCGGTGCATTCTGGGCGTGTCGCGAAAGAGTGCCGGTAAGCGCCGTCGCGGAAACCGTGCTGATGCTGGCCGTCGAGCCCTGCGATCCACCGTTCAGCGTCACGGTCGGCGGTACCAGGGAACACGCGGCGTATGCCACCGGGGTGTCGGCACCGCAGGTAAGCGCGATGGCCCCGGTGTAGCCCCCAACAGGCGTCACATTCAAGGCGAAGACCGCCGGCAGACCGGCTACGACTGTCGCTGCTGCAGATCTGCTGCCGTTTACGGTGAGCGTGAAGTTCCCGCCGCCGGGCGCGATACCTATTTCTCCGGCACCTGTGAGAGCCGCCGTGAGTGGCGATGCGACATCGGAGCTGAAGACCGTCAATGCGCCCGTCATTAGGCCGGCCCCAGCCGGTGCAAAGGTGACCAGAACCGGACACGAAGAGCCGGCACCAAGCGTTGCGCCGCAGCTGCCTGTGACGGAAAAGCCTGCCGTGACCGCGATGGAGACTCGGCTGACAGCTGTTCCGCCCGTGTTCAACAGTGTGGCCGTAAGCGCACTGCTACCACCTACAGCAACACTGCCAAAGTTCAGCGACGCGGGCACCAGAGAAAGCTGCGACGGCAGTGGCGGCGTTACGCTCGGTTGCACGCCGTTGCCGCTGAGAGGCAGCGTGAGCGGCGATGCCACATCGTTGCTCCGCACGGTTAACGTGCCCGTTGAAGCCCCTACTGCCAACGGCCCGTAGGTTACGGTGACCGCACACGACGAACCCGCATTCAGCGTGGTGAGGCCGCAGGTGCTGCTGACCGCGAACCCAAACGAGACAGTGAAGCCGAGGCCGTCAACGGGACTGCTGCTGGTGTTGACGAGCGTGAGGGACAACGTCCCCGCAGTGCCAACGGTCACATTTCCGAAGTTGAGCGCAGCCGGCGACACCGCAAGCTGTGGCTGCGTACCCACGCCGGACAGCGCGACCGTCAGCGGTTGCGTGGTGGCGGACGAGGCCACGGACAACGTGCCCCGCAGCGTTCCCACGGATGCGGGCGTGAACACCACCGGCACCGTGCATCCTGCACCCACGGCCAACGTCCCACCAGGCGCGGGGCAGGCGTTTGCTGACGTGCCGAGCGAGAAGTTGCCGCCAGTCACACGGATGACGCCCAGCGTGAAGGCTACCGGTCCGGTATTCGTCAGCGTGGCAAAGGTCGAGGTAGTCCGCCCCAGCAGCACGCGCCCGAAATCAAGCGACTGTGGAGCCAGTGTTATAGAGGGGCCAGGCGGCAGATCGGCGGGCGCAACCACGGTGCCGAGCAGCGATACGAACTCGAGCGAGGCGCTCGCATCTGTCTGGATTTCGAGCGCACCCAGCGTGGTTCCAGACCTCTGCGGCACGAAGCTCACGGAGAGATCGCACGTAGCACCCGCAGGCAGCGTCGCACAACCGCCGCTGGCAGAAAAGCCGCTGGACGGCACGGCGCCGAGCACATGCACGGTGGACGTACCGGTGTTGATCAGCGTGACGATCTGCGGCGTTGACGCGGTTCCCACGACGGGACTCACAAAGGTCAGCGAACCTTGTGACACGGCAAACGCTGCAATGGGCGCGGTGTTATCCGGCACACTGACAAAGGCGGGCGTGACAAGACCATTCAGATCGACGATCTGCGGCGCATTGCTGCCATCGCTCTCGATCATGAGCGTTCCCGCATCAGTCTGCGTCCCCGTCTGGCCACCGCCTGCCAGGGCCTGGTAGACAGGCGCGTAGTTGATCGTGACGGTGCAGCTCTGGCCCGGTGCAAGGGGATAGCCGCAGGTCGTGGTCGAGAGGTAGGGGAATTCCGAGCGGATGCGACGCACGGTCAGGACAGTTCCCGCGAGAGAACTGACCGGGTTGGTAAGTGTCAGCGTCTGCGTTGCCATTCCGCCTGAGGCAACCTGCCCAAAGCTGAGTAAACCGGTCGGCGAGATGTTGCCAGTGATCGCAAGCGATGCGTTGCCCGTGCCGCCTCCGGTTCCATAGCCCTCGAGATATCCGAGCCCGCTCTCCGTCGCCGAGCCATCCGTCGGCACGCCCTGCAGAAGGACGGTTCCCGTCACGTCTCCCGAGGTCAGCGGTGTGTACTGGACCGTGAGATCGCAGCTTGCGTTCGCCGGCAGCGCCGCGCATGTCGATGCTGTGACAGCGAATTGCCGTGGCGTTTCCACCGTTACATCCATCGCCTTGGCCGTCAGATTGTTTACGTGCAGGAAGCGGCTGAGCGCAGGCAAACCTGTGTCCGCCGCGCCAAAATTCACGGTCGTGTGCTCACCCGGAATCACCTGCAAGCCCGCGGTCTCAAGCGTGTACTGGCCGCTCATGGCTACGGCGTAGAGTGCAACGCTGGGCACGCCCGCGAGCGCTGACGTAACCGGCAGTGTGAGCGTGCCGCTGATGAGGGAATTGCCCGGGATATAGTCGACCGTCAGCGCGCAACTCTGGCCTGGCGCAAGCGTCCCGCAAGCGCTCGCGGCAGTAAAGTGGGCATCGCTGACGATCGGTGTGCCAATGGTCGCAGGCGCGGATGAGGTGTTCGTAATTGTGATGCTTTGTGCCTGGGAAGACGCGTCCGGGACGTTGTCGAAGTCAACTTCGCCCGGTGTAAACGACACGCCGGGATCGTCGGACCCGGTCCCCGCCAGAGAGACCGTCGCCTGGCCCGCGGACGTGGATACGGTGAGCCTGCCGGCGCGAATTCCACTGGCTGCCGGCACGAAGCGCACCGGTGCAAAACAGCTCGCACCGGGATTGACCGTCGCGTTCGTGCAGGCTGCACCTCCCGTGGTCTCGGCCGTCAGAACGTAGTCGCCAGTGACCGACGCGCCGTTTGCGCTGATCGCAGCAGACGTTCCGTTGATCAGTTGGAAGAGTCTCGTAGCACTCGAACTGTGTACCGGGATCGTTCCGAAATCCGCGCTGACGGGCGTCAGGATTAGACCGGTGAGAGGAACGCCGTTGCCATTGACGAGAATCTGCTCTGGCTTGCCACCCCCGGGTGAACTGAGGCTGACAATGCCCGCGTGCGCTCCCGTCGACGTCGGCAGAAACTGCACGCCGACATAGCAGCTCAGGCAGGAACCGGAGACGCTGCTCCCAAAGGCGCCCGCTGCGGGTTCACCGTGACCGTAACCGGTGTCCTCAACCAGCAGGAGGGAGAAGCCCGGGTCAGTCGACGCAGCCTGCAGCGAAAGGAACGACTGTGACACCTTAAGCCACTGCACAAAGGGCGTGTTCAGCGGTACATCACCGAAGACAAGGTTGCCATTCGTCTGCGGGACGATCGTCGTTCCGGTGCCGCTCAGTTCGACCAGCACCGGCGCAGTCGAGCCTGCCGCGACCGACAACAAACCACCTCGCGTTCCGGGCGCAGAGGGCGTAAAGCTCAGGACCACCGTGCAACTGCCACCACCTGGCAGCGTAGCGGCACAGCCGGTTTGAAAGGCGAAATCGCCCCCCGTTGCCAGCGCCAGCGCAAAGGGAACGATCCCGGCGTTGCTGACCGTCACAACGTGCGTCTCCGCCGACACCTGCGTCACGTTGACCGCGTTCGCAAAGTCCACGGCCATCGTTGAAACACGCAGGTTTGGGTTCGTAGCCGAACCGCTAAGGGATGGCTGAGGCAGTGTCTCTCCCAGAACGGAGGCCATCATGCCGTCGACGTTCAGCGTCATGGCATCGCTCGAGGTGGCGCTTGCAGCTTCATATCCAAGCACCACCCGGCAGACTGCCCGTGCCTGCAGGGTTGCGGGACATTCATCCGTGATGCTGAAAGCCGGGTTCGTGTCGCTGACGGCGGCGTGTGCCATCGCCCGGTCACTGCTGTTGGAGAGGTACAGGTGACGGGGACTCCGCAGTCCACTGGCAAATTGCCGCCCGAAGTCGACCACCGTCGCCGAAAGGGAAGCTGCGGAGGCCTGCGTGTAGCCGGTCAGCAGAACATCGCTGGAGCCAACCTGCCAGTGCGCTTGGATGCCGCCATCATTCGCAGACGTCGTGCTCTCTGTGAGGCCGAGGGTGATGGTGCAGGTGCCGCCCGCTGCCAGCACCTTCGATACGCCGTCACTTGCTGGCGTGCATGTGCTCGCCGTTTCAGCGATCGTGTAGGTGGTCGCAACTGTTATGGAGTTTTTCGCGAGAAACGTCTGCGTTGTCGTGCCGAAATTGCTGACAGTCAATGTGCGCGTCGCCGCTGCGGAGGTGGAGGTCTGAATGCCGAAATCAATCTCACGCGGGACGACCGTGATCGCGTTTCTACTGCGATTGTTCGCGGGCAGTGCCGTGGTGAATGCCGCCGCATTCGACGCCTGCACCGCGATCGACCCCGGCCCGCTGCCCGTGAGCGCCAGGCTGCACTCTGCACCTGGGACCAGGGACGCACCGCACCCACTGGCGACCGCATAGCCCGTTGTTGTGATCTGCACATCGCTCGCCGTGGCGACACCAAGGTTGCGCAGCGTCAGATTTGGTAGATCGTCCGTGGAAAGCGCCAGCCCCGGCTGACCTGTATCGGGCGCCAACGTCGCAAGCAGTCCCGCGCTGCCGCTGCAGGCACTGCCGCTGCATGTTGCCAGGGGCAGAGCATCACGTACGGTGGAGTTCAGCGCCGGGTTCGGAGCGGACGTAAACGGCAGGTCATAGGTCTCATCCGGCAGCAGCGCGGAACTCAGCGTGGGCGACACCGCGCCAGCCAGCGCGACGGTGCCGTCCGCCTGGACGAGAATGCCGCCCTCGATCGCCGGCAGGCTGGCGTATCCGCTGTTCGACGTGGGCAAACCACCAAAGCGTGTCGCACGGTCGATGGCGCCTGAGGCACCGATGCGGAGCGCAAAAGCATTGCCCAGCGATTCCACCGGCAGCACCGGCAGCAAGGGGACTGCCTCTGTGTTCTGCATCGAGGCAAAGACCCAGGCCGTGCCGTCTGGGCCGGGTGCAATCACCGATTCTGTTGCAGGCGCGAGCAGCGTGGAGGCGATGACAGATGATCCATTGAGCGCCAACCGCAGCGCCGTCTGGTACAGCAGCAGCGGAGCCATGGGCACCTGCAACTGTGTCAGAGGGAACAGCCCCGGTGAAACGTCGCCGGACAGCAGCAGGGCGCCCTGGCCGGCTGTGTCCAGCGCGACCGATGTAAGGCCGCCACCCGGCACGAAGGTTGAGAAGAGGAAGCCGTCGCCGCCGGCATCCAGCTCCGTCACAAAGCCGGAGACGTTGCTCCCGCGGGTGGCGCGAAAGATGGGCACGATCGCAGCCGTAGTGGGAAAGCCGGTTGCCGTGGTCGTACCCGCGATGTAGGCGTTACCACTGCTGTCCGCGACGATGGCGGCTGGTGTGGTGTCGCCATTTGCGCCGGTCAGGTAGGTCGAATACTGCAGGGTGCCATCCGCGGACGCGAAGCTTTCGACAAAGCCGTTGCTGCCGCTGTTGGGCGCGGGATT
>CBAAAE010000059.1:0-14910 GCA_964658845.1 uncultured Novosphingobium sp. | reverse complement strand
TGGAGACGAACGACTGGTAGCCCTCGGCGAGCAGGTTTGTCACGTCGGCAACCGCTTCAAGACCCTGCGGCAGAAAACGAACCTTGTTGAGCGACTGTCGCAGCGAGCACGACAGAAAGGCGCCGTCATCGCCGACACGGAAGGCGTCGATCGGGGTCAGGGTCCGGTGCGGCTGCCAGCGGTACGAGGCGCGCACCGCCGTGCCGGTTCGCAGGATCTTGCCGTCGGCAAAAGCGGTGGCAGCATACGCATGCGCGGAGTTCAGGCTGCCCAGCACCGTAGCCATGGAAGCATCCTGCAAACGTGCTGCACGCAGGGCGTTGCCGGTTGTAAACTCCGCACCCACTTGCATGGACTTGGTCACAGGCTGACGAAGTGAGAGCCGCACCCCGGCGCTGCTGTAATCCTTCACGGCGACGCGGTAGGTGCGCGTGGTGGGATCGGCGACCAGGCCAGCCGACTGCAGGTCCTCAGGGGACAGTGAGCCTGTGCCGGCCACCAGCGGGTTGTGCAAACGGTCATGGTAGACGGCGATTTCAACAATGCCGCCGCCTGGCGCCTTGCCCGCGGCGGAAATTGCGTGATGGCTGCCCGTCTCAAGCCGGGCATGCCCGTTCAGCATGACTGCTACGGGTGTTGCTGCCTGCACTCGATCCAGGTCGTCCATGCTCTCAGTACCGCGGGCATGCGTCATGCTGTACGTCAGCACCACGTCCTCCCCGGTATGAGCCGAGACGCGCAGGAACGGCTCGACGATCAGTGCATTGCCGCCGAGATTGCTGTCGCGCATGACGCTGCCGGCGTCCACGCGGATCAGGTCGCCCAGCTCAATACGCTGAGCGGACCGCAGCGTCGCACCCTGCATCCCGGTCGTGCCATTACTGTTGACAAGCTCAGGATGGCTGCTGTAGGTCAGCACGGCGCGTGAATAGCCGTTCAAGGGCGTGCGCCGCTGCATTCCCACGCTGATCTCGGCTGAAGGCGCCACGGGATAAGGCGAACGGGTGCCGGAGAGATCGGCGCGGAGCACGGCGCCGCTGCCATCCTCATTCACCCGCGTCAACACAAGGATGTTGTGACTGCCGCCGCTGGCGAATCCACCGTCACTGTCTTTCATGGTGATGCGCCCGCCGGTGGCGCCACGACGGGATTCCTGCCGGCTTGAAGAAACCGTCAGCGAGCCATCCGCTGCGCTACCGTCGTCAGGGTTGGTCAAACGCAGAATGGACCGGCTTGCAGAGGACCGCAGCGTCCACATCCAGTCGTCACCGGGCTCATTCGCGGGACGGCGCGAGACCGGCAGCCAGCCGCCGGGCGCAAGGATGGTGGTCATGGTCAGGTTGACGACGGCGCGGCTGCCGCGCATCACCTGCAGGCGATCGCGCACGGCAGGAAGCAGCAGCGCCGCGGTAGCCCGGATACGATAGCTGCCTGGCTGCAGATTGAAGTGGTAACGGCCACGCGAGTCGGTGATGGCGGAGGCGCTCAGGGTAGCGTTGGGCAGCACGGCTTCCACCAGCGCGCCCATCTGCGGAATGCCATCGGTGTCGCGTATGATGCCGCTGATCGATCCGGCGGACAGCACTTCTGCCATGCCGCGGCTCTGTGCCTCAACGCACGACGTAACCGATAGCGCAGCCAGCGCCAGCAGCAATCCGGGTTGTAGGGTCAACCGCTTCACCGAGTGAGTAGCCTTTGCAGCGTCTTCGGCCTCGCCCAGCAGTTCGGCGTACGAACCTGGGAAACTGATTCTCTGAAGGGGATGCGCTTATCGTGTCCTGCGTGGTCCCTCTTCGTAACGATGTCCCAACCGGTACAGCTTACTCCACCGTGAAGGGTGCTGTCTGCGAAATCTCCTGCTTTGAAACGCCGTCATTCACCTTGATTGCCAACTGATACTTCCCGGGAGCCAGACTGCCGAGGGGCAGGCTCTTTTCGAGCGTCACCTGGTCCGAGTTGGGATTCATCTTGGCGGTGGACTCCGACGAATCCAGAACCTGCTTATTCGTGGCCATATCGGTGACCTGGTACGAGATCTGTGCGTTGTTCTGCTTGCTCTTCTCATCGATTCCCAGGTTGTAGACCTGCATCCAGAAGTTCAGGTTGGTGTCCTTCTTGAAGCTGACGGGCACCGTCGGGCCTGTTGACACACTGGGTACCACCTTCGTGTTGCCGATCACGAAAGAGCCCGCGCCGATCTCCTTCGAGGGCACACGCGCCATGCTCGACGCAAGGATCAGGGACGAGGCGGAGAGACGGTCGTCATCGTACTTGGGCACATTCACCGATCGCCGCCAGGTCCCGATGTGTTCGGGATTGTTGACATCCTTGATGACAATATCGACCTTGTAGATGCCGGGCCGCAACGGCAGCGCCTTCCAGTAGAGATTCCGCTGGGCCTGCGTGCGTGCCAGGAACTCCGACGGCACCTGCACGTTCACCGTGTCTTCAAACGTCTGCACAATGCGGTGATTGATGTTCGACACCTGGCCGAGAATGTTGACCGTGCCGGTCGAGACCCCATCCTTGGTGTTGAAGGTCACATCCGAGTTACGTATCTGCAGCGTAACCGGCACCAGGACGGTGTCGTTCGTCACCTTCACATAGTCAGTGCGCACGTCGAAGAGGAACGGTGGTCCCTTCAGGATCTGGGCCGAGGTGATGTACTGCTCCATATCCTTGAACTTGATCGGAGGCGCAGCGAGGATCTTTGCGAACAGTGCGATGCGGTCGAACTGCTTGCTCTGCTGCGAGCTCGACATGGGACCCTTGCCCAGCTGCTCCAGGCCGTTGGACATGCGGTCCTGCCGTGTGGCCATGCCCATTTGCTCATAGAGCGTCTGGCCGGCGCCCGCAACGTACTTCAGGGCGTCCTTTTCCGAGCGGTCGATGGTCAGGTGGTAGTCGTTGCACTGGCAGGTGTCGACGAACTCCAGGTCGATGTTGTCGCCGATGCCTTCCAGATAGCGGTAATGCCAGACCTCGAAGGGAAAGGTCGAGGTGGTGCCGCCGCCCTCTTCCATGGGCCGATCGTACGAACCGCCACTCGGGTGCGAATCAATAGAATCCGGTTTGCCATACGCGATATAGACGTGACCGCGATCGGATTTCCAACCCGGCTTGCCTGCGGCGTAATGCTCGTTTGCGTAGGCGATGCGGGCATAGTGCTGTTCGCGAAACTCGTTGTCCGGCGAGTCGGGATTCGGGTTGCGGCGGAGCCAGAAGTTCTCGATGAAATTTTCGCGCTCTTCGTCGTTCTTCAACGACTTGAAGGCCTGCGTCTCCTGATCGCTGATGATCCAGACAACGTCCTGCTCAAGCCACTTCTTGAAGGTGCCGTCCGGCTTCAATTCCTGCTTCAGGTACTTGTTCTGCTGCACGCGTTCGCGATCGGACAGGCGGCGCTTTAGCGGATCGGGCCGCTCCTGTGGAGGATCAGACTTGTTCACCGTGGGTGTGGCATCCTGCGGCGGCGTGGCCGGTGTGCTTTGCGTCTGCGCCCATAGGCCTCCTGCGGAAACCGAAGCCAGCACCAGAACTGCTGTGCCCATCCAACCCTGCCAAGCTGCTTTGTTCATTGCGCTGCGCACTCCCGCCGGACCGCGACCCGGTTGAATAGATTGTAAATCTGAAAAGCTTACGGCGCGGCCTGATGCGATGCAATCTCGGAACCTGCTCTGACCCCATTTGGCACGCCAGAACGCGCTACTATGATGTTGGACGAAATCCAGACAAAACCGCTGTGACAGACGCACGAAATGGCAGAGACAATCTTCCACTCACGGAACCTTTGAGCGGGACTGTGCGTAAGTAGCTGCAAAGACACCATCGTCCCCGCAGCATCGCGTGGGCAAAGACAAAGAAGGATCGCATGAAACGAGTGTTGCTGATCGTCGCGGGTGTTCTGTTACTGGCCGGCATTATCGGCGGAACGGTTTATCACAGCCGCGCAGACGTAGTCCCGGTGACCACGGCGAGGATCAGCCGTGAGGACCTGACCTCGGTTGTTACCGGTACCGGGCAGATCAAGCCCAAAACCTACGTAAACATTGGAGCCACCGCCTTCGGCCGCATCACGCATCTGTACGTGAAGGAAGGCGATCACGTGAAGGCCGGCCAGACCCTGGCGACCATTGAGAGCGTGCAGCCCGCTTCGACCGTGGCGGCGCAGGCCGCGAGCATCTCCTCCAGCAGGACCGACGTCAACTCGTACGTCGCGGCCGAAAAGACCGCTGAAGCCAACCTTGCGCAGGCTCAGGCCGATCTGCAGCAGAAGCGCTTCGACATCGAGCGGTACCAGAAGCTGTACGAAGCAAAGCTGGTCGCCAAGCAGGATTACGACTCGAAGAAGGCCGCATACGACGTGAGTGCGGCGACCGTGCAGCAGCGCGAAGCTGCCCTGGTGCAGACTCGCGCGCAGACCGATTCCGCGCGCGGCAAAGTGAACCAGGCGGTGGCGTCGCAGCGCGCGAACTTCGACGCACTGGACAAGACCGTTTCACGCGCGCCGTTCGATGGCCTGGTGACGAACGTCCCCGTGCGTGAAGGCGAAACGATGGTCACGGGCATTCAGAATGCACAGGGGTCCACCCTGATGACCGTCGCGGATATGTCCGTCATCACCGCGGAAGTGAAGGTCGACGAGACGGACGTGGTCAACGTCAAGCTGAACCAGGGGGTCGACATCGTAGTCGATGCCCTGCCGGGCCGGGTCTTCCAGGGTCACGTGACCGAGGTGGGCGATCAGGCCCTGCTGCGCACGACCGGCATCGCCACATCGCAGTCGACCACGGGTACCGAAGAGGCGAAGGATTTCAAGGTGGTTGTGACGCTGGACCAGGTGAGCGGCCAGAACAATGACGAGCTGCGGCCCGGACTCTCCACGACGGCAAGGATTCGCACCGCCCAGGTAAGCGGAGCGGTCATCCTGCCCCTGGCGGCGCTCGTCAGCCGCGATCCTGCGACGGAAGCGGTGCTGGCGAAGAACCATGGCAAGAAGGAAGAGGTGTCCGCCGCGCAGGCACCCACCGCCCGCACCCTCGATGTGAAGAAGGCGCAGGGCGTGTACGTCCTTCGCTCGGAAAACGGGAAGCTGCGAGCCTTCTTCCAGCCGGTCGCGACGGGCATCACCGGATCGACCGACGTTCAGGTGACAAGCGGCTTGAAGCCCGGCGACGAAGTGGTGACGGGCAAGTACAAGACGCTCCGCACCCTGGCCAGCGGAACCGCGGTGAAACGCGACACCGCGGAAGGCACAACGCAGGAAAACGCGTAGCTTCAGACTGCGCGGCAGTAGACTTGCAGGAGAGCATGGCCACCGCAACGTTGACGCAACCGATCGAAGCACGGCCGCGGGAAGGCGACGTCATTGTCGCAAACAACCTGTGGAAGACGTATGTCATGGGCGATCAGGAAGTCCATGCCCTGCGAGGCATCAACCTGCGCATCCGAAGAGGTGAGTACGTCGCCATCATGGGTCCGTCCGGATCGGGCAAGAGCACGCTGATGAACCTGATCGGCTGCCTGGATTCGCCTTCGCAGGGCAGCTATTACCTGAACGGTCATGATGTGTCGCGTCTCAGTGACGACGAACTGGCGCGCATCCGCAACAAAGAGATCGGTTTCGTCTTCCAGACGTTCAACCTGCTGGCACGCGCCACCGCCCTGCACAATGTAGAGCTGCCTCTGATCTACAACGGCACGGGTGCGGCTGCGCGGATCGAGCGTGCGACCGCTGTGCTCGAGTCCGTGGGGCTGGGCACGCGTATGCAGCACAAGCCGAACGAGATGTCCGGCGGGCAGCGCCAGCGCGTCGCGATCGCCCGCGCCCTGGTCAATTCGCCCTCGATCATCCTGGCGGACGAGCCGACGGGCAATCTCGATTCCAAGACCGGCATCGAGATCATGGCGCTGTTCGAAGAGCTTCACGGACAGGGCAACACCATCGTCCTGGTCACCCATGAGCCCGACATCGCCGAGCACGCGAACCGGGTGGTGACCATCCGCGACGGCGTCATCGCGAGCGATCATCCATCACCGCGCAAGCTGCAGACCCCTTCCATTGCCCTGTGAAGCGGACGGTCCCGCGGTGCTCCATGCGACGCATGGCGTACCTGCACCGTCTAAAACGCAGGATGGCTGACCGACCCGTGCATTTCCGGAGATCTCTGACGCGATGGCTGCTGCCGTTTGCCATGGTCCTGTGCGCTGCTGCCGCCGCGTACGCGCAGGCGGCTGGGGGCGGCCGTTTCGACCTGACTGGCCCCCGCATCGACGTGCACGTGCAGCGCGGAGACAAGTCTTTGCCCATTGCCCTGGTCCCGAACCTGCAGGCTGGCGACAAGCTCACCATCCATGCGGATCTGCCGGACACGCAATCGGTCAAGCTGGTGATGGTGGTCGCATTCCTGCGCGGCAGCACCAATCCGCCGCCTGACAGCTGGTTTACCAGGATCAATACCTGGGACAAGAAGGTCCGGGGCGAGGGTGTACAGGTCGCCGTTCCCGCCGAGGCGCAGCAGGCGCTGATATTTCTCGCCCCGGAGACGGGTGGCGACTACTCCACGTTGAAGTCCGCAGTGACAGGACGGCCGGGGGTCTTCGTACGGGCGGCGCAGGATCTGAACGAGGCTTCGTTCGAGCAGGCACGCATTGAGCGCTATCTGCAGGCAATCCGCCGGGTGCCGCCTGGTTCGCCCGCGGAGCTGCTGGACCACTCGCACAAGCTGGCGGCAACGTTGAACCTCAAGCCGAACGACGACTGCTTCAAGAAGCCGGCGGACCAGCAACTTAGCTGCCTGCGCCAGACTGGGACGCAGGTCCTGCTGGATGACGGTCACGGGCAGACGCTGGCGTCCATGATCACGAACGGCGACTCCGCGAACCTGATCGGCGCGGTAGCCGGAACACCCATGGCAAACAATGGCGGCGCCGGCGGCTACTCGGCGTACGTGGGCACCGTTATCGACGTGGTGCGGCTGTTGAGCGGCCTGCACACGGCACAGTTTCAGTACATTCCGGCCATTGCTTTCCCTGATGAAGAGACGCTGAACCTCCGGTTGAACACGCCGCCCTCCTTCCACAATCCGAAGTCGGTGATCGTGGTTGCGCTCCCGGCCATTCAGAAGTCGGTCGCACCGCCGCTGCGTCTGCAGGATCCGGGCCACGTGTCCTGCCTGCTGCAACCCGCGATGGTACTGCCGCTTGAGGGTGCTCCTCTGGTCTTCGCCACCAGCTTTGCGCACGACCTGACGCTCCACCTTAACGGCAGCACCATCAACGGCAAGAGCGAATTGCCGCTGACGCCGGACGCGTATGAAGGCGGCCTGGTGCTGGCGAGCAAGACGGAGCGTAAGCCGCTCGCCGTGGCAGCACCGGAGGCGCGTGACTCATCCGAGAACCCGACCGGCGTACCCGCAGCCGTGGCCAACAAGAGCGCCGATAAGGATCCGGACCCGGCAGCGGCGAAGACCCCAGCGGGTATCTCGGCGGATGACTCGGGAGACGTACAGATCACCGGCACCCTGCACGGATCGTGGGGCTTCGACACCTTTGAGGGTGTCACGGTGCCGCTGCAGCGCAGGACCGGCAGCGGGTGGTCGGCGGCGCCCCGGTTGGACCTCTACGCCGGTCGATCAAACCAGCTGGAGCTGCGCGCGAACGGGACGGCGTGCGCTTCGAAGATCGAACTCGACCTGCCTGGCAACGACGACCTCGCGCTGGCCTGGAAACAGGGCAAAGCCGGCGATAAACCGGATGCTCCACGCGAACTGGACGTGAAGTTGCCGCTGGAAAAGGCTGCGCCCGGCAAAATCGATCTGCTGGTGCACCAGTTCGGCACGGACGCGGTTGCGAAGGTGGACGTGACGGCTTACTCCGACAACACCCGCCTGCAGGCGCTGCACATCCACGCGGGCGACAACGTTGCCACACTGACAGGCAGCGGTCTGAGCGATGTACATGCCGTAAGACTTGCCAATGCAGAGTACACGCCCGCCCCCGATCAGCCGGGTGACGGCAAGGATCTGCGGCTGACCGGCTCCGCTCCAAAGAAGGACGCGAAGGGCAAAGTACCACTCTCCACAGCGGGTGAAAACGGGACCGCCGAGGTGATCCTGCGCGATGGCAGATC
This sequence comes from uncultured Novosphingobium sp., assembly GCA_964658845.1. GTDB lineage: Bacteria > Acidobacteriota > Terriglobia > Terriglobales > Acidobacteriaceae > Terriglobus. The sequence continues at coordinate 6,779 of CBAAAE010000059.1, read as the reverse complement.
GCTGCCGGTGAACTACACCGTGGACGCGGCCCGTCCGACCATCGAGTTGCTGAACAAGTCCGTGCATATGGATGCGACCGGCGGCGTGCCTCTTAGCCTGGGCAGCAAAGACGATCTGCCGCTGAATGCACTCGTCACCATTGCCCTGAAGTCCAGCTTCCCTGCTCGGTTTCCGCGCACGGAGAAGGTCGAGATCGCGCTTGTGGATGGCAGCCTTCGCACCACCCTGACACTTGCCGACGGTTCCCTGGTGCTGCAGGATGCGCATACGGCGTTGGCCTTTCTGTCTCCGTCGAAGGCGTTTGGCGCGTCCGCTTTTGGTCCACTGCAGCTTCGCGCGGTAGCCGACGACGGCACGCTCGGCGACTGGATTCCCCTCGGCACGCTGGTGCGCACGCCGTCCATCAGCGGCCTGGCGTGTACGCGCGCGTCCGGGCACCCGGCTGCTCCTGACGGGGCGGAGCAGGCACCTGCTGTTGAGTCCGGATGTTCCGTGAGCGGCAGCAACCTGTTCCTGATCGATTCGGTGTCTGCTGATAACACCTTTGCCGCTCCCGCGACCGTGCCTGTAGGATTCGCGGCGGACTCGCTGCCGGTGCCGCGCCCCGCGGACAATCGCACCCTGTACCTGAAGCTGCGGGACGATCCCGCGACGGTCGTAACGCTGGTTGCGACCGCTCCGCTGACGGGACGGCATCCGGCAGCGGCTGCACCGACTCCGGCGGTCGCATCGCCTGCAGTTGTGCCGCCGCCAGCAACCACACCCCCGCCACCAGCGCCGCAGTAGGTCCGCACACGCGCAGGTTGGTTCACGCAGTTCGAAGTCAGCCAGACCTCGTCATCCTGAGCGGAGGGCACGTAACCCTCCTTGCTCCCGAGTGAAGAGCAGCGTACGTTCGTCATTCTGAGCGCAACGTACCCTCGTCATCCTGAGCGGAGTGCAGCGCAGTCGAAGGATCTGCTTTCTTTCGAGGCGGCCCAGAGGTAAGCAGGTCCAGATCCTTCGACTCCAACTCCGCTTTGCTGCGTTCCGCTCAGGATGACGACCGGCAAGGCAGATGTGCAGGATTTCACGAGGAGTCGACGGTCGAAGGGCTGAACCTGTTCATGCCTGGGCAGCTTCAGCGCCTTCGATGGTCAACAGCAGCTATTGCGGGTCAGCCGCAGGCACGATGCCCAGCAGCCTTTGCTGCACACGGCTGTTTTTGCGGCTGTAGGTGAAGTACACGATCAGGCCGATAACCAGCCAACCGAAGAGGCGGATCCAGTTTGCCGTGCCAAGCTTGTACATCATGTAGCCGTTGAACAGCACGCCGAGCACGGGTACGACGGGCACGGGCCATACCAGAGGTGCGCGGAATGGGCGGACTCGCTCCGGATCGCTGCGGCGCAGCACGACCACGGCGATGCAGACAATCACGAAGGCGAAGAGCGTGCCGATGTTGACCATCTTGCTGATGTCGTCGATCGGTGTGACGGAACCGACGATCGCAGCGAGACAGCCGGCGAGAATGGTCGCCTTCCACGGGGTGCGAAAGCGCGGATGGATGTCGCCGAAGAAGCTCTTTGGCAGCAGGCCGTCGCGTGCCATGGCATACAGCACGCGCGATTGCCCGAGCAGCATCACCAGCATGACCGAGGTCAGACCGGCGATGGAACCGATAATGACCACGTCCGCCGCCCAGCCCACCTTGTACTCGAGGAAGGCGCGCACGAGCGGCGCTTCGATGTTGATGGACGGCCACGGGATCATACCCGTCAAAACGGCTGCAATCGCGATGTACAGTACCGTGCAGATGGCAAGCGAGAGCATCATGCCGATGGGCATGTCGCGCTGCGGATTGATGGCTTCCTGCGCTGTGGTCGAGACCGCGTCGAAGCCGATGTACGAGAAGAAGACGAGGCCCGCCGCCAGCCCGATGCCGCCCATGCCGAAGGGCGCAAAGGTGTGCCAGTCGGTGCCCCAGTTAGCGCGGTTGACGTAGTGCGAACCAAGGCCGATGACGAAGAGCACGACCGTCAGCTTCAGGATGACAATGCCCGCGTTGAACTTCGCCGACTCCTGAATACCGATGACCAGAATCGCCGTGATGATGAGTGCGATGAGGAACGCGGGAAGGTTGAAACCAAGCTCAACGCCGAACAAGCGTGGCGCGTCCAGCACCGTGTGCGCCTGGGTGACAAGGGCCGCTGAGGGATGCGCCATCAGGTTCGCAAGGGCCGCGCTGAAGGGCAGCGTGCCCGGGTGCAGGTCAGGGTTGGTCTGTGCCATCTGGGCACGAGCAACGCGCTCGAGCGCCGTGCGCAGACCGGTCCAATGGTCATAGGCAAGCCACAGCGGAAACTTCAGGCCGAAGATTGCAAGAAACTCGACAAAATTGTTCGACCAGCCGGACGACACGGTGCTGGCGCCCATGGCATACTCCAGCGTCAAATCCCAGCCAATAATCCAGGCAATCAGTTCGCCCAGCGTCGCGTAGGCGTAGGTGTATGCCGAGCCGGCCAGCGGAATCATGGCGGCGAACTCCGCATAGCAGAGACCGGCGAATGCGCAGCCAAGGCCCGACAGCACAAAGGCCAGCATCAGCGCGGGACCGGCGGAGTGCGCGCCGATGCCCGAGAGCACAAAGATACCCGCGCCGATGACGGCACCGATGCCGAGCATGGTCAGCGAGACAGGACCGAGCGAGCGCACCAGTGAGTGGGAACCCTCCTCGTGCGCCTCGGACATCAGCGATTCCATGGACTTCTTTGCGAATAGATCAGCCATGCGTCTGCGGTACTCCTTCGGGAAACTCAGGGGATACGGTGTTCAGAAACAGGGTGTTACGAAATCGCCTCGGCATGGACTTCGCGCTTCCCTTTCCAAAGGAAGTAGACGGGAACGCCAAGCAGCACGATCGCCAGCCCAGGCCAGGTGTATTGCGGTTTATAGCGTAAGAGTACAACACAGATGAACGCCGCCATGACGATGTACAGCGCCGGCAGCACCGGGTAACCGATCGCCCGGTACGGCCGGTCCGCATTGGGCCGCGTGCGTCGCAGGATGAACAGCGCCGCGATAGTCAGGATGTAGAAGAGCAGGACGGCGAAGATCACGTAGTCCAGTAACTGGCCGTAGCTGCCGCTGAGGCAGAGCAGGCAGGTCCAGGCCCACTGCACCCAGAGGCTGACCACCGGCGTCTTGCTCTTTGGCGAAAGCCGTCCCGCAGCGCGGAAGAACAGACCGTCCTGGCTCATGGCGTAGTAAACGCGCGCACCGGCCAGCAGCATGCCGTTCGCACAGCCGAAGGTTGAGACCAGGATCGCCAGCGCCATGATGCGCGCGCCATAACCTGCGAACGCCTGCTCCATAACTGCCGTGGCGACGCGGTCTTCGCTCGCAAACTGGATGCCACGCGCGACGATGCTGGTGCCGTCAGCCGAGCCGTGCAGCGGCAGCACCGCCAGGTAGATGAAGTTACATGCGATGTACAGCAACAGGACGACGCCCGTGCCCAGCGCCAGCGACAGCGGCAGGTTGCGGCGAGGATTCTGTATCTCGCCCGCGGTGAAGGTCACGTTGTTCCAGGCATCGCTTGAGAACAGTGAACCTACCTGCACCACGGCGATGACCGTCAGGAAGCTGACCATGGCGGTCGGTCCGCCGATGCCTACCGTCACCGGATGCAGCGTGTGCAGGCCGGCGTCGCGCCAGAAGTTTCCGTCCGCAAAGTTTGCGGCGATGGCTGTCGCATTCCGAGCCGCGATGCCGAGCACCACCACCATCAGCAGTGCAAAGATCTTGGCCGAGGTGAAGACGTTCTGGATCATCGCGCCGAGCTTTACCCCGAGCGTATTGAGCATGGTCAGCAGGGTAAGAATGACGATGGCTGCAAGGTTCGCCGTGCTTAGGCCGACGTCCATGTTGCCCAGCACCATGGGGCCGACCGCGACCGGCGGGACGTGCGCGATATGCCAGATCCAGTGGCTTGCAGAGACAAGGGGAAAGAAGACGCCGAGGAACTTGCCGAACGCCACGCCTACCGCGGCGATGGTGCCCGACTGGATGACCAGGAACAGCGTCCAGCCGTACAGAAAGCCCCACATGGGGCCGAGGCCTTCGCGCAGGTAGACATACTGGCCGCCGGCCTTCGGCATCATGGCCGCAAGTTCGCCATAGCAGAGCGCACCGATCAGCGTCATGGCGGCCGTGACCACCCATGCCGCAATCAGCAGCGCCGGCGAACCCACACCGCGCGACATGTCCGCCGAGACGATGAAGATGCCCGAGCCGATCATAGATCCCATAACAATGGCAGTCGCGGAGAAGAGCCCAAGCCCCCTGACAAACTCAGTCGACTGCGGCTGTTCGGGTGAAGTCAGTTGATTGGACACGTGTGGCTCAGTTGTAACAGTTCTGCAACGCATCAGCCAATGGCGGAAGATTCTATCGCCAGAGCCACCTAAACTCGCGTACACCAATATGCAGCACCCCGAAGCAGAACGGAGCGTCATGAAGATTCTCAATGCCGCATTGCTGTTCGCGACAACGGTCGCAGCCCAGCAGCCCAACCTGACCGGTAAGTGGACCACGAACGTCGACACCTTCGGCACGCCGACCAACTGGAATCTGACGCTCGACGAGAAGGGCGATCACGTGACAGGCGAACTCGGCGGCGACAAGCTGGAGGGAACGGTCAAAGACGGCAAGCTCCGGTTTCGCGCAAAGGACCCGGAGGGCGGCTATGAAGACGTGACCGCCACGGTCTCTGGCGACCGCATCACGGGCTCACTTGTCTGGGCTCAGAATGCCACGGTCGATCGCCCAACGACGCACACCTTCACGGCGATACGCGCCGCTGTGGTTATCGCAGCCACGGCTTTGCCGAAGACGCACGAGTTCACGCCCACCGTCTTCCGCCGCCAGTTCTCCTCCGCGTACGAGCCCGTGCTGACCGTCACCTCCGGTGACACCATTCACACCTGGACCGTGGACGCTGGCGGCTACGATCCGACCGGCACACCGCGCTCCCTGGGCGGCAATCCGCAGACTGGACCGTTCTATGTGAACGGCGCGGCGGCAGGTGACACCCTCGTTGTCCACATGGTCCGTTTGAAGCTCAATCGTGACTGGGCGATCAGCACAGACGGCATCGTTCCACGCGCGAATACCCCGGCCCTGGCCGCCAAATCGCAGAACAAGGGCGAGCAGGTTCGCTGGCACCTCGACCTCGCAAACGGCACCGCGTCGCCCGAAAAGCCCGGTCCGCATATGGCGAGCTATGCGGTTCCCGTACGGCCCATGCTGGGCTGCGTTGCCGTTGCGATGGACCCAAGTGGCCCCGCGGCACGCACCGGCGACTCAGGAGATTTCGGCGGCAACATGGACTTCAACGAGATCACCGAAGGCGCAACGGTCCTGCTCCCGGTCCGCGTACCCGGCGCCCTGCTCTATTTCGGCGACGGTCACGCCGTCCAGGGCGATGGCGAAACCACCGGCGACGCCCTAGAAACCTCCATGGACGTCACCGTGACCGTGGAAGTCCGGCACGATCGAAGGATCTCCGGCCCCATGGTCGAAACCAGCACCCACATCATGGCAGTTGGCCTCAACGGCTCCCTTGACACAGCCTTCCAGGACGCTACCGAGAGCATGTACCAGTACCTTTTCTCGGAGTACAGCCTGACGCCGCAGGAGTTCGCCATGGTTCTCGGCACCGCCGCCGAGTACAAAATAAGCGAAGCCGCCGACCGCAATGCCGGTGTGGTCCTGAAAATGGCGAAGAGCAAACTCGATACCTTGACCAAACCGGCTTCCGCGGGACAGCCCGACCCAAGTATCCCCACTATTTCGCATTAAAAGCACGAACCTCTAGCGTAGCCGCATGTAGCTTGTTCTCGGCTTCGAGTGGCTCTGGCGATCGAGATAGGAATGGGGAACGTTACGGATGCGGCTTTAGCCGCTGAGATAGCCATCTCGGTGGCTAAAGCCACGTCCAAGAGAGTATTTCCAACTATCCCAGCGGGTAAAGCCGCAATCGACCCGGAAATCGATGCTTGTTGAACCGGAAGACGCAAGCGAAGCTCTATGCCGCTCCGGCCTCACGAAGTCCGCGAAGGAACCGGGCAGCAGCAACTCCGGGTTGCCCCACGAGCAAACCTGAAATCACCGCAACACTATCCGCCCCAGCCTCCCAGACCGAAGGCGCTGTGTCCCAAGAAATGCCGCCGATGGCTACCAGCGGTTTGCGCACGAGGGCACGTACTGCCTGCAGGCCGCAGAGGCCGATGACCGGCTCCGCGTCCGCTTTTGAAGTGGTTGCGAAGACCGGCCCGCAGGCGATGTAGTCGGCATCTTCCCTGCCCGCGGTCTCCGCCTGCACCGGCGTGTGGGTGGATAGGCCCAGGATCGCGTCTTCTCCGACGGCCGCCCGAGCGGCTGCAGCGCCGCCGTCGGTCTGGCCGATGTGGACCCCATCCCAACCTGCTCGTTGGACGAGGTGGGTCCGGTCATTCAGCAGGAGGAAGGTGTCCGCCGTGCGAAAGATTTTTGCGATGGCGTCAGCGGCGCGCAGCACTTCGTCGTCGGTGCTCTGCTTATCGCGATACTGCAGCAGGCACACGCCGGCTTCGCGCCAGGCTTGCGCTACATCGGTGATGGAGAGCGCACGGCGCGCGCAGCTCTCCGCATCGAGGATTGCATAGAGGCGGAGCGACGCATTGCCGGCTGCGATCCGCCGCGCGAAGTTCACACGGGGAGTTAGCTCAGACACCAACGGGTTCGCTTTGCACTTCGA
>CBAAAE010000058.1:3752-14995 GCA_964658845.1 uncultured Novosphingobium sp. | reverse complement strand
AGCCCGTGCAGGTTTGCAGGCGGGCTGGCCGACAACACCATGGCCGCCTTGCCGCTGAAGGAGTGCGCAATCAGAACGACCGGAAGCGGGGACCAATGTTCAATCAGCACGCAGATCTGTGCTGCCATCTGGGTAACGCTGAATCCGCGCATCCCGGCGGCCTCACCAAACCCAGCCATGTCTGCAGCGACGCAGCGGTGTGTGGGCGAGAGGTGCTCGATTACCTGATCCCACTCACGCCGCGAACTGCCGAAGAAATGGAGGAAAACAAGGACGGTGTCACCGGTACCGCATTCTGAAAAGGGAAGCATTGTGCGGTTTGATGTGTATGCGGTACGCGAATCCGCCCGCCTAACGCGGCGTTTCCATCTGGCGCCGTTGGCAGTCCGACGTTCTGGTCTGGTGAACACAGGCCTTCGCCGCGACGTAGGAGAAGATGTTTTCGCTTCCGGAGGAGATGCCGGGCATCAGAGACTGTGACTATGAGCAAGCCACTGCTACCCATCCTGAGTAATCCTGCAGTCCTGGAGCGAACCTCACCTGCGACCCGGCGGGTGTTGGAAGAGCGAGCGAAGCCGGTCGTCGGGGAACGTTTTCTGGCGCCGGAGTTGGTTGACCTGCTGCAGCAGATCACGGGGACGCTGCTGCCGCAGGGTGCGATCGGCACAGGCGTGGACATCGCGGGCGCCATCGACCAGCGACTTGCGACCGGGGAGAGTGCAGGCTGGCGCTTCGCCGATCTGCCTCCCGAGGGTGAGGCGTACACGCAGGGTTTGCAGGTGTTTGCAACGATGTTGCAGGGGACGCCCATGAAGACGTTCGGCCGCATGCCGCCGCCTGCGCGGGAGGATTACCTGCGTTGTGTTGCAAACGGCGACGTGGATGGACCTGCCCGGTTTCCGCTCTCGAAGTGGCTGCTGTTGCTGCGTACGGACGCGGTGAAGATCTGGCTGGCACATCCAGACACGATGCAGAAGATCGAGTACTACGGCTTTGCGGACGGCGCGACCGGCATGACGAATGGACCGACGATCACCGAGGGTTGGACTGCACTGACGCCGAACAAGGCGCTGCCGTTTGAGCAGGGCATGGTGCTGCCGGAAGGGGTACGCCAGGCATGAAGAAGCCAGAGAACATGCGGCGTTTCTCCACAGAGGAAGCTGTCGATGCAGTGGTAATCGGGACGGGCGCGGGTGGTGCTCCGCTGTTGTGGAGGCTGGCTCGCGCAGGCCTGCGGGTGGTCGCGCTTGAGGCCGGTCCATGGTTCGAGAATCCTGCGGAAGAGTTTCCTACGGACGAGACAGCAGCAAAGATTTACTGGCTTGACGAGCGGCTCTCGGGTGGCGCCGATCCTACGGCTTTCGGAGCGAATAACAGCGGGAAGGGCGTTGGTGGCAGCACGCTTCACTGGGGTGCTTACGCGCCGCGGCCTGACGCGCGTGACCTGAAGTTGAAGAGCAACGACGGCGTTGCGGTGGACTGGCCCGTGACGCTCGAAGAGTTGACGCCTTACTACGAGGAGATCGAGGAGTTCATCGGCGTCTCTGGCCCTGCCAACTACCCGTGGGACCCCGCCCGAAAATATCCTTTGCCTCCTTTGCCGTTGAATAGCTCGGCAATTTACATGGCCGTTGGCTGCGAGGCTATGGGCATACGCGTGGCGCACGCGCCTATCGCGGCGGTGTCGCAGGCCTACTCGCAACCGGAGTATGGAACGCGGAACGCATGCATCAATCGCGGTTACTGCCACCAGGGTTGCCGCAACGGTGCCAAGGCCAGCATGGACGTGACCTACCTGCCGGCCGCGCTCAACCGTGGTGCAGAGATCCGTGAAAACTGCTTTGTGTACGGCGTGGAGCGCGATGCGGAAGGGCGCATTACGGCTGTTCTTTACACGGATGCTGATGGAGCGGAGCAGCGACAGAAGACTCAGAACGTTTTTCTGTGCGCAGGTGGTGTGGAAACGCCGCGGCAGTTGCTGCACTGGGACGTCGGCAACTCGAGCGGCGTCGTAGGCCGTAACTTTATGGCGCACATAGCAACGCAGGTCTGGGCGACGATGAATGCAGAAACCCGGCCGTACAAGGGCTTTCCAGCATCGTTGATTACGGAAGACTTCATGCGCGCCAAGGATGCGGACTACGCCGGCGGCTACCTGCTTCAGAGTTATGGAACGCTACCGCTGGCATGGGGAGAGCAGGTGGTGCGCGGCCGCAACCTTGTCGGTCAGGCGCTGGTCGACTACCTTGCGCAGTACAACAACGTTGCGGGCATCGGCATGAACGGCGATACGCTGCCGGTCGCGGACAATCGCCTCACGTTGTCCGATGAGAAGGACAAGCGCGGACTGCCAAAACCGCTCATCACGTTTTCGCTGAGTGAGAACGAGAAGAAGATGAGCGATCATGCCGAGGCGAACATGCGACGCATCCTGATGGCCGCTGGCGGCAAGGATCTTTGGAGTTCGCAGCGCACGGCGCACACCGTCGGCACATGCCGGATGGGTACGCATGCGGATCACTCGGTGGTGAATGCATTCGGCCAAAGCTGGGACGTGCCGAACCTCTACATCGCAGACAATTCCGTCTTCCCGACGTCGCTGGCAGCGAATCCCGCACTTACCATCATGGCTCTTTCCCTGCGGACAGCGGACGCGTTTCTCTGGCATCGCGCGTAGCTCGCGGGAACGCAAAACGGGTGACACAACGTCACCGTGCGATACTGGGTTTACGGCATGTACAAGCGCGTTCTACTAAAGATTTCGGGTGAAGCCCTTGCAGCCGGCCGTGGATTTGGCATCGACGCCATCTTCGTGAGCCGCGTGGCGGAAGAAATCGTCCAACTTCAAAAGAGCGGCTGCCAGGTTGGCGTCGTCGTTGGTGGCGGGAACTTCTTCCGTGGCGTGGCAGAGCAGGCGATCCACATGGATCGGGTTGCGGCGGACCACATGGGCATGCTGTCGACGGTGATCAACGCCATCGCCATGCAGGACGCCATCGAAAAGTTCGGCATCCAGTGCCGCGTAATGAGCGCGATCGAGATGCACGAGGTGGCTGAGCCATACATCCGCCGCCGCGCCATCCGCCACCTGGAAAAGGGACGGGTCGTCATCTTCGGAGCCGGCACCGGCAATCCCTATTTCTCGACAGACACGGCCGCCGCTTTGCGCGCCATGGAGATCCGGGCAGACGTGCTGCTGAAGGCAACGTCCGTGGATGGCATCTTTACGGCCGACCCCAAAAAGGATCCCGACGCGACCATGTTCAAGACCATCACCTACATGGACATTATTCGCAAGGGTCTGCGCGTAATGGACACTTCCGCCGTATCTTTGTGCAATGACAACGGCATGCCGCTGATTATTTTCTCCATGCGCGAACAGGGAAATATTGTTCGCGTGGTAAGCGGCGAAAAGCTTGGAACACTCGTCACTTCCTAGCATGGTGCAGACCACGCCTGCCGAAGCCGTCTTACCTGCTGCGGTTGCGGTCCCGGCTGTGGTTGAACGCAAGCCCCCCTTGCCTGGTCTGACGGGCGTGCGCACGTTTCTTGCGCTCGGCATCATGCTGTTCCACTTCACGCCGCCACATGCCACGTATGTGCGCCCGGTGATCGAAGCTGGATTTACTTACATCAGTTTCTTTCTGCTGATCTCCGGATTTGTGCTCGCCTATAACTATGCGCATCGGGCTGAGACGCTCAAACCGGGGCGCTTCTATGCGGCCCGACTCTCCCGGCTGTATCCCGTCTACCTGCTGTCGCTCGTGGTGTCGCTGGCCATGCTGCACGCGGAGTGGCTGTCGCGCCCGCGTGGCGAGTTCCTCCAGGGTCTGCTGCTGACACCATTTCTGCTCCAGGGTTGGAGCCCGGTACTGGCTACCTTCTGGAACACCGTGGCGTGGACGCTCGCGACGGAGGCCATGCTGTACCTGGCCTTCCCGCACATCATCCGCATGAAGTGGTGGCCGCGCGAGCCGAAGAAGCTGCTGCTGTTGTTTGCGGGCTTCTGGGCGTGGGAGATGGTGCTGCCCGGCCTCTATGTTTGGTTGAACCCGGACGGTCTGCACAACATCGATCGATATTCTTCCGCTTATTGGCTGCGCGCACTGAAGTACACGCCGTTGCCGTTTCTGCCGATCTTTCTCGCCGGTATTACGCTTGGCCGCCTGCACGCTGCCGTTCAGGTCAGCGATCGGGTCAAGATGTGGCTGGCGGTCGGCGCGGTGGCGTCGGTGCTTGCGATCTTTTACCTGGCTGTGCCACATTTGCCCTATGTGCTGCTACATGGCGGACTCATCACGCCGCTGTTTGCAACGCTGGTGTTCGGGCTGACAGGCAAGCACTGGATCACGCGTGCGCTTGGATGGGGACCGATTGCGGCGTTCGGCCGCGCCAGCCTGTGCCTGTACCTGCTCCACTTCAACACCTGGATCGTGCTGCACGAGTATCACGTGCCGGAGCGGTTGCATGTACAGGCGTTTGACCCCTGGTTTTCGTATGCGGTCATGCTCACGTTTGCATATGCAGCCTTCCGCCTGGTTGAGAAGCCTGCGCAGAACTTTCTGCTGACGCACTATGTGTATACGTCAGCACCGCCCGTGCAGGCCAGTGCGCCTCTCGGCTAGACCGATGAAGAAAAGGCCTCTGCTATCTCCGGAAGGATTCGTCAGCGAAACCAGTTAGTTCCCCTTCCATAGCGCTTTCCGGTGAGCCGCCCTTTCCACTGGATTTTCTGCGAGAGGGCTTTCATCAGGGCCGGGTTGTCTGTCATACTTGTGCTGCACCCTTTTACATTTTCAAGCTGGAAAAGCCGCACGCCGAGTGTGTTCTCTGCATCCCGCGTTCGTGTTCTTGACGCTACTCTCACAGCTGCTGCAGACCTGTTTCTGCACGGCCGAAGTACCAAGGAGCCAGTTCTTCGATGTCGATGACTCGCCGTAACTTCCTCACGCGCGTCGGCCAGGCCGGCGGTTATTCCGCAACGTTCGCCACCATGCAGGCGCTCGGCATGTTCCCCATGAAGGCGATGGAGGCCCAGCCGATCGCAGCCGCGCCAGGTGCTGGCAAAGGGGTCAGCGTGGTGGTCGCGGGCGGCGGTATCTCGGGCCTGGTCACGGCGTACGAACTGAAAAAGCTTGGCTATACCGTGACGCTGCTTGAAGCGCGCACACGCCCGGGAGGCCGCAACTGGAGCGCCCGGAACGGCACTGTCGTCGAGTTCATCGAGGGCGAAAAGCAGACCTGTACCTGGGAAGAAGGCAATTACCAGAACCTGGGCCCAGGGCGCCTGCCTTCCGTGCACACCACGATCCTGAACTACTGCCGCGAGTTAAATGTGCCGCTCGAAGTAGAGATCAACACCTCCCGCGCCACCATCCTGCAGAACGATGCGGCAAACGGCGGCGCTCCCGTGGTGCAGCGCAAAGCGGTGAACGATACCCGCGGCCATGTCAGCGAACTGCTGGCCAAGGCAATCAAGGGCGGCGCACTGGACCAGGACCTGACCAAGGAAGACAAGGACCGCATGGTCTCGTTTCTTCGGACATACGGCCCACTTGGCCTGGACAGCAAGTATCACGGATCAGACCGCGCCGGTTTCAAGCAGTACCCTGGTGCCGCCGATCAGGTTGCCATCAACCAGGAACCGATGGACATGCACATGCTGCTGGACGAGAACTTCTGGGCCGGCATTCTGTATGAGGAGGCCTGGGACTGGCAGGCGACCATGATGCAGCCGGTGGGTGGCATGGACCGCATCCCTTATGCGTTTGCTGCGCAGCTCGATAAGACCAAGACCATCGTCTATGACGCGCCCATAACCGGCTTTAAGCGGACCGGCGCCAACAAGGGCGTCGAGGTGACCTACAAGCACAAGGGCGTGGAGAAGACGATCAAGGCCGACTACATGGTCAACTGCATGCCGTTGCCGATCATCAAGAAGCTGAAAAGCGATCTCTCCGCGCCGTATATGGCGTCGATCAACGGCGCGAGCTACGCGAACAGCTACAAGCTGGCGTGGGAGTCCCGCCGCTTCTGGGAGACGGACTACAACATCTACGGCGGCCTCTCTTTCCGTGCGCCGGGGCCGACGACGGTCATCTGGTATCCCTCGGCCAAGCTGATGTCGCCGAAGGGCATTCTCGTGACGGGTTATGAGGACGAGCTGAACTGGGGTTGGGAGAAGCTGAGCACGCAGGAGAAGTTCGAGACGGCTCGCAAGCAGCTCGAAAAAATCCACCCGGGCAACGGCAAGGACCTGACCAAACCGCTGATCTGCCTGTGGCGCCACATCCCCTACAACGAGGGCTCGTGGATCCGCGGTTACGGCGGCGGCAACCAGGGCTACGAGACGCTGCTGCAACCGGATGGTCCCATCTTTTTTGCAGGCGACCACACCACGCATATTGTCGGGTGGCAGGAGGGCGCAGCCCTCAGCGGCAAGCGAGCCGTGCAGATGATCAGCGACCAGGTGAAGAGCGCGCGGCTCACCGGCGGTCACCAGGCCGTCGAGGCATAACGCACCTTTTACCCGCGGGGCATAGGAGAATCATGAAGTTCAAGCACGGCCTTTCTGTAGCGGCGCTGGTCCTTACCGCTCTTACTGGAACGTCTGCCCACGCGCAGGTCACGGTCAAGCACATCCAGACGGAGAAGTCTCCGATCGCAACCGCCGTCTGGGCAGGTGACACGCTTTATGTCAGCGGCCAGCTTGCCAGCCCGGTGACGCCTGCCGACGCGGCAAAGGGCACCGCGGCAGACTACGGCGACACGAAGACGCAGACCGCCAGCATTCTTACCAAGGTCCAGGGCATTCTGAAGGAACAGGGCCTGGACATGAAGGACGTCGTGAAGTGCACGGTCTTTCTGGCTGCCGATCCGAAGCTGGGCAAGATCGACTTTGCCGGCCTGCAGGCTAGCTTTACCCAGTTTTTTGGCACAAAGGATCAGCCGAACAAACCGGCCCGCTCAGCCTTTCAGGTGGCGGGCCTGGTCGCTCCAGGCTACCTGCTGGAGATCGAAGTGATCGCGGTGAAAGGGAAGTAGTTCACCGTCCGGTCGCGTGAGGGTGCGGATTGCAGCCGCACCCTTTCTGCTTTCTGTATGTGGAACCGTTCCGCGGCAATGCAGCATCGAATGTGAGACCAGCTTGATCGGCGTTCCAAGGACGCTTACACTGGAGCCAGAGCTTTTTAGGAGACTTTCACCATGGCCACTGCCGTCACCACTCCCGAGATTGTCACCGCCCCCGAAGTTGTGACCTCCGCGCCGACCCAGCCGGTGAATATGACCGCATCCGCACAGGCAAAGGTGAAGGAGATCATGGCGACCCAGGACCCGCTGCCGGCCGGTCTGCGGATCGGCGTGGTGGGCGGCGGTTGCTCCGGATTCCAGTACTCCATGTCCTTTGAGAACCAGCAGGGCATGATGGACAAGGTGGTGCGCTTCGACGACCTTAAGGTGTTCGTGGATGCGACCAGCGCCATGTACCTGAACGGCTGCGTGGTGGATTACGTTGAGACGCTCGAAGCTGCCGGCTTCAAGTTCGAGAACCCCCAGGTGAAGAGCACCTGCGGCTGCGGATCTTCGTTCTCGGTCTAAGGTATCCGTCTTTCCAAAACATCAAGCCCGCGTAAGCGGGCTTTTTACCTTGGGAGAAATGCAGGTCAATCAGCCAGATCTGCAGCAATCGCGTCCAGATCAACATGAATGTCAGTGCCAGCGACACGTAGGACGCGCTCCTCAGTCCAGCGACGCTCACCGTTCACTGCAGTGAAAACACGTCCCGTCCCAGGATCGATTACCCAGATATTCTTCACGCCCATCTCAGCGTAATCATCCACCCTGAACAGAATGCGACGGATCGTGTCATCTGGAGAAAGCACTTCGATGCAAAGCAGCGGAGCCTCCCGTACGATGCGGTCCGGCTTTTCTCCACGGGCTATTACCATGATGTCAGGCACTCTAAAGCGATCTGGCTTCACTTGCAGGCGGCACTCGGCAAGGGCGTAGACGTTCCACTCACGGGAGTTCTGGCGAAGCACAGTCAGCAGAGCGCTCTGTAGATCCGCGTGGTCGAAGTCACCCAAGTTTCTTTCCTCCAAATGCCCATCCACGTAGTCCATGTCCGGGTCGTACGCCGTACGCAAGTACTCTTCTAACGGCACGTAGACTTCGCCCGGGCGCAAATGGTACCCCTTCGGAGAGGTCGGTAAATTAATCTGGGTCGCTGTCGCCATATCACCAGTATGCTCCGATTCGGGCCGGCTTAGCTACGGTTTGCACCAGTGCGCCACGTTCGCGCCGCCTATCCGTCTAAAATTATGCAGACCGCTGATGAATGAATTCACCGTCAAACTCGCCGATGAACGTGGACGCGTGCAGGAGCAGACCCATCCTGCGGCCACGGCGGAGGAGTTGCGTGCGCGCTTTACGCAGGCCGGCTATCTCGTCTACTCCGTCAAGGCCCGGGGTGGCCTGAGCTCCGGCAGCACCCGCAAGAAGGTCAAGCTGCAGAGCTTTCTCGTCTTTAACCAGCAGTTTGTGACGCTGATCAAGGCAGGCTTGCCCATACCAGGATCGCTGGAATTGCTGGCGCGGCGGCAGAAGGACGTCAGTTTCAAGGCGCAGCTTGAAAATGTGGCCGCCCGCGTCAAAACCGGCGAATCGCTCTCCGGAGCCTTCGATGCGCAGGGTGGATTTCCGCTGATTTTTACCACCACGCTGCTCGCTGGCGAGCGTTCCGGCAACCTCGAAGAGGTGCTGCAGCGCTACTCCGAGTTTCAGCGGGTGTCCCTTACGGTAACCAAGAAGCTGAAGTCCGCCTTGGTGTACCCGACGCTGCTCATCACGCTGGTTATTTCGCTGTTCGTGTTCCTGATCTCGTTTGTGGTGCCGCGTTTTGCGCAGCTCTATGACCAGTTGAACGCGCCTCTGCCCGCCATTACGCTGCTGCTCTTGAAGGTGGGCAACATAGCGCAGAACCAGGGCATTTACATCCTGCCGCTATTGATCGTTGCGGGCTACCTTGCGTACCGCTGGTCGAAGACCGACAAGGGCGCAGCCACTGTGGACAAGCTGCGGCTTGGCATCCCCCTCCTGGGTGTGATCTGGCTGAAGTACCAGGTGGCACTGTTTTCGCGGACACTTTCGACGCTGCTGACGGGCGGCTTGCCGCTGGTTCCTTCGCTTGAGACGGCGGCGCGCTCCATCTCGTCGCGGCAGGTGTCCAACGCGGTTTTCGCCTCGGTGACGCAGGTGCGCGAAGGCCAGCGGCTGAGCACATCGCTCGAAGG
Source organism: uncultured Novosphingobium sp. (assembly GCA_964658845.1). Classification (GTDB taxonomy): domain Bacteria; phylum Acidobacteriota; class Terriglobia; order Terriglobales; family Acidobacteriaceae; genus Terriglobus. The sequence goes on along the minus strand of CBAAAE010000058.1, from coordinate 5,702 downwards.
TACGCGCGTCTTTCCGGAGCTTGCGATCGAGATGATCGAAGTCGGCGAATCCACCGGCGCCCTGCCGACCATGCTCAACTCCGTCGCGAGTTTCTTCGAGGAAGACGTGGAAACGTCGCTGGCCGGCGTTCTTAGCCTGATTGAGCCGACGATCCTCATCCTCATGGGCATCGCGGTCGCGGTCATCCTCATTTCGCTCTACCTGCCGATCCTTTCGCTTGGTGCGAATGCGCAGACCACGCCCGGCGTCGGTAACTAACGCTTTCAGGAGTCATTCAGCATGGCAACACCGCTCGCTATTCCCATTGCCAACCCGGAACTGAATGATGTGGAGCGCGCCCAGTTAATGGCCCGCCGCTACCACGCCGAATTCATCGACCTGCGCGACTTCAAGATCCAGCATGAGCTGGTGAAGTCCGTGCCGGTCGAGCTGATGTTCCGCTACAACTTCATACCGTTGGAGCAGTTGCCGGACCGCCTGGTCATCGCCGTCAGCGACCCGTCGCGGCTGATGGTGCTCGATGAGATCAGCGGCCTGCTCGGCCAGCGCCTGCTGACACGCGTAGCCACCCTCACCCAGATCACCGACCTGCTCAAGAAAACCGAACAGTCGCAGCGCGTGCTCGAGGAGGCAACCGAAGGCCTGACTTTCGACGTGCTCTCCGCCGACGACAATCCTGACGAGAACATCTCCATCGAGCGGCTCACCAGCGAAGACGACATCTCGCCGATCATCCGCCTGGTGGATACGACGATTTTCAGCGCGCTCGAGCGGCGCGCGTCGGACATCCACATCGAGACCTACGACGACTCGCTGCTGGTCAAATACCGCATCGATGGCGTTCTCCAGCAGGCCATGGCGCCCATCGCGCGCGAGCATCACCAGACCATCCTGTCGCGCATCAAGGTCATGAGCGAGCTCGACATCGCCGAGCGGCGCGTGCCCCAGGACGGCCGTTTCCGTGTCCGCTACAAGGGCCGGCTGATCGACTTCCGCGTCTCCATCATGCCCACGGTGCACGGCGAAAACGCCGTTCTGCGCGTGCTGGACAAGGAGTCGATGAGCGAGAAGTTCAAGAAGCTGTCGCTCGATGTGGTGGGCTTCGGCGCACATGATCTTGAGCGTTTCCGCCGTTACATTAAGGAGCCATACGGCATGGTGCTGGTCACGGGGCCGACCGGATCCGGCAAGACCACCACGCTGTATGCCGCGCTGAACGAGATCAAGAGCGAAGAAGACAAGATCATCACCATCGAAGATCCGGTCGAGTACCAGATTCGCGGCATCACGCAGATTCCTGTCAACGAAAAGAAGGGCCTGACCTTCGCGCGCGGCCTGCGCTCGATCCTGCGGCACGATCCGGACAAGATCCTCGTCGGCGAAATCCGCGATGCGGAGACGGCGCAGATCGCTATTAACTCCGCGCTGACCGGCCACCTGGTATTCACGACGGTACACGCGAACAACGTGGTCGACGTGCTTGGCCGCTTCCTGAATATGGGCGTGGAGCCGTACAACTTCGTCTCCGCGCTGAACTGCATCCTGGCGCAGCGGCTGGTGCGGCAGATCTGCGAGTTCTGCGCCACCCACCGGACCTACACGGATGCGGAACTGGTGGGGAACGGCCTCGATCCCGCTGACTGGCAGGGCTTCCGCTTCCGTGAGGGCACCGGCTGCATCGAGTGCGGCGGCACCGGCTATCGCGGACGCTCGGCCATACACGAACTGCTGGAACTGGATGACGAGATACGCGAGTTGCTGCTCGACAAGAAACCGGGCAGCGAGATCCGGCGCAAAGCGCGGGAAAAAGGCATGCTTTTCCTGCGCGACTCCGCACTGGAGCGCGTGCGCGCCGGCGTCACCACGCTGCACGAGATCAACAAAGTCACCTTCATCGAGAGTGGGCGCTGATCCAGACCAGCGACAAGGCGACTCTGGGCCTGATGCTG
>CBAAAE010000058.1:0-3652 GCA_964658845.1 uncultured Novosphingobium sp. | reverse complement strand
GCAGGAGTGCCTGCCTGCCGACGAACAGCAGCTATCGAAGGAACTTGGCGGCACGCTTGGTTGTTTGGGCCGGCTGTTGCAGCACATGTACGTGGCCGAACGGGACTGGCTCAAGATGCTGCAGGATCGTGCGCTGCCGCCACTAGGCAACATGCATGCGGATGGCCCGGGATGCGATCTCAGGATGACCATTTCCGAGCTTGCGGAGGCGTGGCCGCGCGTATGGGCCGACTGGACCACGTGGCTCGAGTCGCTGCAGCCTGTCGATCTGGACGCCCCTGTCACTGCTGTTTTGTCGGCTCGCATTGAGGTTCCTCTCACGGTCGGGGCTCTGGCGATGCACTGTTTCAACCATGCCTCAATGCATCGTGGGCAGACCGTAACAATGCTTCGCATGTTGGGCAGGCCATCGCGCAACCTCGACCTGATGGGCTACCTTATTACAAGCGCGCTCGCCGATACGACGACATGACTTATGCTGTTTCACGCGTGACCCTGGACCATTCCGTCGCGGTGAAAAAAGAGCGATATGCGTTTAGCACATTTTCCTAATATCCTTGCGACCGTTCTGTTCGTCTTCGGCTACACGGCCTGCGCGCAGACGCCTGCGGAACGGCCAAAGATTCTCGGCCTCGCGCACATCGCGCTCGCCTCGCATGACCTGGAGAAGTCCCGGCAGTTTTACACCGGGTTCCTCGGCTTCGAACAGGTCACGGATTGGAAGAATCCTGACGGCACAACGGCCTTCACGTTCTTCAAGATCAACGATCACCAGTACGTCGAATTGACGCCTGAGAAGGTGTCCGGCACAGATCGGTTGGGCGATATCTCGTTCGAAACGAACGATGTGGACGGGATGCGACGCTACCTCGCAGCGAAGGGCGTCAACGTCCCTGCGGAGGTGACGCATGGTCGGATCGGGAACGCCTCGATCAAGGTCACCGACCCTGCCGGGCACGCGATCGAGTTCGTGCAGTACCTGCCCACGGGTCAGACCGCGAAGGAGTTCGGCAAGGGCCTCGGGCCGAACCGCGTCTCGCTGCACATGACGCATGCGGGCCTGATCGTCAGCGACCTGGACCCGGAGTATCGCTTCTACACAGAGGTGCTCGGCTTCAAGGAGACATGGCGCGGCAGTTCGAACGGTACCGTACTTTCGTGGATCAACCTTCAGGCGCCCGACAGCATGGATTACGTGGAATTCATGCTGCTGAAGCCCGTCCCGGCGCCCACGCAGCGCGGCAGTGCGCACCACATGTGCCTGGTCGTCCCGAGCGTTGATAAGACCGTAGCGACCCTCAAATCGTCGCCTTACATGCAGCAGTACAGCCGCGAGATCGACGAGCACCTAGGCAAGAACCGCAAGCGCCAGGCGAATCTCTTCGACCCGGACGGCACCCGCGTCGAGATCATGGAGCCGGTCACGATCGACGGGAAGGTCACACCGCCTTCGACCGCGCCTCCACCGCAGTAGCCGATCGCCGCCCGGGAGTACACTCACCCGCATGCGCACCTATACCGAACAGGAGATTGCGGAGGCAGCAAGCCGCGCGGGCCTTCCTCCGGAGTTCAGCAGCCGGCTGCACAGCGAACTGCAGCGCGCACCCGAGCCAAGTAGCCGGTTTGAAGCCGCTCATATCGCTTACTACTTCGGAGGTCTGTTGATCTGTGGAGCCATGGGCTGGTTCGTGACACAGGCATGGGACCGCCTGCCCGGCCTGGTGCTTACCGCCATTGCGGTGCTCTACGCGTTGCTATTTGGCGTTGCCGGGTACCTGCTGTCGCGTAAACCGTCGACGTGGATGCCGGGTGGCGTGCTGATGACGGTAGCCGTCTGCATGGTGCCGCTGGCGGTGTACGGTGTCGAACGGCGGATCGGATGGTGGCCTGTCGGCGATCCGGGCGGATTTTCGCGCTTTCACCCATACATCAACGGTAGCTGGGTCCTGATGGAGGCGCTTACCGTGCTTGCTGCTGCTGGCGCGCTCCGCCTGGTGCGCTTTCCCTTCATCACGGCACCGGCTGCTTACGCGCTCTGGTACCTTTCGATGGACGGACCGCGGCTGGTGACGGGATATCACTTCACCTTTCGCCAAGAGTGCTGGCTTTCGGTCTGCTTCGGCCTGATGATGCTCGCCCTCGCCTACTTCGCCGATGGTGAGGCAGATCAGGATTTCTCCTTCTGGTTCTATCTCTTCGGCCTGATTGCGTTCTCAGGTGGCCTGACCTTCATGGGCGGCGGAAGCCAATTGGGCAAGGCGGGCTACTGCACCGTTCACGTGCTGCTGATCCTGCTGTCGATCATGCTGCAGCGCCGCGCCTTCCTCGTGTTCGGAGCGATTGGAGTCTTCACGTACCTGGTCGAGGAGGCGCAGCGGTACTTCAAGGACTCGCTTTCCTTCTCCCTCGTGCTGACGCTGCTTGGCGTTCTACTGATCGCGGGAGGTGTTCTGTACACGCGGCGGGAGACGCAACTGGCTGCAAGGTTCTCGCGTTGGATACCCGACAGAGTCCGGCATCGTCATGACGTCACCTTGCCGGCGGCTGCGTAAGCGCGGCCCGTAAGAGGAATGGGTGTGGCCGACCGCGCTATCGGCGGGCTCATCCACCCGTCTCAAGCATGTAGTCTGGATTAGCTGCTGCATGCCTGCACTTCTTCCCAAATCGACTCTGCAGGTGCGTCCGCGCATTGCGGTGGAGGTGCGCCCTGAGGGTGTCTACGCCGCTTCTTCGCACGACGCGACCGGCCTGCTGGCACAGGTCAGCAGTGCCACGTTGGCGGCAGGCGCTCTGGTGCCATCGCTGCGCGTGGGGAATGTGGTCGACCGGGTCGCGGTGATCGCCGCCCTGAAAAAGACGCTCAACGCGGTTCAGGTGGGCAAGGGACGAGATGTGACGCTGATCGTGCCCGACACCGCTGTCCGTGTCCTCCTGCTGGATTTTGACGAACTCCCTTCGAAGACCGACGACGTGATGCCCGTGCTGCGCTTTCGCCTGACAAAGCTGCTGCCGTTTCCGCCGGACCTGGCACAGGTCAGCTACCAGGTAATGAGCCGGCATGCCATGGTGCTGCAGGTGCTGGTCGTCGCGATACCGAACGAAGTGCTGGCGGAGTATGAATCGGCTGTGCGCGAAGCCGGCTTTGAACCTGGGACCGTCATGCCCAGCACGCTGGCGGTTGCCGCCGCTATCGACGAAACGGCGCAGTCGGCGGCGCTGCTGGTCAATGGGAGCGAATTCGCCGTCACCACCGCTATCCTGCGCAGGGGTGAACTGCTGCTGCACCGTACGCTCGAACTCAAGTCTGAACCGATGGCCGAAGCCGCTGCTGCCGTTGCACTGGAACCGGCAAACATCGCCATGGCTGCCGAAGCGGGTGCTGACAGCAGCGTAGCCGTGGCCGAAATGGTGCAGGCAGGCGTGCTCTCCGATGCCGAACATGCCGAGCGCGCGGAGCTTGAGTTGCTGCAGGCGATCTCGGTCGCCGCAGCCTACTTCGAGGATTCTCTTGCAGTCGCGCCGACAGAAGTGCTGACGGCCGGCACCCTTGCACCAGCCGCGCTGGAAGTAACGCTGGCCGCCTCAGGCATGCGTGCACGCGACGTGCTGCAGTCCACCGATCTGCTGGCGGGCACGTCCGTGCCGCCGCTGC
>CBAAAE010000057.1:0-15477 GCA_964658845.1 uncultured Novosphingobium sp. | reverse complement strand
CGCAGTTGGATTACTCCGACTACCCGGTCGAACTCCACGCGCACAAACATCACATTTTCGCCGGCAATGGCGCGGACCACCTGCGCCTTGGCGCGGAAGTAGAATTCGCGCGCGGCTGCCCGTATGCCTGCACCTTTTGTAACAAGACCCTTTTCCGCAATAAGTATCGCGAACGCAACTTATCTGAAGTCATCGCCGAAATCGACCAACTCATTGCTCGCGGCGTAGACTATATCTACTTCATCGATGAGATCTTCGGCGTCGGGAGACAGGTGCGGCAGTTACTCGAAGCGATCGCAGAACGTCCTGTGTCCATTGGTTTCCAGACACGTATCGATCTTTGGGACGAGGCCGGCATCGACCTGCTGGCGCGTGCACACTGCGTCTCATTCGAGTGCGGCATCGAGAGCATCACGGATGAAGGCCGTCACGCGATGAACAAGAATTGCAAGATCGACACGGACCGCATTACCGAGATCCTGTTGTACGCTCGCACAAGAATCCCCTGGGTCCAGGCCAACCTGATCAAGACTGCCGAGGACGATCCCGCACTCGTCGCCACATGGCAGGCAAACCTGAAGTCTAAGGGCGTCTGGGTCTCTGAACCCGTCCCGATGTTTCCCTTCCCCGGCAGCCCCGAATACATCACCACCTTCGGCGCGGCGCCCGATGAGGGTGCGTGGGAGCGTGCGCACGACTTCTACCTGGACCTGTTTACGGGCAGGGGCTTCAGCGACATTCAGGACCAGCGGCCGCGCTCCATCGTAGAACTCGAAGCCGAACTCAGCCCCTTCGCGGAGCCTGCATGCGTCTCCTGATGACCACCGACACCATCGGCGGCGTCTGGACCTTCACGAAAGAACTTGCAAGCGAACTGATCCGACGCGATTGCGAGATCGCCATGGTGTCGCTTGGCCGCAAGCCTTCAAACGAACAGCAGGCTTTCGCAGATGATCTCGCATCCTGCGGCCGCTTCCACTTCCTGGCATGCGACGCACCGATGGAGTGGATGCCCTCGAATACCAGCGCCTATCTGGCAGCCGAGCCGCTGCTGCTCAATCTCTGCCGCAGCTTCCAGCCGGATGCCTTGCTGCTGAGCCAGTTCTGCTTCGGCGCTCTACCGGTCGATGTCTCAAAGATTATCGTCGCGCACAGCGATGTTCTTAGCTGGGCCGCAGCCACCGGTAAGGCGCCGCTTGCAGAGGATGAATGGCTGCAAACTTACCGTAGACTCGTCCAGAAAGGTCTTCACGCGGCCGACGCTGTCGTCGCACCAACACGTGCGATGATGCATGACCTGCAGCGACACTTCGACGTCTCCTGCGAGACCATTATCATCGCGAATGGACGAACCATACCATCCGTGGACGAGTCTGCAAATCGCGAGTTCCTCGCGATCACCGCGGGCCGCATGTGGGATCCCGCCAAAAACCTGCACTTACTACAATCCATGAACTCACCGTTGCCGATTTTCGTCGCCGGCGAAAACGACGACGTAATTACCGCTTGCACTAACATCAAGTTGATCGGGCACCAGTCGCAATCCGACTTACTCCGCCTGTTCCGCTCTGGTGCTATGTATCTATGTACCTCGCTGTACGAGCCATTTGGCCTCGCGCCTCTCGAAGCCGCCCTGTGCGGATGCGCGGTAGTCGCGAATGACATTCCAAGTCTGCGCGAAGTCTGGGGAGACGCCGCACTTTACTTCCACGACTCGACCTCACTCAGCTCCCTGTTGCGCACTCTTCGTGACGATCCACTTAGACTCGCAAAGGCACAGGCCACATCGCTCGCACGCGCACGCACCTACACCGCGGCGCGTATGGCAGACGCATACCTGGAAGTAGCCCTCACCTCAATCAGGCATGCCGGGAGGTTAGAAGCGCATGCCGCATAACCTCCAGATTGCCTACTTCGTGCACACCGTTCGCTCTGACTGGAATAACGGCAACGCGCACTTCCTTCGCGGCCTAATGCGGAACCTTGGCGAGGCGGGCGCTGATGTTACGATCTACGAGCCGGATGCCGAATGGTCCATCGACAATCTGCGCGAGGAGTCGCTCGGCGAGCACTCGCTGCAACAGTTCGAAGAGACTTACCCGGACCTGAATATCCGCCTCTACCGGTCCGATCAGACCGAAGATCTTGAGACGTGGCACAAGACCCTGCGCGACATCGACCTGGTCGTGCTACACGAGTGGAACCCGCCTGCACTGGCGCACATGCTGCTGACACTAAGGGACGAACTCGGCTTCAAGCTGCTCTTCCACGACACCCATCATCGGGCATCATCTTCGCCACAGCAGATCGAGCGATTCGGCATCGATCGCTTCGACGGCGTGATCGCTTTCGGCGAGGCGCTGCGCAGCATCTATCGCGAACGCTTCGGCCTGCCAAACGTATGGACACTCCATGAAGCCGCGGATACCGAAGTCTTTCGACCGCTGCTCGCACAAGAGACGCGGCAGGATGTCGTGTGGATCGGCAACTGGGGCGAAGGCGAACGGTCCGCGGAACTGCACCGCTTCCTGCTCGATCCGGCGGCCTCCCTGCCCCAGCATGACTTCCGCATTTACGGCGTGCGCTATCCCGAAGAAGGCCTGGCTGCGCTTGAAACCGCGGGTGTCAGTTACGGTGGTTACCTGCCAAACCTCGACGCGCCGCGGGCCTATGCAGACGCGCGACTAACGGTGCACGTCCCGCGCCAGCAATACTCTGGTGCCATGACCGGCATCCCCACCATTCGTATCTTCGAGGCGCTGGCGTGCGGTATTCCACTGATCTCCGCTCCTTGGCAGGATACGGAAGGCCTCTTCCGCGAGGGCGACTTCGCATGGGCAGACAACACACTCAGCATGACGCGCACCATCGAGCGCCTTCTCGGCAATGACATCGAAGCCCGGCAACAGGCAGAGCGCGGGCTTGAGACCGTGCTGGCGCGGCACACCTGCGGCCATCGCGCGCAGCAGTTCCTGCAGATCGCAGAGGAGCTGTACCGTTGAGGATTTTCGCATTCGGATCGAGCATCGTGTCGTCCTATTGGAACGGTGCAGCCACTTACTATCGTGGCTGCTATAAATACCTGGCGCGTCTCGGCTATGACATTACCTTCGCCGAACCGGATGCATACGGCCGTCAGCAGCATCGCGACTCGGATAATTTCAGCTACGTTCGTTCGCTTGTCTACCAGCCGCGCGAAAAGGATGGTGGAGCCGACCTCAATCGCATGCTGAAGCTCGCATGCGAAGCCGACATCGTCGTGAAACATAGCGGCATCGGCTGCGACGATCGTGAGTTAGAGCGACGCGTTCCCGCCGAATGTTCCCATGCCGCAATGACCTTCATCTGGGATGTCGATTCGCCCGCAACCATCCACCGCATGCGCGCCGATCGCACTGACGCGCTTGCCTTGGCAATACCGGGCTACGATGCGATCCTGAGTTATGGCGGCGGTCCCATGGCACGCCACGGATTTCACGAATTTCATGCGCGCGCGTATTACAGCATGTACAACGGCCTGGATCCGGAGACGCACTTTCCTGTTGCAGCGGATCCCTCGTTCGCCTGCGATGTGTGCTTTCTGGGCAATCGCCTGCCAGACCGTGAAGCTCGCGTCGAGGAACTGTTCCTGCGCGCAGCGGCACTTGCACCGGATCAAAGCTTCCTGCTCGGCGGTGAGGGCTGGGGCGACAAAGCGATGCCATCCAACGTACGGTACATCGGACACGTGCCCACCGCGGACCACAACCGCGTCAACTGCTCGGCCGGCATGGTGCTGAACATCAACCGATCGTCAATGGCTGACTTCGGCTTCTCGCCGCCGACACGCGTCTTCGAAGTAGCCGGCGCAGGTACCTGCATGTTATGCGACGACTGGCCCGGCATGTCTGATTGTTTCGAACCTGAGCGGGAAATACTTGTAGTTACTTCTGCCGAGGATGTCGTGCGGGCATTGCACACGCACGACAGCGCGGCACGCAAAACGATTGGAGCGGCCTTTCATACACGCGGTCTGCATGACCACACGTACGCGCAGCGCGCGGCGCAGGCCGATTTTGCCTTTCACGACTGTGCTGCACGACGGCTCGGTAACATCGGTCCGCAGACACAATCACTCGCCACCATGGCAGACTGGCGGCAGGTCCCAGGCTTCGAGCAATACGGTGCTGCCAACGTTGACCGCGCAGGTGAGCCGGTCGCATGAAGATCGTGATGTATGGCCTGACGATTACATCATCGTGGGGCAACGGCCATGCGACTACGTATCGCTCGCTGTGCAAGGCTCTCGCAGCACGCGGACACCAGATCGACTTCGTTGAAAAGGATGTGGAATGGTATCGCAGCAATCGCGATCTTCCCCGATCGCCCTTCTGCAACGTCCACTTGTATGAGGAGTGGCAGACAAGCGCCGCACACCTCGTGCGACTTGCGCAGGATGCGGACGCAATCATCGTGGGATCGTATTTCCCCGATGCTATCGCCGCAACCCACGCGTTGCTCGATGCCAACTGCGGCCCGCTGCTGTTCTACGATATCGACACGCCGATCACACTTTCGCAGTTACGCGCGCATGGTAACTGCGCCTACCTCGACGGCTCACTGATACCGCATTACGCCGCGTATCTCAGTTTCACAGGAGGGCCGGCGCTGCAGGAGTTGCAGATACGATTTGGCTCGCCGCGCGCCGTCGCTTTCTACTGCTCAGTGGATGCCGATCTGTATGCGCCCACTCAGCCGCGCGCGGATTTCCGCTGCGATCTTAGCTATCTCGGCACCTATGCGGCCGACCGGCAACGAAAGTTAATGCGCCTGCTGAATAAGGCTGCAGCCCATCTGCCATCGTCGACATTTCTCGTCGCGGGTCCGCAGTATCCATCTTCCATCGAATGGAAGCCGAACGTGCGTCGAATGGTTCACGTGCCGCCGCCGGAGCATGCCGCGTTCTACTCATCGTCACGCTTCACTCTGAACCTGACGCGCGACGACATGGTTGCCGCAGGTTACTCACCTTCGGTCCGGCTGTTCGAAGCGTCAGCATGCGGTGCGGTAATCCTTTCCGACGCATGGGCCGGCATGGATGATTTCCTGACACCAGGTGAAGAGATACTGCTTCCCGCCAATGCGCAGGACGTTGCGTGTATCCTTCGCGACTTGCCGGATGCGGAACGGACAAGAATCGGTCAGCGCGCACGCGAGCGCATCCTTGCCGAACACACGGCGGATCATCGTGCCCGTCAGTTCGAGACGATCGTGAGATCACTAGCGTGACGTACGGTTTCTTACACAAGGGAGACGCCGGTTACCGTCTTCGGCACAAACCGGTTGGAAGGCTTCGACAAGCAGCGCCAAAATGGTGGACTTTGAGGATCCTGAGACTCTCTGGCTCACATTGCGCACACTTCAGTGCGTACGGAGTGGAAAAGGTTTTTCGAAAAGCTCACAATGCACCCCCTTCTCTGCAATGAAGGTCTGATGTACCGGTCAGAAAGCCTCTTTTCACCGCTCATTATCCGCCCCATTCTGCAATTTCAGCGGACCTCAAGGGCTCGGTGATCTCCGGGATCGCTGGTTGGAATAACTCGTTAAAGGAGCGAATACACTTCGTCGGGCTCTCCGCCAATAAGCTCTCTCGAGAATAGATACCAGTAGCTACTGCTATAACATCCAACCCGTGCGCATGCGCCGCCTGAATGTCAGCAGGCGTGTCGCCCACGACGCAGACGGATGCATCCTCTCCGGCCATCGCGCGAGCCTTCTGCAGAGCCGCCGCAATGACGTCAGCGCGATATTCAAACGCGTCGCTGTAAGCACCGAAGCTAAAATAGTGCAACAAACCACCAAGCCGTAACTTGACCCGGCCGATACATTCAAGATTACCTGTCGCAACAGCAATCACGGCTCCCTTGGCGCGAAGGTAATCCAGCACCTCTTCAACACGCGGCAGCACTTCGATACGCAGGTCCGCCTGGTTGTGTATCACATTGCGGCACATGGCATCACGGGCTTCCTGCAGACGTGGTCTCCATGTACTCTCAGGCACATTCGCCAATCTAAGTGCGTCGCGCAAAATACCAACATCGGTGTTGCCGTGCGCAGTTACTCCATTGAGATTCAATGGTCTCGTAGCCAGCATCGTCAGCGTGTTGCAGAAGGCGAAATAGTGCACTGCGTCCGTGCAGTTAAGCAACGTCCCGTCGATATCAAAGAGATACGCGTCATAAGCGTCCCAGGCACGCTCATTTGCATCCAGCATCATGTGATTTCTCCTCGCCATGTTATCAAGGCGCCGCACACGCGGGTCGTCAAGCCAGACCAATCGTCCTGGGTGGGTTGCCGAAAAAGGGACAGCGTTGGGTACCATGGCGAGTCGTCGCGCGCATGCATCCACCGCCAATCAGCAGCGTGCTGCAGCAGTATCCATGCGGGTTTCGCGAGTGCCCCGGCAAGATGCGCGGCAAGCGTATCCACTGTTATCACAAGGTCAAGCTGCGCAATGACGGCCGCAAGGGTTACTACTCCGGCGCCGATGTTCGCGGCATCATGAACACCCTTGAGAGCTGGGTCGCCTGACGCCTCATCATGCTTCCCGCCGCCCTGCAGGTTCCAGAATTCGATGCCGGTGGTTTGCACAATCTGCATAACACACGACATCGGCAGGCATCGCGTCCGGTCCCATTCGCTCGCTGACCAGACGATACCCACGCGTGGTTTCGAAGGCACGCCTATCGCCTGTGATACATGGTTAACTGCTGCCGCTGGTAACTGCACATAGCTGGTGGCGAGCGGCAAATCAGCAACCACAGTACGAAAGAAATATGGTAGTTCCATCACTTCGATCTGCACATCCCACGCAGGAGCCACGGCGGGCGCGGCCTCTCCCCATGTAATTACTTCATCGGCGCCTGCAAAGCCGTGTGCAAGTGCAACAAGCCGTGGCGGTACTTCAATCACCAGATACAAACATCGCGCTCGCAGCATGGGAAGATAGCGCAGCATCTGCACCGCGTCACCGAGGCCGTGAAGGCAGCGCAAAATCACCCGTTTGCCATGGATGTCTTCGCCCTGCCAGAAACGATGTGGGTCCGGCCCACCATGCTCCCGAATGACATCGCTCTCACGCCACGCAGCGGCGTACTCACCTGCGAGCGTGTGCGCCATCCAGCGGCCGGAAGAGCACCGGTCGGTATCTGCGCCGGAACGTTCCGCTGTGTTGAACGCATCAACGGCTTCTTTTAACTTCCGCTGCCACAGCAAGGTTTCTGCTGCATGCAGAAAAATATCAATTACTACGTGGCTCGCGCTCATTCGCGTGACGCAGCCGGATACACGGCGTGTGGCCCATCGGGGGGCACTATTACGGGCTGCCAACGACAGACGTACACCTCATCCTCAGGTTGCGACTCTATCGAAAATCCAGAAGACCGCAGCATTGCTTCGGTACACGAGCGGTTTGGAATCCACCAGTTCGTCATGTCGCCGGAATATTGATTTTCAATGAAGTGCATTTTCGGAAAGCCGGACTGGTTGAAGTGAGCTGTCGCTGTTATGTCGTAGTTCTCGTTCAACGCTGGAATATCGCGGCTGCCACGCTGCATGGTTTGGAAGAGAAAGATGTCCGTCGCTACATGTTCATGAATCAAGTCGAGCGCCAGCAGCGGATGACGCAGGTGATAGAACACGCCCATAAAAATCACCAGGTCGAACTTCTCACCAAGTTGCGCCACCTGCCAGACGGACAGTTGCCGAAAGTCTATGTCGAAGCCACTTACTTCTGCGGCAAAGCGCGCCTGGCGAAGATAATGTTCATCCGTGTCGATCCCCAGTACACGAGCCGCACCACGTCGCTTCATTTCGAGTGAGTAGAATCCACCGTTACAGCCGATATCCAGCACACTTTTGCCGGTGAGATCCAAGGGTATCGCATCGCGAAAATGGGCGTATTTAACTGCCGGGTAATCGCCAAGAAAATGCCCTGGAGCAGTGCGAACCCCACCGACCAGCATGTTATGAAACCACGGACCGAGACTGGCGATTTGTTCTTCCAATGAGAGTTGCTCAACGAGCGGCATCACTCGTCTCCTGTGCGCCGCTGCGCCTGTTCACTTCCGTAAGCGTAGTCTCTTCCGCTTCACGCTCGAGCAGCTTAATCGCCGCGCGGTAACCATGCAGAGTACCCGTGTCGACGTAGCCTTCGCCCACCGGCACGCTCAGCGCCTCGCCTCCCTCGGCAAGCCACGCGTTCACCAGCGTGCCGAGGTATTCGTCACGCCTGCCGGGTGCGCACCACAGCGCGTATAGTTCGTGAAAGATGTACCCTGGCATCTTGACTGCACCCCAGATCCAATGGGACTGCGCGTCCTTACGCTTGACCTGTATTTCGCTGACTGTCCGGTCGGCGCGAGTGACCACGGCGTCAAATAACTCAGGCCGTTCTACAGGAAACGTCAGAAAAGAGAGCCTGCCGGATGGTAGATGTTTTAACGCATCTTCCGGAGCCCAGATGGTGTCGGGCAGGCCGATCACAACCTGTTCCTCAACATGAACAAGTGGGACAGCGCGGAAGATCGCATCGCACAATCCGCCCGGAGTAGGCTGCACCACGTAGGCAATGTCCGCACCCCAAAGACGCGCGCCGTAATACTGCAAAATGTCGGTTTTTCCGGGGGATATGACGAAGCACAGCTTGTCTGCGCCGCCGAGAATCATGCGCTCCACGAGGTATTCGCTCACGGCGCGCGGACGTTCCACGCCGTCTTCGACGCGGCTGCCCACCGGCAGCAACTCCTTCGAGAAGGCGAGCGGTTGGATCCGGCTGCCTGCGCCTGCGGCTGGGATAATGCCCCACATCGAGTGTGTCCTTCAAGTCGGAGGTGAACTGCTAACTTCGTATGGATGCGCTCGCGGCTTGCGCCGTCTCCTCGCGTCGTGCAGCGTCACAAAGCCTCTCAAGTTCGCGCACACGAACATCTGCGGTATGTTGCTCCAATGTGCGGGTGCGAGCGCGCTCGGCCATGCGACCTAGCTCCGTGTCGCTGAGCGAGAGACCTTGTAAAATATCATCCGTGGAGTCAACGCGCAGTACCTCTTCCCCCGGGGTGAAGAAACTTTCGAGTCCCTCCCATCCATCGCTAAACAGCGGCGTTCCGCACGCTGCGGCTTCAAACAGGCGTCCCGACGGGCAGTAACCATACTCTGCCATGGCCTGACGTGTGATGTTGAGTGTCGCACGACTTGAGCAGAAGAACGCGGGATGCTGTGACGGTTCAAGATGCTGTGTGAAATAGAGGTTGGAACTCCATGGAAACTCATCTGGATATTGCGCTCCACCAATCAGGAATTTCTGCCTCGGCAAGACAGCAGCGGGCTGCAGAAATAGTCTCGTTAACGCCGCCTGGCGGTCTGCGGCATACGTGCCGAGGTACGAGAAAGCCGAACGAAACCGTTCAACAGGAGGTACTGGATGATGCGTGCCGGGATCGACCCAACCGTACAGTGGAGCGACATACCGGGCCCCGAGACGTGACTGTAATTCACTAAGAGCACGCCCGCCTGTGTAACTCAACACCAGGTCAAAATCGCCAAGACCCTGCGGCGGCAGATAAACCCGCGTGGCTTCTTCATGAAGAGCCTTCAAGGTAACCGGCGTATCCATGTCGTAGAAGGCGCGCACTGCAGCGTGTGACGATAGTATCCAGTCTGCTGCCAGCACACCGTCCGGGCAGTAGCTCGTGCACATGGCCAGGTCGGAACGCGCTAAGTCGAGCGACGCCCTTGCCTGAATCGAAGACATCGACTCATAGAGGCAAAGCTCAGCGCCTGATGGAAGTTTCAACAGGTCGCGAGCACCAGCATAATATGGCACATCGCGTTCATAAAAGGTTACGGTATGTCCACGCCGAAGCATGCCTGCGATCAGCGATCTCCACAGGGTAGCGTGACCGTTACCCCACGACGAAGAGACCGTTAGACCGAAGACGACGACGTGCATGCCAACTCCTGCACCTGACTGAATGCGTGAACAGTCAGATGGAGCAGCGTGGCAAGAGGATGTGCGACGGCGAAATCCGACGAAATGCCAGGAAGCAGACGTGGTGCCCGGGGCCGGACTCGAACCGGCACGACCGGTTAAGGTCTGCGGATTTTAAGTCCGCTGTGTCTGCCATTTCACCACCCGGGCGTCTCTTCATGTTATCGCGTGAACGCTGACTTACTGCTGGCCGTAGGTGGCTTTCGCTCCATGCTTTCGGAAGTAATGCCGGTCCAGCAGCGCCTGCGAGACTTCCTGCACATCGGGGTTCAGTGTCAAAGTGCGATATGCCATACGCGCCACCGCCTCGAGCACCACAGCATTGTGCGCTGCTGCCTGCGCTGTCCTGCCCCACACAAAAGGCGCATGGCCATGCACCAGGCATGCTGGAATGGCCATCGGGTCGATGGCAGGTTTGGTGGTGTCCCCACGAAACCGCTCCACGATGGCCACCCCGGTTTCGTGCACGTAACTGTCGCCCATGGCATCTTCAGTAAGTGGTCCTGTCACCGGGACTGTCCCGTGGAAATAGTCCGCGTGCGTCGTGCCGAAGGCAGGAATGGGGCGGCCAGCCTGCGCGAAACTCGTGGCGTACTCCGAGTGAGTATGAACCACCGCGGCGATCTCGGGAAATTCGCCGTACAGCAGCGTATGCGTGTCAAGATCAGACGACGGCCGCAGGTCTCCCTCGACGATCTTTCCCTGCAGATCCGTGATCACCATGTGCTCGGGCTTCAGGTGATCGTAGGACACGCCCGAGGGCTTGATCACGACAAGGCCCTGCTCACGATCCACGCCGGACGCGTTGCCGAAGGTGTACAGCACAAGGCCGTGGCGAACCAGTTCCAGATTCGCCTCGAGTACTTCTACACGCAGCTTATCCAACAACATGGCAACTCCTACTGCTCGCGCAGCTGCTGGCGAAACTCGCGCAGCTTTGTGTCGTCATCGATGACGACCAGGTCGATGCCGGCGATCTCTGCGAAGTCTTCGAGATGCTCTGTCGTCAGCGCCTGCGAGAAGCCGGTGTGGTGTGCTCCGCCGGCGTAGATCCATGCTGCGGCAGCAACCTTCAGGCTGGGTTTTGGCAGCCACACCGCACGCGCGACCGGCAGGTTCGGCAGCGGCTCGTCCGGCTGGATCACGTCAACTTCGTTAATGATCATGCGGAAGCGGTCGCCGAGATCGATGATCGAAGCGACGACTGCCGGCCCACTGGGAGCGGTAAAGACCAGCCGCACCGGGTCTGCCTTTCCGCCAATGCCTAGCGGATGCACCTCCAGCGCGGGTTGCTCCGCAGCTATTGACGGACAAATCTCCAGCATGTGCGATCCCAGCACCTTGGGCGTGTCGCCGAAGTCATACGTGTAGTCCTCCATGAAGGACGTGCCACCGGCAAGACCCTGTGCCATCAGTTTCATGGTACGGACCAGGGCGGCGGTTTTCCAGTCGCCCTCGCCGGCGAAGCCATAGCCATCCGCCATCAGTCGCTGCACAGCAATGCCCGGTAATTGATCCATGCCATGCAGGTCCTCAAAAGTGTCGGTGAACGCGCCGAAGCTGCCCTCTTCAAGGAACGCGCGCAATCCTAGCTCGATCTTTGCTGCGGCACGCAGTGAAGCTGGCCGGTCATGCTGCGCGGAGATGCTGTACTGCTCGCGATACGTGTCTGCGAGGGCGTCTGCTTCCGCGTCAGTGAACTGGTTCATGCGCTCGACCAGATCGCCGATACCGTAGCCGTTCACGCTGTAACCGAAGATCGCTTCGGCCGAAACCTTATTGCCCTCGGTCACGGCAACTTGCCGCATGTTATCGCCGAATCGCGCAACCTTCAGGTGCTGCGACTCATGCCAACCCGCCGCTGCACGCGTCCAAGCAGCGATCTCGGCTACCGTTTCACTGTCTTGCCAGTGGCCGACGACGACCTTTCGCGCAAGCCGCAGACGCGCCGTGATGAAGCCGAATTCGCGGTCGCCGTGCGCGGCCTGGTTCAGGTTCATGAAGTCCATGTCGATGGTGGTCCATGGCAGTGTCGCGTTGAATTGCGTGTGCAGGTGCAGGAAGGGCTTAGTAAGCAGCTTAAGACCGGCAATCCACATCTTGGCCGGTGAGAAGGTGTGCATCCAGAACACAAGGCCGATGCACTGACTACTATTGCTTGCCTCGCGGCACAATACGGAGATCTCATCCTGCGTAGTCAGGACCGGCTTGAAGACGATCTTGCATGGGATAGCCTTTTCGTCGTCCAGCGACTTCGCAATCTCCTGCGAGTGCGCAGCCACCTGCGCGAGAGCTTCCGCACCATACAGGTGCTGGCTGCCCGTGATGAACCAGACTTCCAGTTGGTCGAGCTTCGTCATGCTGCTCATACCTTGTTTCTATCACCGCGATGCGGGAAGAAACGCAAGGTGTAAAAGCCGCCGAAGATCGTCAGCAGCAAGCCCCACCAGAAGGTCGGATGAAGGTTGTTCAACACGGTCGGCGCCTCGTGTCCGCCGAACCAGGCCCACGCTCCATAAACCAGCAGAACGATGCCGTAAGTTACAGCAAGGACACCGACAAAAAACCAGATGGACAGCACCTCTCCGCGTCCCGTTCCTTCCGCCATAGTTCCCCCCACTACCGTGCAGCGTGTCTCTAGAAAAACGCGACATTTAATGCGATAAATACGACGCTGACGACACCCGCCCAGAAGATCGGCTTTTGCCAGATGGTGGTCGCGCCGTCATCTGGAATGATCGTCGCGCCGTAGACCAGGCCGTTCAGTTCCGCGTCGGTCTTGGGCGTTGTCGCCAGGCTCACCGCGATGGTAACGCCTACACAGATCAGCCAGCTCCACAGGGCTCGGTACATGTTTTCGGCCATCGGCTGCGCGTCCCTTGAAAGTGCGATCTGCGCCAGCGCAGCCTTACCGCCGGTCTGCACATACGCAAACATCGCGATGGAACTGGCTGTACCCGCCAGCAATCCCCAGAAGCCACCCGCGGCGGTCGCACGCTTCCACAGCATGCCCAGGATCACGGTTCCGAAGAGTGGCGCGATGAAGAAGCTGAACAGCGCCTGCACGTAATCCATGATGGAACTCGCATGCGCAACCAGGTAGGCAGTACCGATGGAGATCAGCATGCCGATGACAGTGGACCAGCGGCCCATCGCGACGTAGTGTTTATCGCTCGCGCGCTTGTTGATGTAGGCGCCGTAAAGGTCATAGGTCCAGACGGTCGAGAACGCGCTGACGTTGCCGGCCATGCCGCTCATGAAGCCCGCAACCAGCGCCGTAATGCCAAGCCCCAGCAGACCCGGGCCGCAGTATCGAATGAGCATCAGCGGCAGCACTTCGTCGTAGGCATGCTGGCCCGTTGCCTTCGCGATATCCCCTGGCACCAGGTGCATGACGCTGCCATCCGCGTTCTTCAGCACGGCAAGGGCGAGCAGACCGGGCACGATCACGATCAGCGGCACTGCCATTTTGAAGGCCGCGCCGATGATCGGAGCCATCTTCGCGGATCGGAGATTGTTTGCACTCAGGACACGCTGGACCACGAGGAAGTCGGTGGTCCAGTAGCCAAAGGAAATTACGCCGGCCAGACCGAAGACGATGCCCGTCCAGTGGATGCCCATGGGATTGCTCTTGAATGATCCCAGCGTCGACCACAGGTGCGTGTAGTCGTTCGATCCTACGTTGTGTGCGATCTGGATCTTCAGCTTGGTCCAGCCACCTGCCTCGATCAGGCCCAGGATCGGGATCAGCGCGGCACCCGCCCAGATCAGTACAAACTGCAGCACCTCGTTAATAATCGCGGAGCGCAGACCTCCGAGCATCACGTAAATCGCAACCGTGATCGCACCGATCCAGATGGAGAACGTCATGTTCCAGCCCAGCACGGTCTGCATCACGACGGCCATCGCATACATGTTCACGCCGGACATCAGGATCGTCATCAAGGCAAAGCTGCCGGCGCTCAAGCCACGCGCGCCTTCGCCGAAACGCAGTTGCAGGTAACCCGGCACCGAGTGTGTCTTCGAAATGTAATAGAAAGGCATCATCACGATGCCGAGGAACAGCATGGCGGGAATCGCGCCGATCCAGTACCAGTGCGTCGCAAGGATGCCGTACTGGTAGGCCGAGCCAGCCCAACCCATGAGTTCCAGCGATCCAAGATTCGCGGACACAAAGCTCAAACCCGCGATCCACGCAGTCATCTCACGTCCGGCGAGGAAAAACTCTTCACTCGTGTTCGTCGAGCCCTTCACATAAAAGCCTATGAACAGGACGATGACGAAATACAGCACGAGGATGAGGACATCCACAGGGTGGAGATGCGTCAACTGCTTGGAGGCGAGGAAGGCTAGGGCAGGCATGGCTTCTCGAGGGCACCTTGTATCGACTGCGGGTATTTACTTCGGCAAATGGCGTAAACCCTTATACATGCTGCCGGGCATGACTTGCGACCTCTCGCAGGGTACGGAGGATTTCGGCCAGATCTCCGTTCGGACCTCCCTCCTGTCCGAAGGCGAAGTACACGGATCGATACAGACGGTAAAGCTCGTCGTAGATCCCCACGGAGCGCTGGTCCGGCAGCCAGGTTTTGTGTCCTGGACACATCTTCACCTGCGCCTCTTCCACTGACGAAAAAATGCCTGCGGCAAGCTGCGCAAAGATGCCTGAGCCAATGCTCGTCGGTGTGGCGGCGGGCACCAGCACCGGCTTGTTGAGCACATTCGCGTACACCTGGTTCAGCACGGCGTTGTTCTGCGGGATGCCGCCTGCGTTGATCACCCTCTCGATCGGGACACCGTATTCGGCCATGCGATCAAGGATGATGCGCGTGTGAAACGCCGTTCCCTCGATGGCCGCGAAAAGCTCATCCTGCGCGGTGTGCAGCAGGTTCCAGCCGAGCGTTATGCCTCCAAGTTCACTCTTCACCAGAACGGTGCGGTCGCCGTTGTCCCAGCTCAGCCGCAGCAGGCCGGTCTGACCTGCGCGATAGCTTTCCAGTCCCTGCGAAAGCGTCTGGACATCGGTACCGGCGCGTCGAGCGATGGCCTCGAAGATATCGCCGACCGCGGAGAGTCCCGCCTCCACGCCGGTGTACGCAGGATGCACGCTGCCCGGCACCACGCCGCACACGCCCGGAATCAGGGTCCGCTGGCTGCCCATGGCGATGATGCAAGTGGATGTCCCCACCACGTTGACGACGTCGCCTTCGCGACAGCCGGCGCCGATCGCGTCCCAGTGCGCGTCGAACGCACCGACGGGTACGGGGATGCCCGCGCGCAGGCCCAGCTTCCCTGCCCATTCCGGCGAAAGATGGCCTGCGAGCTGGTCAGAGGTCAAGACCTCTCCAGCAAGCTTTTCGCGCACGCAGTCCAGCAGCGGATCGACCGCGGACAAAAACTCCTGCGAGGGAAAGCCGCCCCACTTGGGATTCCACATCCACTTATGCCCA
>CBAAAE010000056.1:0-15665 GCA_964658845.1 uncultured Novosphingobium sp. | reverse complement strand
GGCGGTGTAGCTCAGATGGTTAGAGCGACGGACTCATAACCCGTAGGTCACTGGTTCGATCCCAGTCACCGCCACCAATCTTACGTCCGGTCTGCGGCCGGCTCTCATGAACCGCTGACGGCGTATGCTATCCGGACCGGGTCCGCGTCTAACCCGCAGCAGCACATCTGCTCTACGCAGGTCCATTCGTTACCCCTCGAGGTTCGCTCTGCCGATGCCGAAGCCGCTCAAACTTTCGCTGCTCGCCCTGTCCGCCGTTCTGCTGTTGACCATGTTCCTGGGCGCAAATGCGCACCGCGTGCGCGCCGCCAGCGATCCGCAGGAGGGAGCGTATCGCCAGATGCAGGTATACAGCGAGGTGCTGCGGCACATCCAGAGCGACTACGTCGTGGACCCCAACATGGGTAAAGTGACCGATGCGGCGCTGCGTGGCCTGCTTGAGAGTGTGGATTCTGCGTCGAGCTATCTCACGCCCGAGGAGTACAAGGCCTACAAGGCGCGCGGAAACGGAAGGGCTCAGATCGGCCTGAACGTGGCCAAGCGCTTCGGCTACGCGACAGTGGTTTCCACAGTTCCCGGCGGCCCTGCCGATCGCGCGAACCTGAACGACGGCGACCTCATCGAATCCATTGGCGATAAGAGCACCCGCGACATGTCGCTTGCCACCCTGCAGATGCTGCTGGAAGGCACAGCCGGAACGCCGGTGAGCCTGTCCATCATTCGCCCCAGGCATTCCGCGCCGGAGAAGATGCAGATCACACGCGGCGATGCCCCCGTTCCGCCCACAGGCGAGGTGTTCTACGAGAGCGCCAGCATCCTGTACATCAAGCCGGGTAGCCTCGACCGCGAGCACGTCCAGCAGGTTGAGACCAAGCTGAAGAACATGGGTAAGACCAACACCAAGAAGATACTGCTTGACCTGCGTGATGTCAGCGTCGGCGATGACGCCGAGGCACTGCGGATGGCGAACTTCTTCATCAAGACCGGCACCCTGGCCATGCTGGAAGGCCAGAAAGTTGCCAAGCAGACCTTCACCGCTGACCCGGGCAAGAGCCTGAACGCAACCGGACCCATGGTTACGCTCGTCAACCACGGCACGGCGGGACCCGCGGAACTGGTTGCAGGAGCCCTGCTCGACTCGAAGCGGAGCGACCTGGTCGGAGAAAAGACCTTCGGCGATGGGTCGCAGCAGCGTACTTTCGAGTTGCCGGATGGTGCCGCGCTGATCCTCTCAGTCGCGAAGTTCGAGACGCCTAGCGGCAAGAAGTTCCAGGATGAGGGTCTGACGCCGCAAGTGGCGGTCGCCTCGTCGCAGGAGGTTGCCATGGCGGCGGATGATGATGACGACGAGGGCGACGGTTCGGCAAGCACCCAGACAACCACCGCGGCCAAGCCTGTCGTGCCCGTCGTCAAACCCGCGGCGAAAAGTGACGATCAGTTGAACAAGGCTCTGGACCTGCTTAAGGCGAAGGCCGCCTAAGCTCTGATAGACAGTGGTACCAGCACGGCGCGGACCGCTTCTACCATTCGACCCTAATGACGCTTCGTTGGAAACCTACTTATGCGATCAAGCCGCACGAGTGTGGCACCCGACGTGTCTGCGTCCGGATCTGTCCCGACCTTCGACCCCGTCCAGGGTGCCCACCGTGCTACCGTTGAATTGCTGTGCCGAGCCTGTTCACGCGCGACGAACAAAAAGAGCAGGACCGCGCCCGCAGGGGCGTGCCCCGGGAGTCGCTGCGCAGCCGTGTGCCGTATTCCCGCACCTGGTGGTCGCGCTATTTCCCGACCCGGGCGAAGGCGCGCCGCGCCATCTTCTACAGCCTGCTGGGTGCGTCTGCCATCTTTGGCTGCCTTTTTGGGCTGACGCTGGTCAACACCGCGGACATGCCGCAGATGGAAGACCTGGAGCGATACCACCCGTCCACCAAGACCGATCTGCTGGATGTGCACGGACGGACCTTCGGTTCGTTCGCCCTGGAACGCCGCATCGTGGTGCCGTACACGGAGTTTCCGACCGTCCTGCACGACGCGATCCTGTCGATTGAGGACAAGAGCTTCGACAAGAACGCGGGCGTGAACCCCTTCCGCGTAGCAGGAGCGGCGTATATCGATCTGCGGTCCAAGGGCAAGCGGCAGGGCGCATCGACGCTGACGATGCAGCTTGCACGCAACCTCTTCCTCTCGGCTGACCAGACGATAACGCGCAAACTGCAGGAGATCCTGCTCTCGGTGCAGATCGAGCGGCACTTTACCAAGCACCAGATCTTCGCGCTGTACGCCAACCAGATCTATCTCGGCAGCGGCGTGTATGGATTTGAAGCGGGTTCCGAGTACTACTTTTCGAAGCATGTGCACGAGTTGACACTGCCTGAGGCGGCTCTGCTGGCGGCCCTGCCGAAGGGACCGACATCCTACTCGCCCACGCGTCACCCGGAGCGCGCTTTGAAGCGCCGCAACCTGGTGCTGAGCGAAATGATGGGTGACGGCGTGATCACACGCTCGCAGTACGAAGAGGCGAAGCAGGCGCCGCTGGGCCTGAAGATCGAGCAGACCACGAACACCGTCGCGCCGTATTTCGTCGAAGAAGTGCGCCGCCAGCTTGAGCAGGAATACGGCGCGGACGCGGTCCACGGGGCGGGTCTAAAGATCTACACCACCATGGATCTGGACCTGCAACTGGTCGCCAACAAGGCGGTGCTGGATGGTACGGCGGCCTACGAGCGCCGCCACGGTTGGAAGGCCAAGCTAAGCAACATCGCCGCGAACGGCACAGACCTGGAGACGTACACGCATCCCGACTGGAACGACTTGATCGCGACCGGATCGTATTTCCATGCGCTGGTAACCGAGGTCAAGGCGAACCGCGTGGTCGTGCGCATCGGGCGTCGATACGCCGTGATGACTCCTCCGGACTGGGCTTGGACGACGACGTATTCCGCGAACAAGCTGCTTGCGGTCGGCGATCTGGTCTATGTGCGGATTGAAGATGCTGCGGCAGGAACGGCGACGATGCACGTGTCGCTGCAACAGGACTCCGGCACGCAGGCCTCGCTCATGGCGGTCAACAATGCGAACGGCGAAGTGCTGTCGATGGTCGGTGGGCGGGACTTTTCGCTGTCTCAGTTCAACCGGGCCACGCAGGCCGAGCGGCAGGTCGGGTCGTCGTTCAAGCCCTACGTCTACACGGCCGCCATCGAGCAGCTGCACTCAAAGCCGGGAGACATCATCGTCGATGGTCCCACCAGCTTTTACACGCCGAACGGACCGTACACGCCGCACAACTACGAGGCGAACTACAAGGGCAGCATGACGCTGCTGAATGCCTTCGCCGAGTCGCGTAACATTCCCGCGCTGAAGCTGGCAAACCAGGTTGGCATTCGCAAGGTCATCGAGGTGGCGCACCGTTTTGGCGTGACCTCGAACATTCCGGCCTTTCTGCCGGTCGCCATCGGTTCCGCTGGGATCAGCCTGCAGGAGCAGGTGGGCGCGTACTCCGTGTTTCCGAACGACGGCATTCTGATCAAGCCGCACGTCATCCGCCGGGTGGTGCAGGCGGACGGCCTGCCGCTGAAACAGGCGACGCCGCGGGTCAAAGAAGTCATCGCCGTGGACACGGCCCGCACCATGATGAAGCTGCTGCAGGCGGTAACGCAGTTCGGTACCGGCGCGCAGGCAGGCGCGGTTCTGAAGCATCCGCTGGGCGGCAAAACCGGAACGACGAATAGTTACACGGACGCGTGGTTCATCGGCTTTTCGCCATCGATCACCTGCGGCACCTGGATCGGTTTCGACGATCGCAAGTCGCTCGGCGACAAGGAGACGGGCGCGAAGGCCGCGCTGCCCATGTGGATCGATTTCATGAAGGTGGCAATCGCACGCACACCGGTCGAAAGCTTCCCGAAAGACAACGCGCCCAAGAAGACGCTGGACGTGAACGCGGATGAGGATGCCGCGCCGAAGGCGAAGAAGCCCGAGACCAGCGATGACGATGATGCGGATGACGACAGCACACCCGCCGCAAGCAAAGCCGCGCCGGTACCTGCGACGCCAGACCCGTCCTCGCCCAACGCAGACCAGATGCCAGACGATGCTCCTGCGGCGGGAACACCACGGACGGCTGCCCCTCCAACGCCGGGGCAACGAGGGTATGTGGCTTCGCCCATCGGCCCTTACCGGCCCTACAACGGCCCCCTGCTGCAGAACTCTACCCCTCCAAAGAATCCGCCCGCCGCAACGCCGGCAGCGCCCAGGACGGCTACCGAGCCGACACGGGTTCCCGCGCCGCGCTGAGCGTCCGGCGCAGGCTGAACCAGCGTTCCGCGCGGCTCACGTCGATGCCGATCTGCTGCTTCAGCGCGTCCGTGGAGGGCCATTTGCGCTCCTCGCGAAGACGCTTCAGGAAGGTCATGCGCAGGGGCGTATCCTCATCCAGCGCGACCGGCCGAAAGCGTAAGAGGTACGTCTCGACCGCGAACGAGTCTGCGCCAAAGGTGGGACGGTTGCCGATGTTGGTGACACCTTCAAAACTGACAGCGGCTGCGCCTTCGCCGATTCGCAAGTCCGTCACATACACGCCGTTTGCGGGCAGCAGATCGTCGTAGGTTGCCAGGTTAATCGTCGGGACGGCGTACTGCGAGCCGTAGCCGCGCCCCCGTGCGGGCGTGCTGTCGATGGAAAACGGCCGGCCCAGCAGCTTGCGCGCCGCACCCACGTTGCCACTTGAGACGAGCGTGCGGATACGGCTCGACGAGACGATTTCGCGCCCCATGCGGTACGGCGAAAAGATGCGCGTGGTGAAGCCGCAGTGCTCCCCGATTTGCGCCAGGCTACGCATGTCTGCCGCGCCGCCGTAGCCGAAGTGGAAGTCCTCGCCCTCATGCACTTCGAGCGCGTGCAGGCTGTCGCGCAGCACGGTCTCGCAGAAAGCGGCAGCGGTGGTCCGCGAGAAGTCCAGCGTGAAGGGCAGCAACAGAACAGCGTCCAGGCCCGTCGCGTGCAGCAACTCCATTTTTTGAGGGAGAGGTGTGATCAGCCGCAACGCATGCTCGGGCCGTAAGACCCGGGCTGGATGCGGGTCCAGTGTGACCAGAACAGCCTGGGTATCTCGTTCGCGGGCGCGCCGGACGACCTCCTGGATGACGCTCTGGTGGCCGCAGTGCACACCATCGAAGTTGCCGATGGTGACGATGCTCGGACCGAAGTTCGGAGGCACTTCTGCAAGGCTGCGGTAGACGATCATGCCAGGTCTCCAGGCTGGTCGCCGCCTGCGATATCGAAGTTCAGCCGCAGACCATCGTAGGCAAGGTGCACGCCCGGGGGCAGGCTCTCTTCCGTGGGTCCGTGGTCCAGATCGTGCGAGATGTGCGTGAAGTAAGTCTGCTTCGCGCCGATCCGCGCAGCCAGCGCAACAGAATGATCCAGGTGCGAGTGGCTGGGGTGCGGCTCGCGCCGCAGTGCGTCCAGCACCACGATGTCGAGGTCGCGCAGCCTGGCAAAGCTGGCCTCGGGGATGTCGCTCATGTCGGTGATATAGGCCGCGCGGCCGAAGCGATAACCCGCGATCGTGTCCCGGCCGTGGATCACTGGAATCCGCTCAAAGCAGGCGCCGAAGATCGGCAGCGTGGTGCCCGGCTCGCTGCTCAGGCGGTGCATATCGACGCGCGCGCTGGTGGGATAGCGGTCTTTCTCGACAAAGGTGTAGTCGAAGATGCGTTCGATGGTGTTGGCGGTGGGCTCGTCCGCGTACAGCGGTAATCGCGGACGCCGGCCAAGGGTCAGCGGACGAAGATCGTCGAAACCCAGCACGTGGTCCGCGTGGCCGTGCGTGTAAAACACCGTGTCGACGCGATCGATGCCGAAGCGCAGCGCCTGCATGCGGAAGTCCGGGCCGGTATCGATCAGGACGACCACCCCGTTGTAGCGCAGGGCGATGGACGACCGCATGCGGTTGTTTCGAGGATCGGTCGAGCGGCAGACCGCGCAGGTACAGCCCAGCGTCGGCACGCCCATGGAAGTGCCCGTGCCGAGAAAGATCATCTCCGCCGGCAGCGAAGCAATTGCCGCCCCCGGTGCTGAAGTGTTAGCGGACAATCCGCGGACCGGCTCCGGTGAAGCCGCCACCACCCGCACCGAAGCCGCCCGAACCCGTGGGTCCGGCGGGCGGCGCCTGCTTTGCGGCTGCCTGGCGAGCCAGCAACTGCGTCATCTCAAGAAAGCCCATGCGCAGTTCGAACAACGCTGAATCGATCAGCCGACGCTCCTCGTCCGCCAGATTTGTGCCGGCTTTTTCGGCGATCAGGCCGAGCATGTCGATGCTCTGCTTTGCGCCGAGAATGTCCACGCGGGCTTGTTGGCCCTGCTGGGTTCCCGCGCCAAGCTGAATCATGGCTGACATGTAAATGGATTGCACCAGGCGACTGAAGTCCATGGGCGGCAGGTACTCGCCGCCGAGGTTCTGCGAGCGCATCATGGTATCCAGGCGCTCGGCCGTCGCCTCGTAGGCTGCCCGCACCTGTTCGATCTCCTCCTGCGTGGGAGGTGGCGGCTGCTCGCCGGCGGTATGCTCGTCCCGCGCCTCGTCGCCTTCCGGCTGGTCGGCTGCGGAGTACGTCTCGTCCTCATCCGCTGGCGGCTCCGGCGCCGGCGTCACCAGGTGCGCGCTGTTGGTGTGCGCCGCGGAGATGGGGATGGGGCCGCTTGCAGGCGTCGCAACGGCCACGGGCCCCGGCGACGCCGGTGTTTCATCCGCTGTCGTGGCGGCGGGCTGAGGGTCGCGCATTTCGCCATCCCCGCGGAACTTGCGGCGATCGTTGATCACAAAAGGCTTGTCTTGCTCGGACATGTGGTTGATCTCTTCTCTCGGATATCTGTCGTTTAGGATGCTGCACCCGGTGCCCGGGGTTCCGCGCGGCCGCCGGCGTAGAGCAGGGGCAGACCGCGTTCCAGGGCCTCGCGCCGGACGAAGCCAAGTGCGAGGCGAACGCCGCCGATTTCGGCCGCCGCAATGCTGGTCAGCTCGCCGACGGGCTTGCCGTCAGTCTGCAAAGGCGTGCCCGGCGACGGTATATCGCCGACCAGGGTGAAAGACGTAAAAGTGCGATGGACGGCGCCGCGGGAGCGGATGCGTTCCACGATCTCCTGGCCCAGGTAGCAGCCCTTGTTGAAGTGGAGCGCGCGCGTCTGCGCCGTCTCCTGCGGCAGATCGCGGTCGCGAATGTCCCTGCCGAAGGCGGGTATGCCCTCGGCGATGCGCAGCAGTTCTACGTCAGCGGCGTCGCAGGAGACGGCGCCGGCATGGGTCAGCGCTTCCAGCAGATCCGCAATATCCTGCGCGTTCTGCGACCACAACTCGAAGCGGGACACAAGCGGGCTGTGGGCGTTGACCAGGATCAGGTCGCGCCCGCCCCACTTCACCGCCTGGCGCTTTAGCAGTCTTGACGGGCGCGCCGCAATGCCGAGCGATTGCAGCTTCTCAGCAGCCAGCGGACCGGCGGTTAGCAGGCCGAAGGACTCGGCGCTCAGGTCGAGCAGCTCCACGTCGTCCATGATGATGAAGCGATCCAGCAGTGCCAGGATCGGCCCCACCTGCGCGAAAGAGGTCTGCAGCAGCAACCGATTCGCTTCCGCCCACACCGTCGCGTCGCCCTGGATGCGGCCCTGTGCGCTGAGCAGAAAGCTGTACGCGCCCTCGCCGGGCGTCAGCGCCTGCACAGAGTTCGTCACCATGCCGTTCAGCCAGCGGACACGATCGTCGCCGGTCACGGCGATCCAGCCGCCGCCCGGCGCATCTCCATCGGCGACAACGCCCAGCCTCGAGACGCCCGCGCCGAAGCGCAGCGCCGCGAATCCATCCTTCGCGAGCGGATGTGCGGTATCAACGATGCTGAGAACTTCTGCCATGACGATGCCTCTGGAATGCTTCCGCGGACGCTTCTGGCGCGGTCTGCCGCTGCGTCTGCCCGTACACTTGATTATAGTTTCTCGCGCGTGACGGTATGTCAGCTCCGCCGCTCGTCTTACCTGTGGAGTCCCTACTACCTTGAAGCGCTTTCCCCGTATCTTCCTGACGCTGCCCGCCCTTTTGCTTGCCTCCGCCTCCGTGCTGGCGCAGACCCCCAAGCCGCCCGTTCCTGTTCCCGACCCACCGCCTGAGACGGTGCCGTCGAAACCCATGGCGACGCCCTCTGGCGACACGCACATGACCAGGGAAGACGCCGCGGCGCTGTTCCGTTCCGTCGATGAGATCCTGGGGTTTGTCAGCACCGACTCGCACCTGAAGGCGACCCGCCCGGTGAAGCGCAAGCTGCTGACGCGCGACGAGGTCCGCCGCGAACTTTCGCAGAAGATGAATGACGACGAGGGCACCAAGCGACTAGAGCGGTCGGAGCTGGTGCTGAAGAAGTTCGGCCTGCTGGATCGAGACTTTCACCTGCGCACCTTTCTGCTGAGCCTGCTGACCGAGCAGGTCGCCGCCTTCTACGAGCCGAAGACGCGCACCGTGAACCTGATCGACTGGGTGCAGCCGGACGAGCAACGGCCCGTTCTGGCCCATGAACTGACCCACGCCGTTCAGGACGACCGCGTGCACCTGGACAAGTGGGGCAGCCCGGGGCCGAACGGCATCAGCAAGAATGCGAGCGACGATAACCAGCACATCCTGACGGATGAGGCATCGACCGCACGCGATTGCGTGACGGAGGGCCAGGCCATGGTGACCTTTGTCGATTACGAGCTGAAGCCCCTTGGTAAGTCGCTCGCTTCCGCTCCGGAGTTCGGCGACCGCGTCCGGGACATGTCCACCGACACGACCGGCTCGCCCGTGCTGGCACGCGCGCCCCTGCTGCTGCAGGAGTCCCTGCTGTTTCCCTACAGCGCCGGTCTCGGTTTCGAGCAGGCCCTGCTGGTGAAAAGCGGTGTGGATGTCGCGTTTGCCGGCGCGCTGGACCGGCCTCCCTCGTCATCGCACGAGGTGCTGCATCCTGACGATTACCTCGCACATACCCCTGTTCCCGTGCTGACCATGCCCGACATTCATGCCGTGCTGGACAAGGAATGGGAGCCGTACGACGTAGGCGTGATGGGTGAACTGGATGTGCGCATCATCACCGAGCTGTTTGGCGGGCGTGACATGGCAGGGCCGCTGGCCGTGGCCTGGGACGGCGGCGTCTATTACGCAGCGCAGCGTCGCAATGCCACGCCCGCGCAGAAGGCCACGCCCGGATCGATCGGCGTGCTGTATTACTCACAGTGGAAGAATAGCGATTCTGCGCGCAGCTTTTTGAAGATGTATGCGGGTGCGCTGGCGCGTAAATACAAGTCGGTACAGCGGGTATCGTTGCAGGATGGCGACGAGGATCACCTGCTGTTCAGCACGGAAGAGGGCGATGTGTGGCTCTCGCTTGAGGACACCGGCGTCTTTCTGTCGGAAGGCTTCGATCGCGCCACGGCGAAGCAGCTCGAGACGAAGTTTCGTGATGTGCAGGGACACGGGCCGCTGCGGACCGCAAGCGTAGCCACGCCGGGAACGGAGCTGACGCTCGGCATCTCGCGCCTCCTCCCCGGCGTCGGGATGCCACGCGCTGCGATTGCGGCGGCGCATCACCTGTCGCAGTAGCCTCGTCGTTATACTCAGCGTTGGTAACATCGCGCGTTCGCAAGGAGAATTGGTTTTGGCGCAGGCAGACATCGGCATCATTGGCGGCAGCGGTTTGTACAACATGCCGGGGCTTACAGATACTACTGAAATCAAGGTGGAGACGCCCTTCGGCGATCCTTCCGAGACGGTCGTGCTGGGCACGCTTGAGGGTCGCAGGGTAGCATTCCTGGCGCGCCACGGCCGCGGTCATCGCATTCTGCCGAGTGAGCTTAACTTCCGCGCAAACATCTACGCGATGAAGAAGCTGGGCGTCGAGTTCATCCTGTCCATCTCCGCCGTTGGATCGCTCAAGGCCGAACATAAGCCCACTGACTTCGTCATTCCTGACCAGTTCATCGATCGCACCTTTGCACGCAATGCCACCTTCTTCGGCGACGGCATTGTGGGGCACGTGGCCTTTGGCGACCCCATCTGCGCCGTAGCCGCGAAGGCCTTCGAGCGGGGCTGCAAGGAAGCCGGTGTCGTCGGCAAGATGGGCGGCACCTACGTGAACATGGAAGGCCCACAGTTCTCCACCCGCGCCGAGTCGAACCTGTACCGCAGCTGGGGCGCCGACGTGATTGGCATGACCAATCTGCAGGAAGCCAAGCTGGCCCGCGAAGCCGAGATCAGCTACGCGACGCTTGCCATGGTCACCGATTACGACTGCTGGTACGAAGGCCACGATGACGTTACCGTCGAGCAGGTGATCAAAGTCATCCACGAGAATACGGCCAACGCGCAGGAAGTGCTGAAAGGTGCGGTGCGCGCACTACCCGCGAGTAACAAGGACACGCCCGCGGCAAGCGCGCTGAAGTTCGCCATCATGACGGACAAAAAGCTGATCCCAGCCGCGACACGCGAGAAGCTGGCGATCTTTCTGGATAAGTACGGGCAGTAGTTACTAAACACAAGTAGCCGTCATCCTGAGCGCAGCGAAGGATCGCAATGACTTTGACAGCAGCAAGCCCGTATGCGGCTTTCTGCCGGGAACGAAAGGCAGCATGTCGATATTGGTAGTAGGTTCCGTTGCATTTGACACACTCAGTACTCCATCCGGCGAGCGCGTAAAGATCCTCGGCGGTGCGGCCACACACTTCTCGTTAGCCGCTTCGTTCTTTACCGATGTACGCGTGGTAGGTGTAGTCGGCACGGACTTCCTGCCGGAGCACGAAGCCGTCATGACCAAGAAGGGCATCGACACCTCCGGCATCGAACATGCCGATGGTTTGTCGTTTCACTGGACCGGCAGTTACGAAGGTACGATGGCAGAGGCGAAGACACTCGGCACAGACCTGAATGTCTTTGGCACCTTCGATCCAAAAATTCCTGAGAGTTACAAGAACTCCGACTACTTGTTTCTGGCTAACATCGATCCGGTGCTCCAGTTGCGTGTTCGCCAGGCTTTGCCGGATGTGAAGATGGTTGCGGGCGACACCATGAATTACTGGATTGCCGACCATCGCGCGAACCTCGACAAGGTGCTGCGGGAAGAGGACATCCTGATCATCAACGACGGCGAAGCACGCCTGCTGACCGGCGAACACAACCTTGTGACCGCCGCAAAGAAGGTCATGGGCATGGGGCCCAAGTCACTTGTCATCAAGCATGGCGAGTACGGCGCAACCGCTTTCTTCAGTGATCGTTCCTTTGCCGGATACTCGAGCACGACGCCCTTCCGAGCACCCGCCCTGCCCATTGAAACGGTAGTCGATCCGACGGGTGCAGGCGACTCGTTTGCCGGCGGCTTCTACGGCTACATCGCATCGCAGCCGCAACTTACTCCACTGGTATTCCGCACCGCCTTGTTCTATGGCGGCGTGATGGGTTCGTTTGCGGTGGAGCGCTTCGGCACGGAGCGTTTGCAGGACACGACGCGTGAGGAGATCGACGCGCGCTTCCAGCTGTTCCGCGAAATTTCGCACCTGGATCTCGATGCCGCATAAACCGATTGCTGCGCAGCCGATCCGGCGGCCACGTGCCGGACTTCGTGCTGCGCCACGCGATCCGAACGGCATCTACCCGGCAACCCGGCCGGAGATCATGCCCATCGCTCTCGCGTCGGTAATCCTCGGCTTTCTGGCGCTGATGATTTCTGCTTCACGCGGATGGATGCTGCTGTACGGCGACGCGGTGGCGCACCTGGGCATCGCTCGGCGCATCCTTGACGCGCGCTATCCGGGCATCGCGCAACTCGGCGGTGTGTGGCTGCCACTGCCGCACCTGCTGATTGTGCCGTTCGTGCAACGCATGGAGTGGTGGCAGAACGGCATGGCCGGCGCGTGGCCCTCGCTGGCGGCCTATGTCTTTGCCGTGACCGGCTGCTACGCGTTGTCACGCAAGTTGCTGCCCGCGGCTTGGTCTTTCGCGGCAACGGCGTTCTTCGCGTTGAACCCGAACCTGTTGTATCTCTCGACCACCGCCATGACGGAGCCGCTGTTCCTGGCGCTGCTGCTGTGGTCCACCGTCGTTGCGATGGAAGCGGTCGAGGCACTGCAGGGGGGCAAGCAGGCATCAGCACGCAGGCGCATGATCGTGAGCGGCCTGCTGACGATGGCCATGGTGTTTACGCGCTACGACGGATGGATTATCGGCGCGATGATCTGGCTGGTGCTGACGCTGGCATGGTGGCACGCGGACATCAAGACCAGGCAGGGCACAAAGATAGCTTTCCTAACCATGACGGCGTTGGCCGTAGCGGGGCCGCTTCTCTGGTTCGCTTATAACGCGAAGTATGAGGGCGATTGGCTCGACTTCATGCGTGGGCCGTACTCGGCCGCCGCCATCGAGAAAAAGACCTCTCCGCCGGGCGCGAAACACTATCGCGGATGGCACAATCCCGGCTGGGCCGTCCTGTTTTATACGCGAACAGCGCAGGTGGATGCGGTGGCGTATGAGCTTGGCTTTGGTGTGATGCTGACCGCGCTTGCGGGTGCATGGCTGCAATGGAAACAACGGCTCGGGCGCATCGCCCTGCTGTTATGGCTGCCGCTGCCGTTTTATGTGTATTCCATCGCGTGGGGCCATGTGCCTATCTTTATTCCGCAGCTGTATCCGCACTCGTACTACAACTCGCGTTACGGCATGGAGATGCTGCCTGCGCTCGCGATCAGCGCGTCGGTTGCGCTTGCGGAAGTCGAGCGAAGGCTGCGTGCCACCAAGCCCAAGTTTGCGGACAGCTTTTTTTTCATCACGCTGGTGTGCATCATCTTCAACGTGTTCGCGATGATGGGAACCTTCGGCACGCTGCTTGAGCGGGTGCAGGGCAGCGATACCAACGCGCAGACTTCGCATGTGCCGAAGTGGCTTTCCGCACCGCCGCTGGTCTACCAGGAGGGCGTGGTGAATTCGCGCACACGCATCTCGTTTGAGACAGCACTGTCGAAGGAAATTTTGCGGCTGTACGGCGGTGGCACCATCATGTTCGACACGACGGACCACATTGGCGCGATACAGCAAGCGGGCCTGCCGTTGAAGACGCTGATCAGCCCGATGGACTCGCAGAGTTTCGATCGCGCCACCCTACAGCCCGCGCGATATGCCAGCCTGGTCGTTGCACTCGATGGCGATCCGGTGTCGAAGGCCGTTGCGGCGCATCCGGGCGGCCTGAGCGAGATTGAAGTGCTGTGCCATACAGGCCAGCCCTGCGCGAAGTTATATAGCAGCGACATGCTTGCAGGAGGTCCGCGTTGATCCCGTTCGTGAAGGCGCATGCGTGCGGCAACGACTTCCTGGTGGTGGATGAAGCGTATGCGGAAGGACGCCATGCGGACATCGCGCGTCTGCTGTGTTCGCGCCACTTCAGCGTGGGTGCGGACGGCGTCGAGTTTCTGGATCGCGCGACGGACGGCTCGTTGTTCCTGCGGCTGTTTAATGCGGACGGTTCCGAAGCCGAGTTGTCGGGCAACGGCACGCGCTGTGTCGCTGCATGGCTTGCGTACAGCGAGGGTCTGCGCGATGCGACGCTGGGCACGCATGGCGGGCCGCGCGCCTGCACCGTGGTGGAATGCGGCGACGAACATTTCCTGATCCGCACCTCGATGGGCATCCCGCAGGTGCAGCAGGCACTGGTGCACGTCGGGGGAGTTGGTGACATCGCGGGAGCGGCGGTGGATGTGGGGAATCCGCACTTCGTGATCTTTACGGAGGACGCCGAGTTTTGCGCGCATGGGCTCGCCTGGGAGGACCTCGGCGCGCGCATTTGCACGCATCCTGACTTCCCGCGCGGCACCAACGTTGAGTTTGTGCGAGTCATCTCGCACAACGAAATCGCCTTCCGCATTTATGAACGCGGCGTCGGTCCGACGGCTTCTTCCGGCACCGGTACTTGCGCCTCCTCGGCTGCCAGTATCGTCCTGCGTGGGTGCGAACGGACCCTGACGGCAAGTTCGCTGGGAGGCTCGCAGCAGGTTGAGTGGCCGGTGGAAGAGCAGATGCTGCTGACAGGCCCGGCGGAGATCGTATGCACGGGGCAGGTCAGTCTGCAGGGCCTGGGAGAGGCGTCGTGATCAAGCCAAAACGCCTGCAGGCGGGAGCGCGCATCGCCATTCTGTCGCCGGCCAGTACGCCGAAAGAAGCACGCGTGCTGCTGGGCATGGAGCGCCTGCGATCGCTGGGATACGAGCCCGTGCTGATGCCTTCCGCGCTTGCTGCCGGGCCGCTGTACTACGCAGGCGACGAGGCTGCGCGTGCCGCCGATCTGCACGCTGCGTTCGCCGATCCCACAATCGATGCGGTCATGTGCACGCGTGGCGGATGGGGTACGGCGGAGTTGTTGCCGCTGCTGGATGCCGGTCTGATCCGCGCGAATCCCAAGCCTTTCCTTGGCTTCAGCGATCCCACCACGCTGCACCTGTGGTTCGCGCAGACGTGTGGTCTGCACACGTTTTATGCGCCGATGGTTTCGCCTGATTTCGGGCGCGGCGACGTGCTGGCGGATGGCGTGGATCTGCGTTCGTGGAGGCACGCGCTTGAAGGCACCGAGCTGTGGAGCGTGGGCGAGCGTGAGGGAATGCGCATCATGCGTGAAGGCGACGCCGTGGAAGGCACGCTGTACGGCGGATGCCTGGCGCTGCTGGTGGAATCGCTGGGGACGCCACACGCCATGCAGCCACCGCAGGGCGACGTGATCCTGTTTGCCGAAGAGGTTGGCACGAAGGCTTACCAGTGGGATCGTATGATGCTGCACCTGCGTTATGCGGGTGTGATGGAGCGCGTTCGCGGCATTGTGTTTGGCGACATGGCGCAGTGCGCAGAGGAGCCGGCCGAGCTCAAGCTGATTGAAGACGCGCTGCTGCACAACCTGCGCGATTTTGCTGGACCGGTGGCGATTGGCCTGCAGTCCGGCCATGTGAACGCGCCGAATGTGACGCTGCCGCTGGGTGTACGTGTGCGGCTTGAGTGTACCTCCGGCGCGTCTCTCTCGTTCCTCGAATCGGCGGTAGAGTAGAACCCGTGGACCGCTCGGCAACACCTTCAAAACACATTCATCTGATCGGCATTTGCGGCACGGCCATGGCGTCGCTGGCGGGCATGCTGCACGGGCAGGGGCATCGCATCACCGGGTCGGACGCGGCGGCTTACCCGCCCATGAGCGACCAGCTGCGGGCCATGGGGATCGAACCGCTGCAGCCCTATGACGAGCGGCACCTGGAGCCGGCGCCGGACCTGGTCGTGATCGGGAATGCGATCTCGCGTGGCAATCCCGAACTAGAGGCTGTACTGGACCACAGGCTGCCGTTCACCAGCATGGCGGCGTTAATCCATGACGAATTCCTGATCGGACGCGAGCCCCTTGTGGTCACGGGAACGCACGGCAAAACGACCACGACGAGCATGCTTGCGTGGATCTACGAAGTGGCATCGCGCACCCGGCCGGAGCTTGCCCCGTCGTTCCTGATCGGCGGTGTCGCGGAGAACTTCGGCACCAGCTTTGCCGTGCGCGAGACCCAGCCGTTCCTGCTGGAGGGTGACGAATACGACACGGCGTTTTTCGACAAGGGACCGAAGTTCCTGCACTACTTCCCGC
>CBAAAE010000055.1:14434-15792 GCA_964658845.1 uncultured Novosphingobium sp. | reverse complement strand
TTTTACCGATGGCAAGTGAAAGCTGTGTGTCATCCACGATAACTTCCAGCTGTTTCTCACCCAGATCCGTGATCGATACGCGAGAGACCTTCGCCGGCTGCAGAGCCTTTTCGGCAAACGTCGTGATCTCCTCTGAGAACTCGATGATGTCGATCTTCTCGCCACGCAGTTCGCGGATGATGGACTGCACGCGCATCCCCTTCATGCCGACGCACGCGCCCACTGGATCCACGTCCTTGTCGCGTGACACGACGGCGATCTTTGTGCGCTCGCCGGCTTCGCGCGCAATGGCCCGAATCATGACGGTGCCATCGTAGATCTCGGGAACTTCCGACTGGAAGAGCGTCTGGACCAGCGATGGCGCCGCGCGGCTGACGATGACCTGCGGACCCTTGGCGGCGCGATCGACACGCAGGAGGGCTACGCGGATGCGCTCGCCCACGCTGAACTGCTCAAGCCGCGACTGCTCGCGCTTGGGCATGCGAGCCTCGGCCTTACCCAAGTCGAAGATCACGTCCATCGGCTCCACCCGCTTGACGGTGGCGTTAATAATCTCGCCCACGCGGTGGTTGTACTCGTTGAAGACGGTATCGCGCTCAGCCTCGCGCACCTTCTGGAAGATGACCTGCTTGGCCATCTGCGCGGCAATACGGCCCAGCGGTGAGGTGTCCTTGTAGAAGCGCAACTCCGCGCCTTCTTCCACTTCCGGCGCCATCTCGCGCGCGCTGGTCAGCGTCAGGACGTTCTCAGGATCTTCGATTTCGGCTTCGTCCGCGACGACGGTCTTGTAGACATAGGCGCGGATCTCACCGCTCTCCTTGTCGAATTCGCCACGCATGTTTTCCTGCGTTTTGTAGAACTTGCGCGTTGCGAGAGCGATTGCGTCTTCCACCGCGCCGACCACGATCTGGGGATCGATGCCCTTGTCGCGGCTCATCGTTTCAATTGCCTGGTACAGTGCGCTTGCCATTCCTTGTTTCCTCAACCTTCTATTCAGTTGTCGTCTAGCGGTGCTGCTTCTGGTGCGCCTGGAGGCCTAGATCTCGGCTACCAGGTTTGCCCTTTCGATATCCTGGAGCGGAATCTCGACCTTTTCGGCCGGGACGTCCACGCCCTTCTTGCGCTTGCCTTTCTGCTTCACGGCGGAGAGATCAAGCGTGACAACATCGGCCTGGAGAGTCATCCGACCCGTAACCAACTTTGAGCCGTTGACCGGTTTGAAGAGCTTCGCCGTGACCAGGAAACCCTGAAAACGTTCCCAGTCGGTTGGACGGAGCAGCTTGCGTTCGATGCCCGGTGACGAAACTTCAAGGGTGTACTCGGCGCTGCCCGGAACCAGCTCTTCGATGTCCAGCAAC
>CBAAAE010000055.1:8840-14424 GCA_964658845.1 uncultured Novosphingobium sp. | reverse complement strand
GGCAAAAACGGCGCAATCCTCATGCGTCACGCCGGAAAGTGCTTCCACAGGCACGCCGCTCGGCAGGCCTGACTCCTCTTTCGCGGCCTGCGCCTTGAGCGCCTCACGACCGGCAGCATCCTTCTCGATAAAGACACGCATGACGCGAACCTTGCCGGCACCGGCAAATTCCACTTCGACGACTTCAAGTCCGTGACTTGCCGCCACGCGATTGGCGGCGGCGCGTACCGCATCCATTTGCAACGCCATCTGATCTGTCCTTTCCGGCCGCTCACAAAACTACAAGAGGAGAGCCAGGCTTCGAGCAAAGAAAAAGGCGGGCTAATAGCCCACCCAGCCTTGTCGCGCGCATGACACAACGCGCGAAAAACTTTGCTTGCTAGAACAGTTTACCCGATCCTGATGTCCACCGCGAATCCCACGCACGCTGTCACGCGGATTCGCAGCGGAGCTACCTTGCTCGAGCGGGCGGCGGCAGCGGTGTGCTTGTCCTGAGAAACTCGTATCGCGGCCGTGTGGTATCCGGTTCCGCAACCGAGGTCGCGTCCAGGTGCATCACCTTTGCGTTATCGCCCCGGACGTAAACCGGCCAATCGGGCAGCCCAGGGCCATTCGGGTTGCCGGTCTTCGCAAAGTTGATCCAGTAATCCTGCATCTGGTCCGACAGCTTGTAATCCTCTGGCTTCCAAGGTGCTGCAGGTCGCACCTGCAGATTGCCGAAGACGTACTCAATTTCGCTGGAGTGGAAAACCCCCGAGGTGGCAGGGTGAAACTTGTCTCCAGGCGACGGCCGATCGAACTTGTATCGGTACACCGGCGCACCACCCGTCTTGACCTGAGCCTCGATCCACTCCCACGTGGAGGCGGCGATGAAACGGTCCGCGGCCAGATCCGCTGAGCTGCGGCGTGCCTCTTCGTCTGTGGTTGCGCTGTAAGCCTTCAGGAACTCGTCCGCGTGCGGACCCCACGTCGTCTGCGCCGACTTGCGGTAGGTCTCGAGGGTGACATTATCCCGCGGAGTTCCGCCTTCATCGCGATTCCATCCTGCGAGCAGCGGTATATGTGCCTGTCTTCCCGCAGCGTAAACCGCGGGCACCGAGTCCGGCAGAAACAGGCCGTCGACATCTGGTCCAAAGCGAACGGCCGGAGACTTCTGCCCCTCGACCGCCTTTACGATGTCAGCCGCGGACATGGCGCGCAGGTCTGCCAGCGACGTTTTACCGAGGACATCGCGAGCAAATGCCTCGTCTTTCACGCCCGCGACAGCCGCCGTGGAGGACGGCAGGCTGGTACTGGAGAACGCACCGCCGCTCTCGCCGATGGCATGCGCGAGTGTGTCCTTCGCCATCGGCGAAGCCATCTGCGAACTGACAGAAAAGGATCCGGCCGACTCGCCGAAGAGCGTGATGTTACTCGGATCGCCACCAAAGGCAGCGATGTTCCGCTTGACCCACTGCAATGCTGCCGCCTGGTCCATCAAGCCGTAGTTGCCGGCGGCGTGCTGCGAGTTTTCGGCGGCAAGCGCCGGATGCGCGAAGAAGCCGAAGATGTTCAACCGGTAGTTCATGGAGACGAGGATCACGCCCTTGTGCGCGAAGCTCTCACCGTCCTGCCGGCGCTCTGAGGTGCTACCCGCGTAGTAGCCGCCGCCGTAAATCCATACCATCACCGGCAGTTTGGCCCCCGGAGCAACGTCGGTCGGAGTCCAGACGTTCAGTGTCAGGCAGTCCTCACTGGCTCCCGGATCGTGAAACACCATGTCCGCAAACTGATTCACCTGCATGCAGTGAGAACCGTAGCTCTGCGCGCTGCGCACGTCCTTCCAGCGCTCTGCAGGCTGCGGCGGCTTCCAGCGCAGCGGTCCCACGGGCGGTGCCGCAAAGGGGATACCGAGGAACGCACGCACATGCCCGTCGTCCGAGAGCTTACCCGCGACCTCGCCTTTGTCGGTCTTAGTGACGAGCGGCGCAGCAGCACATGCAGTCACCGGGAGGGAGCAAATAAGGACGGCAAGCACCACATAATGGCTCAACTTCATCGGGACCCTCGCGCCCCAACTAGTAAGGAGCAACCAGGCAGGATTGTAGCCGCAGGCCTGCCGAGTTGTCGCCGCCATGGGTCTGTGGCCATCTGCAAAGAGTCTGGCCTGCGCGAGCCCTAAGCAAGCCATCGCGTTGCGCTCCACCCCGGAGCCGCCTACAATCTCGGGAACCTTATGCTCGCAAGTCCCCTGCCTGAAGCTCTAACTTTTGACGACGTTTTGCTGGTTCCCGCCTTTTCTGACGTTGTTCCAACGCAGGTCAGCACGACGACCCGGCTGACCGCACGTATCACGCTCAACACCCCGCTGCTCTCCGCTGCCATGGACACCGTAACCGAGTCGCGCCTCGCCATCGCCATGGCCCAGGCCGGCGGCATGGGCGTAGTCCACCGCAATCTATCCATCGAACAGCAGGCCAGCGAGATCGACAAGGTCAAGCGCTCGGAAAGCGGCATGATCGTCGATCCGGTGACCATCTCGCCGGAAGAGCCGATCGAAGCCGCGCTGGAGGTGATGCGCCGCTACAAGATCTCCGGTGTACCCGTCACGAAAAACCGCAAGCTGGTCGGCATCCTGACCAATCGCGACTTGCGCTTCGTCTCGCGGACCGACATCCCTATCCGAGACGTTATGACCAAGGAAAACCTGATCACGGTGCCGGTCGGCACCACCCTTGAAGACGCCGAGCACATCCTGCACCAGCATCGCGTCGAAAAGCTCCTCGTCGTCAACGATGCGTTTGAGTTGAAGGGCCTGATCACCGTCAAGGACATCCAGAAGAAGCTGAAATACCCGAACGCCTGCAAGGACAGCCAGGGCCGCCTGCGCGTAGCCGGTGCGATTGGCGCGACGGGCGACTTCCTGGAGCGCGCCGCCGCCATGGTGGAAGAGAACGTGGACGCGCTTGCCATCGACAGCGCGCACGGCCATAGTTCGCGCGTGCTGGAAGCGGTCCGCGAGTGCAAGAAGCGCTTTCCTGACGTGGATCTGCTGGCTGGCAACATCGCCACCTACGACGGCTGCATGGCGCTGATCGATGCGGGTGCGGACGCGATCAAGGTCGGCATCGGCCCCGGCTCCATCTGCACGACACGCATGGTGACCGGCGCGGGCATGCCCCAGATCACCGCCATCAGCGAGGCGTACCGAGCGGCAAAGCAGCGCGGCATCGCCGTCATCGCGGACGGCGGCATCAAGTACTCCGGCGACGTGACGAAGGCGATCGCCGCGGGTGCCAGCGTCATCATGATCGGGTCGCTGTTCGCGGGCGTGGACGAGTCGCCGGGCGAAACCATCCTCTACCAGGGCCGCAGCTTCAAGAGCTATCGCGGCATGGGTTCCCTCTCGGCCATGTCGCAGGGGTCGGGCGAACGCTACTTCCAGGGCAAGGACGACCTCTCGGGCGACAGCGAGCCAAACCGCTCACTTACCGCACCGGAGCCCAGCATCAACAATCGTCTCGCGAAGTTCGTGCCGGAAGGTATCGAGGGACGCGTTCCCTACCGCGGACCGTTGGGCGACATGGTGTATCAGCTTGTCGGCGGTCTGCGATCAGGCATGGGGTACCTAGGATGCGCGACCATTCCTGACTTGCAGGAGAACGGTCGGTTCGTCCGCATCAGCGGTGCGGGCCTGCGCGAAAGCCACGTGCACGACGTCATCATCACGCGCGAAGCACCTAACTATCACGTGGAGTAACGTAGCGGGAGATCGGCGTGCGTATCATCTTGATCCTGGCCTTACCGCTGGCGTTGTTTGGCCAGGAGTCTGTGCACAGCAAGGGGCCAAATGGGCTGGAGGCCTGGACCGTGAGCAAAACCGTGCCCACACTTGAGGGCCAGGGACCACTTCCAACGCGCATGGTGATTGCAAGGAACGGCAAGACCCTGCGGAGCGTCGCAGGTGATCCCTTCCTCTGGACCTTTGTCTTTGAAGATGCAGGCAAGCACATTGCGTATCAGACAGGGCCGCTGCACTTCGCGATGACCTGCGTTTTGATGGACATCGCAACTGGCAAGGAGCTGGGAACCTATGACTGCTTTGATTCCGAGAAGATGGATCGGGCACCGGTCTGGGTACGAACCTTGGTCGACAAGCCTGACTAGACCCACGTCTTCCTTGCAACGAACGAAAGAGGCTGCCAGCAGGGGCAGCCTCTTTTCCAGATCTGCGGCTGCTACGCGCCGGCTTTGTCGTGCTGAGGGCTGGTCACTTCGTGCTTTGCGCCGAGTGCGGCTTTCACCTTCGCGACGTGGTGTCCGTGCACGCGAATGGCCTCGTGCAGCACCTCGCCGGTAACGCCGAATTCCTTGCTCCAGTAGTGAATATCGGACGCGACTTTGGGATTGATCTCGGTTGTGCTGGTGGGTCCGTGCTCTACATTTGCGCTCATGATTTCTCCTCCTACTGTGGATGCGGACGGGTGAAGTCAGGCTGTCTCAGAAGCCGGAAAGCGAGCTTCAGGCCCGACGGCGACGATGCGAGGAGCCTTGCCGAGGGTGGAAGCACGCGCGACCATTTTCGGCGAAATGCGGATCTGTTCCGAACCCACATTCGCGGCACCGGCAAGCAGCGAGACCGTCAGCTTTGCCGCCTGCTCGCCCTGCTCCGCCGTACCCTGATCGATGGAACTGAGCGGGACCTCGAGGTACGCCGCCAGGCGCAGGTTGCCGCAGCCGATGACGGCCACATCCTCCGGCACCCGCAGACCCGCGGCGAGGATGCAGCCGATCGCTCCCACCGCCGTCAGGTCGTTGTAGCAGAAGACGGCGTCAGGCCGCGGGTCGAGCAACAGCAACTGCTCCATCGCAGCCCGGCCGATGTCATCGCCCGATTCCTCCACCCGTGTCCTGCTCACTACGAGAGCTGTGTCGAAGGGTATCCCCGCCGTCTCCAGCGCAGTACGGTAACCAAGCAGACGTCCGCGGCCCGTGCTGAAACCCTCGCCGGCGATGTGGGCGATCTGCCGCCTGCCGAGAGCGATCAGGTGTTCGGTCGCAAGCGTGCCTGCCGCGATATCGTCGGTACCGACAAAGTGGCCTCCGATGGCTGGCAAGGCGCGGTCGATGAGGACGTACGGCACACTCGCGCTTTGAAGACTTTGCAGGCCGCCTGCGTCGGTCTGACAAGACGCAAGCAGCAGCGCATCGACGCCGCGGGCCAGCAGGTTATCGATCTCTTCGCGCTCCATCTCGGGCTCTTCTTCTGAGGATGCCAGGACGAGTTGGTAGCCGCGCTGACGCAGACCCGCCTTCAGCCCTTTTGCAAACTCGGCGAAGAAGGTGTGAACAAGGTCCGGAACGATCAGGCCGATGGTCTTGCTCTTGCCGGAGGCTAATCCACGCGCCAGCAGATTCGGCTTGTAGTTCATCTCCTGCACGCGCTGCAGCACGCGTCGACGCGTCTCCTCGCCCACGTCGGGCTGGTTACGCAACACCTTCGACACGGTGATGGTAGAGACGCCCAGGTCCGCGGCGATATCTTTCAAGCGGACTGCCAAACCAACCTCCCCAACCCGTTCAGCGATCTTCGCATCGATCAGCG
>CBAAAE010000055.1:0-8740 GCA_964658845.1 uncultured Novosphingobium sp. | reverse complement strand
CCGTTATCCGAGCAGGTGCCGGTCTTGCCCAACACCGGGAACTCACTGAAATTGGCACGCAGGCGGCGTGCTGTGCCGTAGTTCGAGTCGACCGCGCCGGCCATGCCCGGCAGCATGTCGGGGATGTACTTCTGAATGTCCAGGGTGCGTTTCAACCGCGGCTCGAATGTCGCGACTTCGTCCGGTGTCGTGGGATGCTGCAGGTAGAAGAGCGATCCGCCATTGGCAATCGCGCTGACGATGGCACCAAGCTGCATCGGCGTCATCGAGACGCTCTCGCCGAACGAACACATCCTGCCCACACCGCCCTTGTTCGCGGGCAGTTCATGATCCGGGTAGACGCCAAGCTGTTCGCCCGCAACGTTGTAGCCAGCCAGTTCCCCCAGGCCGAACTGGTTGGCATAGTGTTTCACCCGCTCGAAGCCAAGCTGCCGTCCCAGCGTTTC
Source organism: uncultured Novosphingobium sp. (assembly GCA_964658845.1). Lineage (GTDB taxonomy): Bacteria > Acidobacteriota > Terriglobia > Terriglobales > Acidobacteriaceae > Terriglobus. The sequence continues at coordinate 8,294 of CBAAAE010000055.1, read as the reverse complement.
GAAATATGGATTGACGCTCTTCGCCAGCGCATACGTAAGATTCAAGCGGTAGCCGCCACCCACGTTCACCGGCGTGTCCTTGGTGATGAGCCCCTCGGACAGGGCTGCCAGCGCGACGGTGAGCTTGATGGTCGAACACGGCTCGGCACCTGGACCCAACGCAAGTTTCTGGTTGACCATGGCGAGGATTCGGCCGTTCTTCGGGTCGATGGCAAGGGCCGTACCGTTGAAGTTACCCAGCGCCTCCAGCAGCGAAGCACGTACCAGCGGATCTTCGCCCGCCACCACGTCGCCATGTGTGGTGTCGTCCGCGCTGGACATAAAAGATTGCCCTGAGAAGTGTTCGACATAGCGCGCGCGCACAAGGCGCCGGTGGCGGCCATGCACCAGCACAACGACGTTGCGGCTGCCAGCTCCGTGGCGGCCCGTGCTGGCGTGACTGTGTTGCAGCGGCCGCATGTGGCTGCCGGAATGCGTGGATGCCGTGATGTGGGCCGACGATGGCCGGATGTGCCGCGTTGAGGTCCGGGTGACCGCGGCGGCGGCAAGCGGCAGCAGCGAGATCACTGCCGCGGCGGTCAGCGAACGCACTCGAGACATCCATGTGTCGGTCATCGAAGCTCCTGCTTCCTGCCCATGCGGCGAGTAACACAGACAAAGCGAGATCGGCCTGCCCTAGATCGTTGGACGCGCAAGAGAGATTCCCGCGACGCTTACAGACTGCCCCGACGTAGAAAGGCAGGAATATCGAGATCGTCGTGCTCCTGCTGCGGTATCGACGGGGCCAGACCGGCGAAGGTGGGCACGCGCACGTCGGTCCGCAGGACTGGCTCTTCCCCGTTCGAAGGCGCGGAAGTCCGGCGGTCGCGACGGAAGAAATCGTCGTCGAACGCAGACGCCGGGACGGGCACCAGGCCGGCCGGCGCAGGAGCCTCCACGGCAAACGGTTGGGCCGGTTGAGTCTCCCGGGACTGGTGCTCGCGCGCCGAGTACGGCGGCGGCGGCGAACTGACGGCCGAGTGCGCAGGTTGCGGCGGCTCCGCAGGCGAGGATGAGAAAACCGGATCTGCGTGGAACTCGCGCGGCTCCGCCGGAAACTCTCCAAACGAGATCGCGTCCTCGGGCCTTGTAATCACAGGAGGTGGCACCGACGCCTGCGCGGGCTGGGCAACGTAGCGCGGCTGGATGATCGGCGCGAAGATTGGCTCGATCATCGAGGCGGCGCGTGACAGGCCGCTCTGCTCCAGCATGCGCTCGCGCCGCTCATCGTTGTCCCGCTTCGGCTGCTTGAAACCCGTGGCGATGACGGTGATCTTGACCTCGTCGCCCAGCCGCTCATCAAGCACCGCGCCGAAGATGATGTTCGCATCCTCATGGGCTGCGTCCTGGATCAGCGTGGACGCTTCGTTCACCTCGCTCAGCTTCAGTGAACTGGAACCGGTAATGTTGATCAGAATGCCGCGAGCGCCGTCGATCGCACCCGCCTCCAGCAGTGGCGATGCCATTGCCGCCTGCGCCGCCTCGCGCGCGCGATTCACGCCGCTGCGGACGCCGGTGGCCATCACGGCGTAGCCCATGCCAGCCATGGTGGTCTTCACATCCGCAAAATCACGGTTGATGATGCCCGGGATAGTGATGATGTCTGAAATGCCCTGCACGCCCTGGCGGAGCACGTCATCGGCGATGCGGAAACTCTCGAAAAAGCCCGCATCCTTTGCAACCGCGAGCAGCTTTTCATTGGGAATCACGATCACGGTGTCCACCGTATCCAGCAGTTCCTGCAGGCCCCGTTCCGCCTGCATCATGCGGCGCTTGCCTTCGAAACCGAAGGGCCGCGTCACGACAGCGACCGTCAAAGCACCCATCTCGCTGGCGAGCGATGCGATGACCGGCGCGGCTCCCGTGCCCGTGCCGCCACCAAGCCCGGTGGTCACAAAGACCATGTCAGCGCCTTCGAGCGCTTCGATGATTTTGTCGGAATCTTCCAGCGCCGCGCGGCGACCGACATCCGGATTGGCACCCGCGCCCAGGCCGCTGGTCAGCTTGACGCCAAGCTGCAGTTTCACAGGTGCTTTGGAGCTTTTCAGAGCCTGCACATCGGTGTTGGCCGCAATGAACTCCACGCCCTCCACGCCGGCTTCAATCATGCGATTCACGGCGTTGTTGCCGCCGCCACCCACGCCGATGACCTTGATGCGCGCGCCATGCGGCATGTCGTCGTGGTACTGAATCCGGAGATCTTCGTCAGGCATCATGGGGGCGGGCTCCTCTGTGCAACAGACGGCATGAAGCAATGCGGTTCCGCATTCGTCATTGTGCAATCTGTATCCCTGATTCTGGCACGCGTGCGCGTGAGGATGCCCGTGCAAAAAGAGGCGATTCAACAAAGGTTCCCATCTTGGTTCCTTGTAGCGCCAATGGAGGAGTCGAACTGTCCACGCATGCCGCACTCACTGATAATCGTCTGCCCAGTTGCGGCCAGCGTAGGTGAAGGCCAGGACAGTGACCGCCGACTCGCTCACTTCGAAGTGGATGGCAACGCGCTTTCTGAAGTCGATCACGCGCAGGCCGGGACGCACATCATTCCGCACCACGCCGCGATTGGGCAAGGTCTGAAGTTGCATGGTGTAACGAAGGAGGTCCGCTACGAAACGGGATCCACTACGGAGGGAGCATTCTTTGTGATGAAGTTTCGAAGATCCTTCAACTGCTGCTTCGACTCGGGAGAATATTGCAGACGCAGGTTCAAGCAGAGCGCTTCAGATACTCACGCGCCGGCTCCTTAGCCGCTCCGTCCTCAACATCCCATTCCACAAGAGTGCTTTGCATCTGCTCCGCGGAAAGTGCACGCGAAGGATCAGCTTTCATGGCGTCATAGATTGGCACGACCATCGTCCGCAGAACGTGTTCGAGTTCATCCTCGTTATGTATCGCCTGCTCCATCCTGAACCCCTGCCTTAGATTCCATGCGCCTAGAAGCTGCCCGCAAAGATAGACTTTAGTTTCTGCTTCAGTCCCATCTCCTCGCTGGCGCGGCGGACCTGGGTGCGGTGAGTGTAGAGCACCATGCCGATGGCAGTGGAGAACTCAGGAGAGGCTAGCTCCGGCGGCATGCGGGAGAGCGGTACTGGCGAACCAATGCGCGCAGGGGTGCGCAGCAGGCTCTCGGCCACGTCCAGCAGGCCCGCCAGCCTGGCTCCGCCGCCCGTCAGTACGCAGCCCGTGCCGAGTGCCTCAAGCACACCGCCTTGCCGCAGATTATCGCGGAGCATGGTGAAGAGTTCGCGAGCGCGCGGCTCGAGGATTTCGGCGAGAAAACGCTGCCGGACGAGACGTGGCGCGGTGCTGCTGCCGGTGGAAAGATTGCCGCCGACTTCAACTTCATTCAACGACGGCACGCTGGTGACGACGCAATTGCCGTAGGTCAACTTCAGGTGCTCCGCTTCCTCCGTGCTGACATGCAGGCCGACCGCAAGATCGTTCGTAAAGTGGTCACCGCCGATGGGCAGAACGGCCGTATGCGCGATGGATCCCTCGAAAAAGATGACAAGTTCCGTGGTGCTGGCGCCGATATCCGCAATGCAAACGCCAAGCTCGCGCTCGTCCGCGCTAAGCACCGCCTCAGCCGACGCGATGCCCTCGTAGATGGTGTCGATCACCTCAAGCCCGGCGCGATTGGCGCAGGTGATGACGCTCTGCGCGACGCCCGCGCTGCAGGTAGAAAGGTGCAGGTTCACCTCAAGCTTGGTGCCCACCATGCCGATGGGATCGTGGATGCCGGGCTGGTCGTCAAGGATAAATTCCTGCGGCAGCAGGTGAAGGATCTCGCGGTCGGCAGGCAGCGCAACAGAGCGGGCACGGTCCACCGCGGCGCGGACTTCCTCACGTGTGATCTCACGCATCCGGCTGCCCATGGAGATGCCACCGCGCGAGTTAATGCCGCGCACGTGGGTCCCGCCCACGCCCACCACAGCGGTCTCAATACCCATCTTCGTGAGGCGTTCGGCAGTCAGCGCAGCCTGGTTGATGGCGTCCGCAGCAGGTCCCAGCTCAGCGATCAACCCCTTGCGCATGCCCTTTGATCTTTCAATGCCATGGCCGCGATAACGCAGCACGCCGTCCTGCAGCTCTGCCACCAGAACGCAGCTCTTGGAGCTGCCTGCGTCGAGCACCGTGATCAGATTCTCGCTGTTTTCCTTCAAGGGAGGTGCACCACCTGCGTTGCATGATACTGCGACTGCATGGGAGAACCAGCAGCAAATCTGCTGCCGCGTATGCAAGTGGATGCCCCTTTGCAAAAGCGCCGGGCAAACCTAGTGTGTCGCGGCGGCAGCAGGCGGCAGCGTGCCGGCTGCACGCATCTTGTCACGCTTGACGATCCAGGCTTTGATGGCTTCGACACGTTTCCGCGTGGCAGCGTCTTTGGCTCCGGCCTTGACTCCGCGCTTCACAGGCACGGCCCGTGACGTTGCTGACCTGCCAGGCGGGATTGCGTTGGCTGCGTGCGCGGGGACAAACGGCGCTTTCGCGTGCGTTGCAAGTGTGGCATGCGTTGCAATTGCGGCGTGCGTCTCTGACGTTGCGCTCGAGGCCGCCTTATCAGCTCCCGCAGTCAGCACAGTGGAATCCTTTGAGGGCATCTGCAGCACCACCTGCCGCTCGTAGCGCATGTCCACGCTGCTGAGCCGCGGGTACTGCGTTCTCCACTCGACCACGTGATCCTCGAACTTCCTGTAGCGAGCCAGAAAGTTCTCCGTGCCAAAGTGAACCAGAACCTCGACATTGTGGTCCGGGATCAGCGCCTTCACATCCTCGGGGTCGGACAGGTCCACCTCGCTCAGTTGCTTGGAGGTACCCTTGCCGTCAGAGTCAAGATCCTTCAGAAACACGGCGTACAGCTTCATGCGCTCGGCCCTGTCCGCGACGCTGTCCTCCGCCTTGAGCCCCGTCACCACGGGAAACGAGTAGCTGGGATTACCCGGTGCGTCCGGCGGAATGTCGAGGAGCACGCCGTTCGCGTCGGCCATGCCGATGTTGCCGCCCTGCCGCACGAAAGCGACCGGGACACGCTCGGTCACCTGGACGCGGATCCGGTTCGGCAGCAGGCGCATGACGGTAGCGTGCTCAACCCAGGGCATCCCCTCCAGTTGCGCGCGCCGCTGCTGCATGGGCACATGGAAGATGTTGCGGTCCACGTCCTCGCCAAAAACGCTGAGCATCTGGGCGCGCGTCAGATGATTGTTCCCATCGATTTCGATCGCCTGCGACGACGGAATGCGGAACTTCGGGCTGGTGGTCAGGAAGCGGGAAGCAAGGACGGCGCCCGCAGCCGCGGCCAGCAGGCAAAGCAACGAACCCACACCGGCGGCTATCCAGCCGTTCCGCGTCTGCGGGATCAGCCCGCGGCGGATTCTGCGATTTCGTCCACTGGCACGCAGGAAGGCTTCGGTATCGGCGTCGTCGGCAAAATCGTCCACCAGCTCGCGGCGCGGGCGCAGCGGATCGGTAAGCGGACGCCGGATGGCAGAGGGCGCGTCAGGGCGCGAGGGGTGGTCCCCCTCGGCGTGCAGCACTGCCGATCCCGTCCCGCCTGAACTTTGAACCTTCCGCATGCCTGAGCCGGGCCGCAGAGAAATCGCCTGCCGCCATAGTACAGGCTGGGGAGCTCTTCTATACGACCGTTCAGGACGCGCGTACCTGCGGCGGTAACGCCGGACAACCGATTAGCGGCGTGAATGGGTGAACTACTTACGAAGCGCTTCGAGCACCATCGGGCTGGCCTGCGAGACGCTGCCTGCGCCCAGCGTGACGATCGCCTCGCCTTTGGCGGCGACCTCGGACAGCCGGTCTGCCGCATCGGCAAAGCTGGCGGCGTAGTAGGCGTCGGTGCCGACGGCACGCATCGCACGCACCAGCGCCTGTGCGTTCACGCCTTCGATGGGCAGCTCGCTTGCGGCGTAGATGTCCACGACCTCAACGCGTGCGGCGCCTGCAAAGGCGGTCGCGAAATCTTCCATGAGCTCCTGCGTGCGGGTGTAGCGATGCGGCTGAAACAGAACATGCACCCGCTTGAAGCCGCAGTCGCGCGCGGCTGAAAGGGTAGCCCGCACCTCCGTGGGATGGTGTCCGTAGTCATCCACAACGGTCACGCCGCGCTCCACGCCGCGGGTCTGGAAGCGGCGGTCCACGCCGGTAAAGCGGTCCAGCCCCGCAGCGATCTGCACCGGCGGCACACCCAGTTCGACGCCGATGGCGATGGCCGCCGTCGCATTCAGGACGTTGTGCCTGCCGGGCACATGCAGGCGAAACGGCCCAAGCACCAGGCCGCGGGCATTCACCTCAAAGACAGCTTGGAAACCAGGCTCCTTGGGCAGCACGACTACGCGAAAGTCAGCATCGGCGCTCTCGCCGTACGTCACGACGCGCCGCTGCACGCGTGGCAGGATCGCCCGCAACATCGGGTCGTCGATGCAGGCCGTGGTGGCGCCGTAGAACGGCACCTTGTTCATAAATTCAACGAAGCACTGCTCCACATCCGCCATGCCGCTGTAGCTGTCCATGTGCTCGCGGTCCAGGTTCGTGACCACCGCGAGGATGGGCGACAGCTTCAGAAAGCTGCGATCGCTCTCATCTGCTTCGGCCACCAGGTAGCGTGATTGGCCTGCCCGCGCGTTCGACCCGAACAGGTCCACGCGGCCGCCGACCACCACGGTAGGGTCAAGGCCGCCTGCATCAAGGACTGCCGCGATCATGCTGGTTGTGGTCGTCTTGCCGTGCATGCCGGCGACCGCGACGCCGTATTTGAGACGCATCAGTTCGGCCAGCATCTCCGCCCGCTGGATGACTGGGATCTTGCGCGCGCGCGCCTCCACCACCTCCGGATTGTCCTTGCCGACGGCCGAGCTGGTGACGACAACGTCGGCCGGGCGCACCTGCTCAGCGGCATGACCGATGAAGATCGTCGCTCCCAGCGTCTGCAGTCGGTCTGTGGTGGGCGACGATCGTACATCCGACCCGCTGACGGGAAATCCAACGGAGAGCAAAATTTCGGCAATGCCGCTCATGCCGATACCGCCAATCCCAATAAAGTGAACGCGTTGCGCCAGTGCAAACAAGCTGAAAGATCTCCGTTCCCGCGCCCGCTGTCCTGGGCCCAAAGATCAAATCTAGCAGCGAACGGGGAGTGGCTTGCAGGCCGAAGACCGCGAGACGCACTCCGGCATTGTGGCGGGCTGGCGTAACCACGCCGCTGGCGTTAGCCGCAACCTCTTGGAGCGGTCTGTGTCTAATTGAGTGAGCTTCCTGGACTTCGCTCAATGCGATCGCAGGAGCACCGCTCCGTCGAACCCGCCGAACGCCGACGGATTACGCGAACAGGACGGTCGAGGTGATGAAATGAGCAGCGCGATGAAAATGTCACGATCGGCAAAACTTCTTGCAATTGCAGCACTTGTAGTAGCGCCGGCCATGACGCTGAGCAGCAGAAGCGCAGCAGCCCAGGCAATTGAGGTCGCGGCCAGCTACGGCGCACCACCGGCCATTCCGGAGTATGACCAGCCGCCATCGCCAGGGGACGGTTACATCTGGACGCCCGGCTACTGGGCATGGGACGCATCTGCGAACGATTACTACTGGATTGACGGCGCGTGGGTTGAGCCGCCCTACGTGAATGCCCTGTGGACACCCGGTTGGTGGGGCCCGGGCTACGGCGATGGCTTCCTCTGGAACGCCGGCTACTGGGGACCTTCGGTCGGCTACTATGGTGGCATTAACTACGGTTTCGGCTACTTCGGCGTCGGCTACTACGGTGGCTACTGGCGTGGCGGCAGATTCTGGTACAACCGCGGCCTGAACCACTTTGGACCCGGCTTTGGCGGCCACTTCTACAACGGCGGCTTTGGCAACTATCGCGGGAGCATCCGCGGTGGTGGAGTAGCCTTCAACCGCTCGCCCGCAGTGGGTTTCAACCGCGCAAGCTTCAACGGCGGCAACAGCTTCGGCAATCGCGGCGGCTTTAACGGTGGGTCGAACGGCTTTGGGAACCGCGGAGGTGTCAATGGATCCACCGCCGGGTTCGCAAACCGGGGCGGAGCGCAGGGCTTTGGCGGCAACTCTCGCGGCTTTGCCTCGCCGGGTGGTAATGTAGGCGGCCAGACCCGGAGCTTCTCACAGCCGGGCGGTGGGGCCGGCGTCCGCAGTTACTCCGCGCCTGCGGGTGGTGGAGGCGGTCGTAGCTTCTCCGCTCCCAGCGGTGGCGGCGGTGCGTCCGCAGGTGTTGCCGACACGCGACGTCA
>CBAAAE010000054.1:12226-15906 GCA_964658845.1 uncultured Novosphingobium sp. | reverse complement strand
CTCATCTTCGGTTTTGAAGGTGGTCACTGAAACGACCGGTCCGAAGATCTCCTCCTGGAAGATGCGCATCTTGTTATGGCCTTCAAAGACGGTGGGCTGGACGTAGAAGCCGCCGCTCAGATCGCCGGGCATCTCGGCGCGGGCGCCGCCTGTCAGCACCTTTGCGCCCTCCTGCCGGCCGATGTCCATGTAGCTCAGGATCTTCTCAAGCTGCTCGCTTGAGGCCTGTGCGCCGATCATGGTGGACTTGTCCAGCGGCGAACCCTGCTTGATGGCCTCTACACGCTTGATTGCCTTCTCCATGAAGCGGTCGTAGATCGACTCCTGCACCAGCGCGCGCGAGGGGCAGGTGCAGACCTCGCCCTGGTTCAGAGCGAACATGGCAAAGCCTTCCAGCGACTTGTCAAAGAACGCATCGTCCTCGCGCATGACATCTTCAAAAAAGATGTTCGGGCTTTTGCCGCCAAGCTCCAGCGTGACCGGGATCAGGTTCTGCGAGGCGTACTGCATAATCAGCCGGCCAGTGGTAGTCTCGCCGGTGAATGCGATCTTCTGGATGCGCGGGCTGGACGCGAGCGGCTTGCCCGCTTCAAGGCCGAAGCCGTTCACGATATTCAGCACGCCCGGCGGCAGAATGTCCTCGATGAGGCCCATGAACACGAGGATCGAGAGCGGCGTCTGCTCCGCAGGTTTTAGAACGACGGTGTTGCCAGCGGCCAACGCCGGAGCCAGCTTCCATGCGGCCATCAGCAGCGGAAAGTTCCACGGGATGATGAGGCCGACCACGCCAAGCGGCTCGTTGTAGTGGTAGGCGACGGTGGTCGCATCGATCTCGGAGATGGTGCCCTCTTCCGCGCGGATCACGCCCGCGAAGTAGCGGAAATGGTCGACCATCAGCGGCAGGTCGGCAGCCATGGTCTCGCGGATGGGCTTGCCGTTGTCCCATGTTTCCACCGTGGCCAGGAGTTCCAGGTTGTCTTCAATGCGCTGCGCAATGCGCTCCAGCAGGCGACCGCGTTCCGTGGTGCTGGTGCGTCCCCATGTGGACCGCGCGGCATGTGCCGCGTCCAGCGCCTTGTTGACGTCGTCCACGTTGGAACGCGCGATGCCGCACAGCACTTCGCCTGTCACCGGGGTGATGTTGTCGAAGTATTCACCGCTGGCGGGCGCGATCCAGCGGCCTCCAATGTAGTTGTCGTACTGCTTGCGGAGATGGATGGGATGCTCCGCCGTAGCGGGATTGAGCGCGGGTGTGGTGGCCATGCGTGTTGCTCCTTTGGTGTCCGGCGAAGCGCGAGGTTCCGCTTTTTCGCAGCGGCAAAATCCTACTCCCGGTTCGACACGTATGTCGCCTGTTTCGATACTGTCAAATCTGTCCGCCAGCGAACAAAACTGGTATCCTTGGGAACACCATTCAGCCAGTCTTTTCACCGGGTCCCCGCCGGGTGAAGACGCTCTCTGAACCGCCGAATCAGTATCAGGAAAGGTTGGAATCATTGAGCGTTCACCTTATCAATCCCAGCGACAACTCCTTTGGAACTGCCGTCATCACGCCGCGCTGGCTTTTCGTCCTTGCTGCTGCAACACCGGAAGTTGCGGGCGACCCCATCCTTGTGGATGAGTCCCTGGAGCCGGTCGACCCGGAGACGATCCATCCGGGCGACATTGTCGGCGTCAGCGTGCACACCGGCAACGCGCTGCGTGGCTACGCGGTGGGCCGCATGGCGCGCGCACGCGGCGCATGGGTGGTGTACGGCGGCATCCACGCCACGCTGTTTCCGGAAGAGTGCCTCGAAGTCGGCGAGGCGCACGCGGTGGTGAAGGGTGATGGCGATATCGCCTGGGGGAACGTCGTTCGCGACTGTATTGCCGGCACGCCGGGCCGCATCTACGAGGGCGGACGTATCGAGGGCAGCCAGTTCCTGGCAGCGCGCTGGGACCTGATGAAGCGCGACAAGTACATGTGGGCCTCGGTCCAGACCATCCGCGGATGCCCGAAGCACTGCTCGTTCTGCAGCGTGTGGCGTACCGACGGCCAGGCGCCACGGCAGCGCAAATTCCAGAGCGTGATTGACGAGATCATCGACCTTCGCCGAATCGGCTTCCGCTTCATCGCACTGGCTGACGACAATTTTTACCCCGTGACCCAGACCGATCTGCGGCTCGCGCGCGAGCAGAACAACATGGCCAAGCTCGCCGAGTTAACCGCCATCCGGCAGGAGCGCTATGACCTGATGGATGAACTCGCAAAGCTGCCCAAGGACATGGTGTTCTTCACCCAGATCACCATGGAGGCCGGCGAGGACGGCGAGTATCTGGACGCCATGCGCAGGGCCAACATCAAGGGCGCGCTGGTCGGCGTGGAAGCCGTGACGCCTGAAGGTTTGAAGGCCGTCTTCAAGGACTGGAACTACTCCGGTGAGGCGCTCGCAAAGCAGCTGCAGACATTCAAGGAGCACGGCGTGCACGTGCTGGGATCGTTCATCTTCGGCCTGCCCACGGACAAGCCCGCGACCTTTGACGCAACGGTCGCGATGGCGCTGAAGGCCGGTGTGACCTTTGCGCAGTTCGTCATGATGACGCCCTTTCCCGGCACGGTGGACTTCGGCCGCTGGGAGAAGGAGCAGGCGAAGAATCCGACCTATGTCGACGGCGTGCCCATCACGCGTTATTGGCTCATCCCCACCGACAAACGGCCGAAAATGTTCACGCCGCACCCGTCCATGAGCCCCGGCGAGATCAGCGACCGCACCCAGAAGGTGTGGGATCGCTTTTATAACTGGAGCGCCATCTGGGAGCGTTCGGCATGCACGCCCACTCTGCGCGCGCGCGTCGCGTTCATGTTCCTGTCGAAGCTGTACCGGCAGATGTACGCGGGTACCGGCATCTCGACGGACAGCGCACGCAAGAAGAAGAGCAAGCGCTGGGCACGATGGACCGCCGCACAGTGCCGCCTGCTGTTCGTCGCCAAGCCCATGCCGGAACTGGCATCCCCGGACTGGGCACACCGCAAGCCCGTCATCCAGCCTGCGCGGATTGCAACGGAGACGCTGATCAACATCGGCAACGGCTAATCAGCGGCGCGCGGAAGCTTGCTCGACCCGGTCTTAGAAGGCAAATAGAAAGGCACCGCTAAAGAGCGGTGCCTTTCTGTTACTTGCACTTACTAAGTCATGTTACTGACCTTTGTAATCCACGAACAGGTCGGGGTACTCCCGCTTTAAGGCTTCGATCTTGGGCCGGTCGCACACCTGGATGTAGGGGTTGTCGGGATTGTGCAGGGCGTAATCCTGGTGGTAGGCCTCGCCGCGATAGAAGCCTTTCAGCGGTGTTACTTCCGTGACGATCTTCGACGGGAAGACGTGTGCCGCTTCGAGTTGCGCGATGTAGGCCTGTGCAATCTTCTGCTGCTCGGGCGAGGTAAAGAAGATCGCCGACCGGTAAGACGTGCCCTCGTCAGGTCCTTGGCGGTTCAACTGCGTGGGATCGTGCGCGACCGAGAAGAAGATGCGCAGCAGGCCGCCATAGCTGATCACGGATGGATCGTAGGTCACCTCGACCGACTCGGCGTGGCCGGTGGTCTCCGTGATCACCTGGTTGTAGGTTGCCGTGGAAGACTTGCCGCCGGCATATCCCGCGACCGTCTTGCGCACGCCCTTGACGCGTTCGAAGACCGACTG
>CBAAAE010000054.1:0-12126 GCA_964658845.1 uncultured Novosphingobium sp. | reverse complement strand
CGGCATATCCCGCGACCGTCTTGCGCACGCCCTTGACGCGTTCGAAGACCGACTGCGTTCCCCAGAAGCAGCCGCCCGCGAACACCGCCGTCTGTGGTTTGCCCTGCGTCAGTGCAACGTCCTGCAGCGGCTTTGGAAAGGTGCCGCGGTCGACGGCCACCGCAGACAGGGGCAACGACAATGCTGCGCAGAGGAGTGCATAACGAGCGGGTCGTAAGAACATAAAAAACCTCACAATAGTAAGACGTGGGAACCGGCAGGTGCGTCATCGTGCCGGCCGTTGCGCCCCTCAGTCCGGCTCATTCACGAGAAACTGCTCGATCTTGCCGTCTTTCTGCGTGTAGGTGTTGAGGGACAGGCTTTTTGCCGCGAACTTCACCGAGTACACGCGGAAGACCATGCCTCCCCGCGACTCCTCCGCAACCTGCGTGACCGTCTGCAAGGCTCCCAGCGGCTGCAGACTGCTCTCGAAGTCGCCGAGCGTCTGCGGGCTGAAATAGTAGTTCGTATCGGCCGTGAACAGCGACCGGTCAAGCTTGCCGGCCTGCATGCCGGTCAGGATCGCCTGTGCCTGCAGCGCCGGAGCCCGGTCATACACCGGCTGCTTCGGCAGACTGCTCTGTTCCGGTGTGGCCGCCGGCTTGGGTGCGGCGGGAACCGTGGCCGGCAACAGGATCGGCCGCAGCGCTGACGTAACCGCACTCGCGCCCGGCCCTTCGAAGTTGGTCAGCGCGGCAAAGGCGACATCGTCGTCCAGGTCAACGACATTGTTTGAGACGAAGCCGCCCACCTCGCCCGAGTGCGACAGGAAGTGCTTCCCGCGCACGTTCTGCACAAAGAGTCCCAGGCCGTAGTGCGACGAGGTGCCGTCCTTCAGCTTGAAATCGGTCTCCATGGCGTCGTAGCTCTCCGGCTTCAGCAGCGTGCGGTGGACGATGCTCTCATCCCAGGCCAGCAGCGTGCTCACCGGCATGGCAAGCTGGCCGTCGCCGCTGTACCAGCCGCGCGCCTCCAGGATGGCGGGCCGCATGGGCCCGAGCGCATGCTGTTCGTAGCCGCGCACCTGCAGCTTGTCGCGGTCGGTGTCGAGGTCGAGCACGCCCTGCAGCTTCAGGGGCGTGATGACGTTGGCCCACAGGAAATCGTGAAAGGTATGGCCGCTGACCTTGCTCACGATCAGGGCTGCCATCTGGAAGTTGGTGTTGCTGTACTGCCACTTGGTGCCGGGATCGAAGTCGAGCGGCTTCGTGGCCCATTCGCGGATCAACGTATAGCTGTCGATGGGCCTGGTCCACGCCGGAATGGTGTAATCCTGCGGCGCATAATCGCTGTAGCCACTGGTGTGTGTCAGCAGGTTGCGGACCGTGACGTCGCCGGCTCGCGTGAACTCTGGGAACCACTTTGCGACCGGGTCGTCGAGTTTCAGCTTGCCTTGCTCCTGCAGGATCAGGATGCAGGCCGCGGTGAACTGCTTGGAGATGGAGCCGACGGGATAGGCCATCGCGGCATCGGCGGCCATGGCGGCGCGCACCGCATCGGAACTCACGCCGGTGGGCTTCTTCGGCATCACCCGGCCATCGAGTACCGCGCTGCCAAAGGCCTTCGCGTAAACCACCTTCCCGCCCTCGGCAATGCCTACGGAAACGCTGGGAACGTGCGTGCTCGCAATCGTCTTTTCGACAGCCGCATCCACTTTCGCGCGGTCAGCCTGCGATAGCTCCTGCGCGCTGAATGCAATCGGAATGCAAAAGGCGAGTCCAAGGACTGCAAGGTGGAAGGGCTTCAAGAGGTACTCTCCTTCGCCGCGGCGAGAAGTGCAGAACGCGGTGTGCGCAGCGTTTCCGCAGTGTACGCTCAGCATTGCAGACGCCTTACGCCGCGTGCGCCGCGAGAACTCCGCGTCCGCCGCGTTCTGCTTTTCCTCTCCGGCAATGACAAAATGGTGAGGATGCAACCCTCGTTCGACATCATCATCGTAGGTGGCGGTCCGGCTGGTGCCACCGCCGGGTATCAGCTTGGACTGGCGGGCGTACGCGTTCTGCTGCTAGACAAGGCTGCGGCTTTTCCGCGTGAGAAACCCTGCGGAGGGGGCCTTTCCGCTCGTTTGCTGCAGCGCTTTCCGTATGTGCAGCAGTTTCTCTCGGACGGCGAGGTCCCCGTAAACCGGGTGAGCCGCGTGCACCTCGAGTCGCCTGACGGCACCCGCGTCACCTACCAGCAGGCCGAGCCGATCCTCTACCTGATCCGCCGGTGGGAGTTCGACGCCGCCCTGTTCCGCCGCGCGCAGGCAGTCTGCACCGCGCGAAGCGGCGTGACGGTCCGCCGCTGCATCGTGAAACCGGATCACGTCGAGCTGGAAAGCACCACGGGCGAGATCTTCACGGCTCCCATGATCATCGGCGCCGATTCGGCGAACTCTGTCATCGCGCGGCATACCGGCCTGCGCAGCGAGGCGGCGCACAAGGAATACGCCGTCGACATGATGGAGGAGACGACGTACGACCGGCTCGACGTGAAAGATCGTGACAGCATCTACCTCTTCCTCACGCTGACGGAGACGTTTGGTTACGGTTACATCTTCCCGAAAACCGCGCACCTGAACCTGGGCTTCGGATGCAAACTGGACTGGTATCTGAAGGCGCTGCGCGGTAAAGGCGCGGAGCACCATGCCGGCTGGGTTGACACCCTGAAGGCCAAGGGCGACGTCACCGGCGAGACCAATCGCGCGGGCTACAAGGCGTTTCCCATCCCGGTCAGTGGCCCTCTGGCGAAGACCTACACCGACCGCGTGTTGCTGGCGGGCGATGCCGGCGGCTTTGTGAACGCCTTCACGGCTGAGGGCATTTTCTATGCCATGGCCAGCGGTTCGCATGCAGCGGATGCCGCGCTTGCCGCCATCCGCAAACAGCGTTACGACGAGCACGCATTGAGCGGGTATGAGCGGGCGTGGCGGCGCGACATCGGCAGCGATCTGCAGCACTCGGTGGAGATTCAGCACCGGCTGTTCAACGGCTCAGGCCGCATGGACGCGCTCGTCCGCAAGGCGAAGGAGGATCCCGAACTGCTGCGCCTGATCATCGGCTACAGCATGGGATCGGCCCGCTACGAGGAGCTGCGCAGCCACATGATGCGGTCGACCGTGCCGACCTGGGTCTGGCACAGGATGAAAGCCGCTGTCGGGATCGGGCAGTAAGGTTCAGTTGCTGCGGGTCGCTAAGCGGCAGACGATGCGTAGCGATTGCGCCTGTGCCCAGTGGAGCCCACACCAAAGACGCCGCAGAGCGCGGCAAGGCAGGCGTAATTGACGCCTGCAACGGGTTGGAACAGGAGCGGGTTGCCAACGCCCGCGGCGAGCCAGAGGAGCAGCAGCGCCATAATCGCAACGCGATCCCGGAGGGGCATGGTTCCAGGGGTCCAGAGGCGTTTGTAGTAGTACATCATCAGACCGGCGAGGGACAGCATGCCGACGATGCCGATCTGGCCGGACAGGGCTAGTAGCTGGACCTCATAGGCATACCTGCCGGCCAGCGAGTAATCCCGCAGTAGCACGGGTGTGTAGCTGCCCAGGCCGTGACCGAACAGGGGCGCCTGGAAGAAGAAGTGCTGCAGGGGAATGATCTGCTCCGTACGCTGTGCATCGGAATCCCCTGCGACCGCGGCGGAGAAACGCGACTGATAGACAGCAGCAACAATGGGCAGAGAAAGGAGCAGGGTGACACCCAGCAAAGAGATTAGTCCTGCCTGGAAGCGATCCTTCTTCCCCATCAGCAGCCCCAGGATGAAGGCGACGAGCGTGAAGACCCAGAAATAACGGGAGAAACTGAACAGAACCGAGACGATGAGGATCAGGATGGTCAGCGAAGCACGCAAGCTGCTGAAATTGATCCGATCGCGGTATCGCAGCACGATAAAGATGCAGACGGGAATCAGTTCATCTGCAATCAGTTGAAAGCGGCCCAG
Source organism: uncultured Novosphingobium sp. (assembly GCA_964658845.1). GTDB lineage: Bacteria > Acidobacteriota > Terriglobia > Terriglobales > Acidobacteriaceae > Terriglobus. Next base: position 8,166 of record CBAAAE010000054.1, on the reverse strand, counting down.
CAGGTCGCCCAGGCTCATGGTCATCAACTCGACGCCAAAGACGGAACTGACCCAGATCACCATTTCAACGATGGGAATGCCCCGCAGGAGTGCGTAGAGGATGAGACCGAGCTTGGCGGATGCTGTGATGACGGAGGCGTTGACCACCAGGCGAAGAAAGCGCAAGCACGAGGCAGCGTTATCCAGCCATGCCAGCCGAACGAACCAGCACACCATGAGCGTCAGGAGGATGTCGGTGAACTGACGAACGATGCTCGGCGTGTCGAATTGGTACAGGAGTGCGACGACGATCCAGAAGGACAGGCCCGTCAGGACTGCCAGGACGGCCACCAGGTGTCTGGGCGTGGCCAGGCCTCGCTGAAAGCAACGCAGGAAGGCGAGGGGAATCAGCGCAGCGTAGAGCGGATATTTCAGGTTAATGCCATGGATCGATCCAGGGAGCAGGACCGTGAGGAAGACGAACATCGAGAGCAGGGGATCGAATAAGCGGTCCAGTCCTGCGAGCAGAGGCTCCAACTGCAGCCTGGGCTGTGGGTCGAGCCGAGCTGCATCGTAAGCGGGCCCCGCGGCGACCGGCCTTCGCGTCACACCGGCTCCTTCATGGCTTCGAGGACAGCCCGGCCCGTACCGAAGGCAAGCCCCGCAAAGAGACCAAACAGCATATAGAGGGTGCGATGAGGACCTGACTTGCTGTCCGGTGTGATGGCGCGGTCAAGCACCTGCAGAGGAGCGTCGCGCGACTCGTCGAGCCTGGCAGCTTCGTACTGCTTCGAGAGAATTTCGAAGAGGGCCTCGTGAAACTTCACCTCTCGTTCCTTGCGCACGTACTCGAGCTGCATGGTGGGCATCTGGGCGGTAGAAGGTTGATCGCTGTTGGTGCCCTTTTCCGTCTGGCTGAGCTGCCCGCGCAGACTTCTGATTTCGCTCCGCAGGCTGATGACGTCGATGCTGTCCTCTGTTTCCCTGCTCAGCAGCGCGGCGAGGCGGACCTCGCGTTCCGTGATCTGTGCCTGGATCTGCGCCTGGGCCTGGATGTGCGACATGGTCTGGCCGGTTGGAGCGACCAGGCCGGTCTGCTCCTCTACCTGCTTCAGGGCGACCTCCGCATTGGCCAGGTCGTCCTTCTCTTTGCCTAGCCGCTGTTCATAGAAGAGCCGCCGCTGAGAACTCTCAGAGACGGCCAGGGTCGCGGAGGTCTCCTGCAGCGCGTCCAGGTACGCGTTGGCGAGGTCGCGCGCCATCACGGGGTTCCCATCTGTGACGCTGATCATGACCAGGGGGTCCTTGCTGCCAGGTAGAAAAAGGCTGTTGCTCTGCAGCATTCCTTCTGCGATGCTCAGCTTCTTGGCCTTGTACCGTTCCATAAGATGGAAGCGTGCGATCAGCTTGTCAGAAACGGTGCGGCTCTTGAGGATCCCAATGCAGAGGTCCGCCTGGCTTTTGCCTCCGCCGAGCAGTCCCGCGGCACCCAGGCCCGAGAGTTGACTCAGCATGGCCGCTGTTCCAGAAGATGCACCGGACTCTGGCGGCAGAAAGGACGCAGTCGCCGTGTACGAAAGCGGTCGAGTATAGGCGAAGATTGCCAGCAGGACCAGGCCAACCAGGCCACTCAGGAGAATCGGCTTTTTCCTTCCCCGGAGGATGTTCAGGAAGAGGGAAAGCGACAGGGGAGTGTTCCGGAGGTCTGCGGACACGTCGCTTTGCAAAGGCGTAATAATTTTCGTGGAAATGGGAGAGTCCTTGATCATACGTCCGCAAGCAGCGTCGGGTATGGCATACAGGCATCTTATGCGAATCGTGCAGGTAAGGCGCGCTTTGCTGTCAGGCAGTGACACCCCGGTGCCGGTTTACGCCCGATGGCTATGAGCCCGCGCGGACAGGTGATGGTGGCGCTGCTGCTGCTGGTTTGTAACCAGGGTGCGCCGCAGGCATCTCCGGGTGCCGCTACCGCGCAGGCGACCTCCGCCACTGTCCTGTACGCCGACCGTTTTGCCGGCAGCGATATCGGCGCACGGGTAAATGCGGCGATCCACGCACTGCCATCCATGCCGGCGAACTATGCCGGGGAGGCTCCTGAGCACTGCGGAACGGTCGCGCTCTCGCCCGGCCGCTACCCTCAGCAGACCACCATCCTCAAGCCGAACTGTGTCTTCCTCGAGGGCAATGGCGCGGAGCTCGTGTACCGGGGTGGGAGTTACTCGATCATTGAGGCCGGGGAGTCCCTGCAGGGCGAGACTTTTCGCAGGGCGGCGGGCGGCGTCCGCAACCTGTGGCTGAACGGCGGAGCGGACTTCCGCAAGGGCCCGGATGCACAGAGCGGCTATGCCGGACTGATGGTCGGCGGTGACCCGAGCGGCGCCACTCCCGGCTCGTATGGCGCCTTTGCGCAGACCAACTCCGAGCTGCACATCGAGGGCTTTCAGAACGGCATCATCATCGGCCGCTTCTCATCGCTGACTACCTTTCTGGGAGGGCAGATCAACGAAAACGGCACAGGCGTCTGGTATCCCGGCAACGCCTACGGCAGCGGCGAGGGGTACTCCTTCTACGGCACCCAAATCAACAACAACCACGAACAGGGCATACGCGACGACGGTTGCGGGGAGATACGGATGCACGGCGGCAGCATCGACTACACCGGCGGTGCTCCGGGTCAACCCTTCTACAAGGGAAATCGCTTTGCCGTGAATGGCAGCTGCGTAAACTTCCAGGGCTATGGCGTGCATTTTGAGCAGGACGGCGGGCCGGTATTGCATGCCGTGGGTGGCGGTACGACCTTGTATGGCGGCGAGGTGTATGCGTCCGCCGAAAAAGGCACCTCACCGGCTTATGTCCTGACGGATGGTGCAAAGGCAACGTTCTCCTCATACGGAACGGCCTTTTTCTCTCGTCATGCGGTGACGGCTCGTGTGCAGCACACGGGGGAAGGGAACGATGCCGTGGGCGACGTTTCCGCCCCGGACCATGTCAGCTGGAGCTCAGGAAAAGGCCGTCCGCCGGCCACGGACAATTGCGCCAATGGCTCCCTCTACAGCAACACGGCGGGAGACGCTGGATCGACGCTGTGGGTCTGCGTCGTGGGCCGCTGGAAGGCAGCGCAGTAGCCTGCTAGACGAGCAGATCGCGAAGCAGGGCCGCGCCCCCGGTTGGGGCGTAGCGCAGATAGTCCCGCCAATGCCATAGGACGACTGGCCAGCGCTGCCAGGCTGGGCTCCCCAACAGGTCGATGCCGCGCCGGCTGTGATCGATCTTGCCCCGGATGGCGGGTTGCCATTTGCTGACAAGGGGCGACGCCGGCGAGGCCAGCAAGGCCTGGAACGCGTCGAGGTCCGTCTTGTAAGCCCTGACGTTGCGCTCCCGTGAGCGGTTTCGATAGGCAGCGAGACCTTCGGCGCGCGCCGAGGTCCGCTTGTCTGCGATCGTTTGCGGCACCCCGATCTGCTGACTCGCGTGCGTGCGATAGGCCACCAGGTGTTCCGGGCAGGCCCTCAACTCGCCACTGGCTGCCAGCAGCAGGCCAAGCCATGCGTCGTGTGGCCATGGCTCCGGCAACCAGGCCAGCAGGTTTCGAAATCGGCTTCGAAAAGCGAAAGCCATGCCGGTGACCACATTACGGCGCAGCATGACGTCGAAAGCCTCTCCCGAGCAAAAACGCTCCTGTTCCCCCGTGTTGAACTGGAACCTGTTCCAAAGGTCACCGGGCACAGGTTGCGAGTCGGCATTGATGAGGTCGCCGTTCGAGAAAACGCCCCCGATGCCTGGATCAGCAAACAATTCCACGAGGCGGCTCAGCTTCCGGGGGTGCCAGCGGTCATCCTGGTCGGCCAACGCTATGATGTCGCCATCGGTAAGCGCCACCGCCTGCTGAAAGTTCCTGCTATAGCCCAGGTTGGAGGCGTTTCGGACCACGCGTACAGGGAAGACTGCTTCCCCGGCGAATCGATGGAGGATGTCCATGGTGCGATCGGTAGAGCCGTCGTCGCAGATCACGAGTTCATCGGGCGGACGCTGCTGATCGACGAGGCTTTCCAACTGTTCTGCGAGAAATCGCTCCCCATTGAACGTGCACATCGCCACGGAAAGGCGTGTCGATAGTGCCGCCGGCGGGGCGGGTGTGGCGGGTGCGATTGTCTCTGTCATTTCAACGTTGCGATCTGGTCGGTTCGAGCTCAGTACTGCGATCGAGGCGGTGGGTCGGACCGGGGAACAGACTCACCGGGCCCTTCTCATACCAAGTGTAGCGCCGCCGCGCCCGCATGTTCGGCCGCTCGTTGCGCCTGGTTTTGATCGACACGTAGACAGGCATGCGGCAGGCCTTCTGACAGTGACAAGTAAAATGGTTATCGATAGCCACAACCCCGGAGACAAGGTGCGGTTTCAGCAGATTCTTTTGAGCATCGGTGTGAGTGCCTGTATCTCTCTGACGCATGGCCAGGCTTCAGGCCAGATCGATGGCGAGGCAACTGCCTCCTCGGCTGGGCACACAATGGTGTTCCGTATGGCGTCCGGGTTGCCGCTGCGCGTAGCGCCGGCCCCTCATGACTCGTATGCCGGTGGCTGGCCGCACCAGCCATTCTCGCCGCAACTTGCTTCACAAGCCAGTCAGAGGACGGATCCGAGGCCTTCAGTCGACGATGACCGTACCGGCTCCACCTATGTGCCGATGGATAGCTGGATCTACCCGGCCCTGGAGCGGCTTGGTGCCATGGGGCTGGTCCCCAGCCAGAGCGTGTCGATCCGTCCCTGGACACGGCAGGAGTGCCGGCGCCAGGTTCGGCAGGCCGATGACATTCTTCACGGCTTCAGCAACCTGGATTACGCCACCGATGCCGGTCAGTACCTGGAAGCTGAGCGGCTGCTGCCCGACCTGGAACATGAGTTGGAGGAGCCGGACGGCAGGGCCACCGTCACGCTGGACTCGGTGTATGCCCGCATCGGAACGATTGCAGGCCCCGCGTTGACCGACAGTTTTCATTACGGGCAGACCTGGTGGAACGACTATGGCCGGCCTCTGGGACGCGGCACCAGCGCCATCGCGGGTGCATCGGTGCGGGCCGTAAGTGGACGGTACTTCCTCTTCGACCGGCAGGAACTCCAGACCGACCCTGGACTGCCGGCCGTCTCGCAAGGGCAGGCCGACTTATTCAACCAGCTGGATAACCTCTCGTTCCAGGCTCCCGGGGTGGTCACAGATCCGACAGCCGTAATCTATCCGCAGCCCGCATTGGCGGCCTACGTGCGGCAAAGACCACTGGAGTTATACGCGGGCATGGCCTTTGCCGGCACCTCCCTCAGCTTCGGCAAGCAGGAGATTTACTGGGGACCGACGACGATGGGACCGCTGTCACTTTCCATCAACGCCGAGCCGACGTATAACCTGCGGCTGGATTCTACGCGGCCACATCCCTTCCCATTCTTCCCTTCGCTGGGCAGCTATCGCTTTGACCTGGTCTTCGGCAAACTCTCAGGCCACCATCATCCGGCGCGGCCCTACTTCAATGGCCAGAAGTTCGAGATGACGTTTGGGCAGTACCTGGAGATGAGCTTCACGCGATGGTCCATCCTGTGGGGCGTGGGGCATCCGATGACCCTGCGCGGCCTGAAGGACAACCTGTTCAGCAGCAACTCCACCGGCACCAACTTTCAGTACGGCGACCGGAGCGATCCCGGCGATCGTAAGGCGGCGTTCGATTTTCGACTCCACGTGCCGGGCCTGACGCGGTACCTCACGATTTATGCGGACAGCTATGCCGACGACGAGTTAAGCCCGCTCAACGCTCCACGCCGCGTGGTCTGGAATCCCGGTCTGTACCTGGCGCGGCTCCCGTATCTTCCTCACGCGGATTTTCGTTTTGAGGTGACCAGCACCGAGGAGATGAGCCAGGATGAGGGGGCAACGCGCTCCTTCATCAATAACCAGTACCGCGACGGCAACACCAACAAGGGATTCCTGCTGGGTAACGCCACCGGGCGGGATGCGCGGGCGTATGAACCCCGCCTGGGGTACTGGTTTTCTGCGCGGTCGCGGGTTGAAGCCGGGTTCCGCCAAAGCAACGGCGGCCGCTTCCTGCCGGGCGGGAGCAGCATCTCCGACATCTTCGGCACCGCAAGCTGGGGGTTCCGTCCCGATTGGCGCGGCGAGGTGTTCGTACAACACGAGCGATTCCTGATCCCGGCTTATCTTTCCGGCAGCCAGACCAACAACAGCGCCCGGCTGCAGGTGACCTGGACACCGCACAGGTCAGCACACCTGCCCTAAAAGGCACGTCAGACGACGGGTCGTAGTTCCATGAGGCTATCCCGCTCCCAGAGCGAGAGCGCCCAGAGCCCAATAAAGAGAGCCGCCGGCGCAAGGTACTCCAGGTCGGTCGTCAACGGTGCGGTCCAGCCACCCTCGTGCTTCACGATGAAGGCCATTGGCGGAAAGATCAGAAGAAGCATCGCAGCACCACCCAATCCGTAGACTTGCTGCAGGCTGAGGCGTCGCGAAAAGAAACCCAGCGATGCCACAAGAAGAGCTACGAGCATCAGGAGCTTCGCCGGTAGAAACGGCGGCAGGAACTGGAACTTACTCGCGTTCTGTGCCAGTTGCGTCGCGAGACCCGAGACCGGGTGAGGCATAAAGACCGGCAGTGTGATCGACGCGGCGACCAGCAGTGCACCGAGAAACATCAGGATCGTTCGTTTCGCCGATCCGTTCCGGATGCCAAAGGCCAGCAGCGGCACCAGAGTTATGGCGTACACGGCTCGCGAGGACAGAACGACGCCAAGCAGGCAGACCGCGCCCGCAGTTCGCCACACGTTCGTGGACGGCCTGGTCGCCTGTGCGAACACGGCTATTGCGAGAATGACGTAGAGGATATTGATGACGAAGTCCCCACCGACATCGAAGTCGTTCAGGTTCTCCAGAGCCGTGAGGAGAAACAGAAGCGTGAATGCGGCCGCAGTGCCTTGCATGGCAAAGAATCGCACGAGAAACAGGCAAAACAACACGGCCCAGACCAGGTTCTGCAGAGCCACCCGGCTGGTGGCGTAAAAAGCACTTGCCAGCAACATGGCTCCCGGCAGCGGCGTTGGCGCGTGATGCAGAAAGGTGCGGGCGTCATATGGAAAGCGATGGTGCGCCACGGCCTGGAGCTCCACGCGGAGAGCATCTTCCCGGTCTGAGCCCTTGCCGGGCAACGGATGCAGCGATTTCGGATATAAGACGGCAAACGAAAGGAACATCACTCCCAGAACGGCCCACACTGTCCAGCGAGGGAGATCCTGCCCCCGGCGATAGAGCCCGCGCAGAAACAGCATCAACAAGACGACGCCGACCGCGCCAAGGGCGGTGAGAACCGATCCCCGTGCAACGCCAAGGTACTTCTCCACCTGGGCGATGGTGCACATCAGCCAGGCAAGCGTCACTGTAAGGATGGCGAGCAGCGAGATGACTGTCTGGTGAGGGCGTGTATTACTGTACGGACGATCAGTCATGGCGAAGTCCCATCTAAAAGGTTAGATAAACTTAGAATCAAGCGTGCTTTGTCGTGAGCGCGACTCGATGCGCAATGCGCGGGCACGGCGACCAGGCTACAGAGCCTCATTCCGGCAGGATGTACCCCAGCAGCTTTTCTGTAGTGCTTCCTTCGCACTGTGGATCGCTGCTGACGAAGTGATCGCGAGAAGTTTTGCAGCGATAGAGAGGGATGAGCGCGAGACCCGCAACCGGCTGCGCATACAGGTATCCGTTGTTGCCGCTTACGTGTTGGCCTTCGCAACCCGCATCCAGCGATAGGAAGGCATCGGTTGCCCCGGCCTTGCAGCCGTACAGGGCAATGGTAGCTGCCTGCTGTGGATTGCGGTAGAGCCGGCCCAGCGTCTTTTCCACTGAGAATCCTCCCTTCGGATCGATCCAGCCTGTCGTGACCAGATGCGCAGTGCCATTGTTATAGCGCTTCAACTCGTAGACGGTTGGGTCTGTTGGAGACCAGGAGTATTGCCCGATGTCCCACAGCGACGCATCACTCGCGGCTGCGGCAACGGCGGGCGTATCGTTCCAGGCGATCTGCCGGTTCGAGAACGCAGGAAACATCTGAATTTTTCCGGTGCTGTCCGGAAACAGATTGCCGTACGGGTCACGCAGGAAACCGGCGAGAAAGATAAGTTCGAAGCCGGTGAGAT
>CBAAAE010000053.1:7548-16096 GCA_964658845.1 uncultured Novosphingobium sp. | reverse complement strand
CAACAGCTTCATGGGCATCATCATAGCGCACGCGAACCGCACGCAACATGTTCGACCACTTGCAGGCCCAACATGTCCCCCGCAACGGGTATGTCGCGAAAATGCGTGTCCCGGATCGCTACTACTGCACGGGAGGTGTGTCCAAGCAACAATGGGATTGCTCCGGTCAAGCTCGCCGTCTTGCTGTTTTGCTCCCGCGGTGCTTGCGGGTTTGCTGTTTGCCGCAGCGGGTGCAGGCTGCCAGATGCTGGGCGATCCAGGCGCGAGGAACACCGCTCCGCCGCCTCCCCCATCGCCTGCGGCCAACATGCCAGCGACAATGCCGCTCAGCTTCGATTCGGTGATGGCGTCCGCTTATTCGCAATCCGCCTTCACCTTTGACCGAACCATGCTGCAGGCGACGGACAGCTTTCTTTCCAACAGCGATCCAGAGACGCGGCGTGTGCTGGCCGGCCTGAACAGCATCACGGTCCGTAACTACCGTGCGCGTGACTTTGCGCGATACGACACAGGCGCGCTTGCCGCTATCGATGGGCAGTTGCGCGGAGCGGGCTGGAAGCACCTCGTAAATGCCAATGCCAAGGGCAGCGCCAACCTGACGGATCTCTGGCTGCACTTTGCGGGTTCGAACGTCAACAACGTGACCGTGCTCACCCGCACCGACCGCACGATGAGTGTAATCAACGTCGACTGCACCCTGCGGCCGCTCGATCTGCTGCACCTGAGCGGTCACTTCGGCATCCCAAAAGTCGATGAGAACGCCGTGATGGTGCCCGCGCACTGAAGTCGGACGGGTCCTGACGCTGGGGCGGTATGATGAGCGGTGCCTTCTCATCCTCTCTTGAAACACACAGGATCACTCATGCGATTTGCCACTCCTACGGCTGTCCTGGCAGCCGTTTTGGTCTTCTCGGGCGCAGCTAACGCGCAGGCCGCCTGCGATCCCCATGCTTACGGCGCAAAGGCCGATGGCGGCACGAAAGATACGGCTGCCATTCAAAAAGCGATCGACACGTGCGCCGCCACAGGCACGCCAAAGGCGCCTGGCGTTGTGATTCTCAGGGGAGGCACGTTCGTTTCCGGTCCACTTACGCTACGCAGCAACCTGACCCTGCAGATCGACCTCGGAACCACGCTGATGGGATCGCGCGATGTGGACGACTACCCCATCCGCGTTGATGCCACGTGGCGACGTGTCGCACTGCTGCATGCCGACCGCGTGCACAACCTGCGCATCACCGGCGGCGGAACGGTCGATGGCAGCGGATCGGTCTTCTGGGAGCTGGCAAGAACGCATCGCGTGGCAAACGACACCAGCGGCAGCGGCGGCTTCCCGCGGCCCATGCTGTTCGACATGACAGAGTCGCAGCACCTGCAGTTCGACCATCTTGTCGTGCAGAACTCACCGATGTACAACTTCACCTTCTTCTTCTGCGACGGCATCGTGATTGATCACGCGACCATCCGCAATCCGGCAAAAAGCGCTCCGAATACCGATGGCATCGACCCGTTTTCGTCACGCAACATCGAGATCAGCCACGTCGACATCGATACGGGGGACGACGATATCGCTCTGAAGAGCGGCCTGGTCGAACGCGATCCGAAGATCGGGCCGGTGGAGCACGTCTACATCCACGACAGCATTTTTCGGCACGGTCATGGCCTGTCGGTAGGCAGCGAACTGGCCGGTGGCATTCACGACGTCCGCGTTGAAAACGTCACCATGGAGGGCACCGACGCGGGCGTTCGCATCAAGAGCAATCGCACGCGTGGGAACGACATCTCTGACCTGCACTATAAGAACATCCGCATGACCGGCGTAGGCCAGCCCATCCAGATCACCGAGTACTACCCGAAAGCGCCCGAAGCGGGCGGCGATACAGCAAAGCCGATGGACGACCACACGCCGCGCTTCCACGACATTTCGCTTGAAAACATCGCCGCCACGGGTGCGAAGGATGCCATCATCATCGGCGTGCCGGAGTACCCGATCCGCAATCTCACCCTGACAGATGTCAGCATCCAGGGCGTGAGCGGGTTGCGCATCCGCAATGCGGAAGTAACCATGCACGACGTCCGGGTGACGCCTGAAAAGGGTGAAGGCATTGTGAAGGAAGAAGGCGCAGTAGTAACGCTGAAGTAGCAAACCTCCGCAGTCCGGGAGGGGCAATCTGCTGTCGCTCGTTACGCTTGCGTTGCCGGCTTACTTATCGGTCCCTTGTCATTCCCGTAACGCAATGAAGGGGATCTGCATATATGCATGAACCAACTAATGGCTGATCCTGACAGAAATGCAGATCCCTTCGCTACGCTGCGGGATGACAACTCCTAGAAGAGAGGGCAGCACCTTCAACCGGTGCTTACACGTGCCAACAGGGCTTTATGCGCGGTTCAAATCGTGCAGCGTCTCGCCTACCGCGTTTGCCACCTTGCCCGCCGCGTCCTTGACCTCGCCGACGACCTGGTCGCCGGTGCCCTCAGCGGCCAACTCGTCGTCACCGGTGACGTTGCCGACAGTCTGCTTCGCTTTGCCCAGCAGGCTGCCGCCGGTACCCTTCACGCGCTGCTTGGTGCCCCAGACGCCACTCTGGTTGGCGGCGCTTTCGACGTCAGGGTCGGCGTAACGCGCGTCGGGTGTGTTCGCAATGAAGTAAGCGGCAGCGCCAAAGGCAACGCCCGCAATGATCCAGGGAAAGGCTTTCATGAGTGATCTCCTGCAACTTTAGGATGCAGGTCAAAGGCTTCGTGGCGCTCGCCTTTTCACAGCTACACTCAACCCTGTATGCCCCAGCCGACGACCGTCCGTTCCTTCGCGAAGATCAACCTGGGCCTGCGCATCGGCCCTCCGCGCGCGGACGGCTTTCACCACCTTTGCACGCTGTACCAGACCATCGGTCTGCATGACGAAGTCACGGTCGAGGCACAGTTCGCAGACACCACCCTCATCACGATTGCGTCGAACGATCCGCGGGTACCCACAGACGGCCGCAACACGGTGCACCGGATGGTTGAGGCGGCCCTAACTGAGATGAAGCGCACGGCGCGCGTCCATGTGCGTCTGCAGAAGAACCTGCCGGTACAGGGAGGCCTGGGTGCCGGGTCGGCGAATGCGGCGGCGGCGTTGCTTGGGCTGGAGCGGCAGCTCGGCGTCCCGCTCCCCGTGGCAGGGCGGCTCGCGCTGGCCGAGCGCATCGGCTCGGATGTACCGCTGTTTCTGATCGGCGGCACCGTGTACGGCCACAATCGCGGCGAGCAGGTGCTGCCCTACCCTGATCTGCCGGCCATGCCGTGCGTGGTGGTCGCCCCGGGCGTGGGATCGTCGACGCCGCTGGCGTTCAAGGCCTGGGACGGCCGCGTGGCGCGATTGACCCCCGATGCCGCGCAGGATAGACTCAATGAGTTGAGCCGTATCTACGCATCAGCCTTCACACCTGTGGGGTCAGGCGAGATCGGCGCCTCCGGTATCTCCGGAACACTTGACGGGCAAGGCGGGTCTGGTCCGCATGAAGCTCACAAAACTGGAGATCTGGCCGGGAATCCTCTTCCTGCGCTTGTCCGTACCGGGATGGAAAACGACTTTGAACAGGTCGTCTTTCCGCAGCATCCCTTTCTACGCGACATCAAGCGTGCCCTTCAGGGCGATGAGGCTGTTCCGTGCGGGCAGCAGGCGTTCCTTGCCATGCTCTCGGGCTCCGGGTCTTCGCTTTTCGGCCTTTACCGGACGGTGGCGGATGCAAAGGCGGCTATGGAACGCGCACGTGCGCTCCGCGTCCAGGCCTTTCTCACGGAAACCCTGCCGCGCGAGGTGTACTGGCGCACGATCTTCGCCTGATCTGGAAACGACCCGTGAAGGCGGAGAACGCCACACACCGCGAACCCATGTGCTTCAGTACACTGGTTGCGGTAGAACTTTGCCGCACGGCGAAAAGCCGTGCCCGAAGTTGGGCGATCGACTAATGGTAGGTCAAGTGCCTTTGAAGCACTTTGTCTAGGTTCGAATCCTAGTCGCCCAGCCAGCAGCCGTCGATGCTCCCTGTGGCGTGAATAAAGTTGTTTTTCACGTGAAGGTCAGGGGGCAGAGGCAAAGTATTCGGCAGAACCAACCAACGCTAACCGGCTTGGAGGATTCGCACCCGTATGACCGCCCAGAACGCCATGGCACCCGTCGCTCCCACACAGGAAACACAGCAGGCAGATCGCGCGACCCTGATCGCGACCGCTCCCGCGAAACCCACCGCAGTCGCGGCAGAGCGCAAACGCTCGAGCCGGCTGGCAGACGATCGCCGCTTCAAGATCTTCTCCGGCTCCGCCAACCGCGCGCTCTGCGAAGAGGTGTGCAGTTTTCTCGGCGTGCCCATGGGTCAGACCAAGCTGGTCTCGTTCTCTGACGGCGAGATCCACTTTCAGCTGCTTGAGAATGTGCGTGGCGCGGACGTTTTCCTGGTTCAGCCCACCAGCTATCCGGTCGAAACGCACATCATGGAGCTGCTGATCATGATCGATGCGCTGAAGCGGGAGTCGGCCGGCCGTATCACCGTGGTCATCCCGTATTACGGCTACGCGCGCCAGGACCGGAAAGACCGTCCGCGAGTCGCCATCACGTCGAAGCTGGTCGCGGATCTGCTTGAGAAGGCGGGTGCGAACCGGGCTCTGCTGGTCGACCTGCATGCCGCGCAGATCCAGGGCTTCTTCAACATTCCAGTCGATCACCTGTTTGCGTCGCCGGTGCTGGTCGGCTACTTCCGCGACCTGAACCTGCCGAACCTGACGGTCGTGTCGCCGGATGCCGGAGGCGTGGAGCGCGCACGCTTTTTCGCGCAGAAGCTTGGCGCGCCGCTGGCCATCGTCGACAAGCGCCGCACTGACATCAACGTGACCGAAGTGATGCACGTCATTGGCGATGTGAAAGACCGTACCTGCATCATCCTGGACGATATTGTCGATACTGCGGGAACCCTCACCAAGACGGTGGAAGCCCTGCACAAGAACGGCGCGAGCGACGTCTACGCCTGCGCTTCGCATGCCGTGCTGTCCGGGCCTGCGGTGGAGCGGCTGGCAGCCAGCTCGTTGAAGGAACTGGTCGTCACCAACACGATTCCGCTGCGGACAGATGCCGCGGCGCTCAGCAAGATCAAGGTTCTTTCGGTTGCCGGCCTGCTTGGCCGCGCCATTGAAAGTATTCACATGGAGACGAGCGTCAGTTCGCTCTTCTCCTAACTCAAACAGCGGTACAAACCGCAAAGGGAGCGAAGCTCACACTTCGTGCCCGAAAGGAAAACATGGCAACCACGACACAAGCAGTCAAGGCAACACTTCGCAGCGGCAAGTTCAACAAGAACGCCGCGCGCCGCGTGCGCGTTTCCGGTCTGATTCCCGCAGTGATCTACGGCGCGGGCCAGGAGTCGCAGGCGATCACTGTCGATCCGAAGTCGATCCTGAAGATCCTTCACTCGGATAGCGGTCACAACACCATCTTCGACCTGAACATCACGGACGGCGCAGGCGCAAAGGCGATGATCGTGGACTGGCAGTATGAGCCGGTCAAGGGCTCGCTGCTGCACATCGATCTGAAGCGTATTGCCATGGACAAGGCCATGCGCGTCTCCGTGCCGATCATGCTGGAAGGCATTCCGCTTGGCGTGAAGCTTGGCGGCGGCGTGCTCGACCAGGTGCTGCGCGAGATCGAAATCGAGTGCCTTCCCGGCGACATCCCGTCGCACATCGATGTTGATGTGTCGGGGCTGGATCTCTACGGTGCGATCCACGTTTCAGACCTGCCGCACATCGGCTCCATCAAGTTTCTCGAGGCTGAGGAGATGCTTGTGGCACACGTCACCACCATCAAGGAAGAAGAGGCTCCGGCTGAAGTCGTGGCCGCTGCCGAGCCGGAAGTCACCAAGGGCAAGGGCAAGCCGGAGGCCGCTGCTGTCGCGCCGGCCGCAGCCAAGTCTGCCGCTGTCAAGGCGCCGGGCGCGAAGAAGTAGCTGGAGCGCGGGGTGAAGTTGATTGTGGGTCTCGGTAATCCCGGCCCGGAGTACACCTTCACGCCGCACAACGCGGGATTTCTTGCCATCGACCGTATCGCGGATCAGAGCAGTGCGGTCGTGGCAAACCGCAGGAGCCGGGCACTTACCGGCAAGGCGTTTCTGGCAGGCGAAGAATGCCTGCTGGTGAAGCCCGAAACCTTCATGAATCTGAGCGGCCTGGCCGTCTCCGCGTTGGTGAAGGAGTTTGATTTAGATCCAACGAGAGACCTGATCGTGCTGTATGACGAATTGGCATTTCCGCTGGGTGATATCCAGTTGCGGCCGCGCGGCAGCAGCAACGGGCACAACGGTGCGCAGTCCATTACCGGTGCGCTTGGAACGCAAGATTGGATTCGCGTTCGGATCGGCGTTGGCAAGCCATCGCTGCCGGACGGCCGCGAGGTCAAGGCAGGCGGTAAGGAGTACCTCCTGACGCCCATGCGCAAGGCTGAACTCGCGGTAATGGATGAAGTGCTCGACCGGGTAGCTAAGGCGGTCGAGATGGTTGTAAGTCAGGGAATCGCCGCCGCGATGAATCAGTTTAATCGGCGGGATGAAAAGTAAGTCGCAAATGTATTTTCCAAACCTTCCATGCGAAGGTGCGAGTTAGACACTCGCAGAAAGATAACCATATGAACCGTACCTATGAAGTGATGTACATTGTCCGTCCCGACGTGGAAGAGGCCGATCTTGAGAAGCTGACCGAAGGCTTTATCGCTGTGGTCACCAACGGCGGTGGCGAAGCCACACTGCTGGAAAAGCCGAACCGCCGCAGGCTTGCTTACACCGTGCGCAAGTTCAACGATGGTTTCTACGTCCTGATGAGCATTTCCGCTGATGGTCCCCTGGTCGCCGAGCTGGAGCGCCGCATGCGCGTAACGGAGCAGGTCATCAAGTTCATCACCGTCCGCACGGACGAGGAGAACAAGCGACTGGCCAAGATCAAGACCCACCGCGACAGCAAGGTGAAGGTCTCAGCCCAGCATCATCAGCAGCCGGTTCCAGCGCCTGCACCGGTTGAAGCTCCCGTTGCCGCAGCGCCCGTTGAGGCCGCTCCTGTATCTGAGCCCGAAGCAGTCGAAGCGACTGCATAACCGCACCACCATCCAGGCCGTGGGCATCAATGACACGGCAGGTAAAGACCCGCGACGTACCGCTTCCGCATGGTTCATAAGGCTCACCGCAGCCTTGGAGCAGGCACTCGCCGAACACGAACGAAAGGATTTATTTTCATGGCTGACGACACCAGCACACCAAGCACCACACCTTCCACACCGGCGCCCAGTGGTGGCGGCGGTGGTTACCAGGGCGGCGGCGGCAACTCCGGCCCGCGACCACCTCGTCCTTCCGGTGGCCCGGGCGGCCGCAAGTTCTTCCGCCGCAAGAAGGTCTGCAAGTTCTGCGTGGAGAAGATCGATGCGATCTCATACCGCGATGTGCGCCTGCTGCAGCAGTTCGTTGCGGAGCGTGGCAAGATTACGCCGCGTCGCCTGACGGGTGTCTGCACCACGCACCAGCGCCAGCTTTCGCAGGCCATCAAGCAGTCGCGTAACATCGCACTGCTGCCGTTTGCGGCAAAGTTCTAGTCCCACTTTCTTGCGAGCGCGGCTTGTCACTCAAGTCGGCTCCGAACGGAACCTACGCGTTCCATGGAGATAGATGATGGAAATTATTCTGAAAGAAGACGTCGAAAGCCTCGGGCACCGTGGCGACGTCGTGAAGGTGGCCAACGGCTACGGCCGTAACTACCTGCTGCCACAGCGGCTGGCCATTGAGGCCACCAGCTCAAACAAGGCTGTGATTGTGCAGATGAAGGAATCTGCGATTCGCAAGTCCGTGAAGGAAAAGACGACCGCGCAGGAGCAGGCTGAGAAGCTGAACGCGGTGGAACTCACGTTCGAGCGCAAGGTCGGCGCGAACGACACGCTGTTCGGTTCGGTGACCTCGGCAGACATCGCCGCGGAACTTGGGAAACAGGGTTACGAGATCGATCGCCGCAAGATCGCACTGGACGAGCCGTTGAAGCAACTCGGCGAGTTCCATGTGCCGGTCAAGCTGTTTCGCGAAGTCTCTGCCCATGTGAAAGTCACCGTCAAGAGCGATGATCCAAACTATGTTCCAGGCCAGGGCGCCGCGGCCGCGCAGGCGGCCGAAGACGAAGCGCCTCGCGGCAAGGGAACCTACGAGAACGAGCGCGAGCGCGACTAGTACCCATAGCAGCAGTTCAACAGTAGCGGCACCGCACTTGGCGGTGCCCTTGCTGTTGGCGGGCCCTTGCCATCGAGCGCAAAGAGTTCCGCGCGTACCTGACTATGTGAAGTTACTAGCTGACTGGCGGTGGGCATGATCCCAGCGAAACGCAAGAAGCGCCGCGGCCCTGCACCTGTTCACCCGTTTGATCGGCTGCATGGCACTTCGACCGGCTCGCTCATACCGGGTGAGGCTCTCGCCACAGGTCACCGGCACGATCGCCACATCACGGCGTACCACGGCGCAGCACCGTCGCTCTTTCGGAAGTTACT
>CBAAAE010000053.1:0-7448 GCA_964658845.1 uncultured Novosphingobium sp. | reverse complement strand
TTCGACATCGTCTTGATGGATCGCTTTGTGACCCGCCTGGCTGCGCAGTTTCGTGGACGTACGGGCGAGCTGGATCTGCTGTATGTGAATGATGAACAGCGCAGGCTGCTCAAGGAAGAGCACGCAGACTTCGAGGAGTTGTGGCGCGGCCGGATCCATCTGTCGCATGAGGACCGC
This sequence comes from uncultured Novosphingobium sp., assembly GCA_964658845.1. Classification (GTDB taxonomy): domain Bacteria; phylum Acidobacteriota; class Terriglobia; order Terriglobales; family Acidobacteriaceae; genus Terriglobus. Next base: position 7,271 of record CBAAAE010000053.1, on the reverse strand, counting down.
AATGCGGATAAGGCGATTATTGCCCACGATGCGGATGGTCTGTATGTTACGTCTGGCTATGAGGACTGTGGTATCTGGCGGTTGCGGGTTTAACTTGACAGCCGTCATCCAGAGCGTAGCGAAGGATCCCGCGAGTGCTTGTAGCAGTAATCAGCCCGTACCTTCCAACCTCCACGTTCGGGGTTGAAAGCTACAGGCTGTCTTACTGGTACATGCGGACTTGAGATCCTTCACTGCGCTCAGGATGACGACGGAGTAGTTATGCTGCGTGTAACTTCTCAATACCAGTCTCGCGGAAGGGATCGATCACGATCTTCGTAACGTTGTCCTTCTTGTCGCGCCAGATCTTGTACATATCCGGCACGTCCTGGATACCAATCCGATGCGAGATGAGGAAGCTTGGGTCGATCTTGCCTTCCTCCACGCTTTGCAGCAGCGGCTTCAGGTACTTGTGCATATGCGTTTGACCCATCTTCATCGTGAGCCCCTTGCCAAATGCTGCTCCGAAGTTCAGCTTATTCAAGGCACCGCCATAGACGCCAGGGATGGAGACTGTTCCACCTTTGCGCACAGACTGCAGGATCTGGCGCAGTGCCGTGGGCCGGTCTGTCTCCAGCATGGCTGTCTGCTCCACCTTGTCATACACGGCACTAACATCGACTCCGTGCGCTTCCATGCCGACTGCGTCGATGCAGCTATCTGGGCCGACACCGCCGGTCAGGTCACGCAGCGCTTCCACGATGCTCGGATTGCCGTCCGCGTAGTTGATTACAGTCGCGCCGCAATAGTCACGGGCGAGTGCGAGCCGTTCAGGAAAACGATCGATCACAAAGACTCTGCCGGCGCCAAGCATGTAAGCACTGGCGGCTGCAAAGAGGCCAACCGGACCTGCTCCCCAGATCGCAACATTATCACCGGGCGTGATGTTCGCGTTCTCAGCACCCTGATAACCGGTGGGATAGATATCTGACAGGAACAGAACCTTTTCGTCTTCGATGCCGCTTTCGATCTTGATTGGTCCCACGTCGGCGAAGGGCACACGCACATACTGCGCCTGACCGCCTGCATAGCCGCCATAGATATGCGAATAGCCAAAGAGTGCCGACCCACTATAGCCATAGAATTTCTCGCAGACATGTGCGTTTGGGTTGGTGTTATCGCACAGGGACCATAGGTCCTTGCTGCAGAAGAAGCAGTTACCACAGGCGATCGTGAAAGGGACGACTACGCGATCGCCGCGCTTCAGGTTCTTTACTTCACTGCCGACTTCTTCCACGATGCCCATGAACTCGTGTCCCAGAATATCGCCGGACTCCATGGTTGGAATGTAGCCATCGTAGAGGTGAAGATCGCTGCCGCAGATGGCAGTCCGCGTGACGCGCAGAATCGCGTCGCCGGGATTAATGATCTTTGGATCTTCGACGTTCTGTACTTCCACCTTGCCTGTACCCATCCAACAGACTGCTTTCATCTCATATGCTCCTGGCGCGCGCGCCTGATGTTTCTGTTACGGAAGGTTTGTCTAGCGCAGGCGACGAACGCCAAACCAGGCGGCAAGGCTCGCGGCAACCGCCACGCTGCCAAGGAGGATGGCGGTCGTGTTCCCACCCGCGTCACGGGGCAGATCACCCGGGCGTGAACGGTCGGTTGTACCTGGTGGCGGGGCCATATTTTCACCCATCAGAAACTCTTTCCACTTGCCCACGATGCCGCGGGGACCGGTTGGCTGACCTTCCACACTGGGAATTTCGCGGCTTTCGATGAGCTGTTTCAGGTGTCGAAGGTTCTCGATGGTGGTCTGCTCCGGGCTGCGCGAGACTACTGCGGCGACAGCGTTGCCGACGATACCGCCGGGTACTTTGAAGTCACCGACCAGGGTAGCGACAGTACCCTTGCCGTAGGCATTTTCCTCCAGTGAGAACATGACCGTGGTGGTCTCAAAGGGGCCGTTTACGATGCGCGAAACATGGCGCTGCCCAGGCACTGTCTCAAGGACTTCAGAATCAAATTCGATCTGCTTGCCTGTGCCGGGATCCTGCATGACCCAGTGCAGCGAGTTTTCGCCGGTAACGGTGACGGACACCACGCCCTCCTGCCACGCCGGCAGTAATTCCGGGCGGCTGTAGATCTGGAAGACCTGGTCGGATGATGCATTGATCGTCTGTACCGCGTGTGCCAGCACACGGCCATCGCGCTTGCCGCGCGGCAGCGGGGCATAGTTGCTGCCTGCGCGGGGGAACGTTGCCTGCTCCGGTTGTGTTGCTGTGTCGTCCATGTCTTACCCTCACAAAGCTGTCAGCTACAAGTCAGCAGATGCGGATAGGACGTGCATAGCCAGCCATGAGTAGCCTCAATCCAGTGCCATCTCTCGCCAGCGCGCTGCCGGAGTTACCTGAAGCTGGGGATAATGTGCTCCTGCCTTCGCCACGCATTACGAAGCGCGATTGGTATGATCGCCGCATGCCTTCACCCGCAGTGCTGACGCGCGGCCTTACGCGCCGCTTCGGAAACGTGGATGCCGTCCACGACATGAACCTGACGGTGGAGCCGGGGCGGTTTTTCGGCTTTCTGGGGCCGAATGGGGCGGGCAAGTCCACCACCATCAAGATGCTGACGGGCCTGCTTGCACCCACATCCGGATCGGTGGAGATCGCCGGCCTGGACATGGCGACGCACTCGCTCGAGGTGAAGCGGATGATCGGCGTGGTGCCGGAGGGCATGGCGCTACTGGGGCGGCTGACGGGCTTTGAATACCTGCGGTTCGTGGGCCGGATGTATGGCCTGGCCGCCAGCGTGGCGGAGGAGCGCGCGGACGAGCTTCTGCGCTTCATGCAGCTTGCCGGCGAACCGAAAAAGCTGATCACGGACTACTCGCATGGCATGCAGCGGAAGCTGGCGCTGGCCGCGGCGGTCATCCACACGCCCCGCATCCTGTTTCTGGACGAGCCCTTTGAGGGCGTGGACGCCATTGCCGCAGGTACGTTGAAGGCCATGCTGCAACGCATGACAGAGCGCGGCGCGACCATCTTTCTGACCACGCATGTGCTTGAGATCGTGGAGTCGCTGTGCTCCGACGTTGCCATTATCGACAAGGGATCGCTGGTGGCGCATGGGTCGCTTGAGGAGCTGCGCGCGGGCGTGGTGCGCGAGGGGGACGAGCGCTTCGGCGGCGGCCGTTTGACGCTGGAACAGATATTCCTGCGCATCGTCGGCGGCGACCGTACCGAGATGCAGGAGCTGTCATGGCTGGCCTAGCCGATCTGCCGCTGCCGCGCGAACGCGACCAGGTCGCGACGCTGGCCGAAATGCGCTGGCAACTGTTTACACGGAGCCTGCGCTCAACCGACAGCAAGGTCGCTTTTGCCTTCAGGCTGACGGGCAAGCTGCTGGTTGTCGGGGCGGCAATCGGTGCAGGCATTGGCAGCGGGTTCGCCGCGTACTTCGGCTATCAGCGGCAGGATCACGCGCTCACGGTGCTGTTCATCACGATCTTTGTGGCGTGGCAATCGTTGTCATTGCTGCGCGGCACCTCGCCCCACGGGGTCGAGTCTGAACTGCTGCGATTCCCCTTGCGCCTGCGCACTTACATCGGTCTATGGATCTCAGTTGGCTTGTTTGAGGGCACAACCATCCTCGGCACCGTTGCGTGCCTTGGCCTGATGGCGGGGCTGCTGATGGCGGGCGCAGGCGTCCCGCTGGCCCTGAGTGTTTCGCTGCTGTTCCTTGCGTGCAACTTCGTGGCATCGCGCGCAATGTTTCTGTGGATGAACCGCTGGCTGGCCAAGCGCCGCACGCGCGAGTTCGTCCTGATCCTGGCGTCGGTCGTCGGCCTGGTGCCGCGCATGCTGCAGACCGGCCACTACAACCTGGGCAGGATGCTGCTTCGTCTGCACCTGCCCGCGTTTGTGATGCGTACGCTTCATGTTGTGCCACCGCTGCTGGCAGGAGACATGCTGCTCCACAGACATGCGTCATGGTCAGGTGTGTGGCTTGCCGCGTGGACGGCGGCTCTGGGGGCGGTCCTGTTCGTGGGCCTGCGGCGTGCTTTTCTGGGGGAACATCTGCAGGAATTTGCCGCCGCGTCGGAACCGCAGCGCCTGCGCGCGCGGGCCGTGCAGGCGAGCCGGGAGGCACGCACCACCCACCCCGCCTTCACCGTCACGCAGATGGAGTGGAGCCGCCTGCGGCACAGCGGATCGGCCATCTACCAGATCGTTGCGCCGCTGCTGTTTGTTGCGATTTTCGGTGCCCGGCTTGCCGCGGGCAAGTATGGATCGTGGGTGCTGCCCGCTGCCGTGGCTTACATCGGTCTGAATCTGCGGGGTGCGAACGCCTTCGGCAGTGATGGCGCGGGCGTGCAGTGTTTCCTGCTGCTGCCGGTCCCGATGCGTGCCGTGCTGATGGGCAAGAACCTGTTCGCCGCAAGTCTTTATGCCGTGCAGATCATTGCGTCGGCGCTGCTGGTGCTGGTTTTCGCGCACCACCTGCAAACCTATCCGGTGCTGTTCACGTTGGTCTGGGCAGTGTGCTTCATGGCGGTGTGTTTTTCCTTAGGCAATCAGCGGTCGCTGCGCGCACCCTTTCTGGTGGCGACGGAGCAGGTCAGTTTCAAGGTGGCTCGCACGTCCAGCAGAGGTGCGATGTCTGGCGGGTGGGTCATCCTTGTCATGTCCCTGGGTACGGGGCTGCTTGGCGCGCTGATTGTGGGTGTGGCGCTGTGGACAGGGCATCCCGTGCTCGCACCAGTCGTGATGCTGCCGTTTACGATCGCCGCCGTGATCTTCTACGCGCGCAGCCTGCGGGATCCTGTCTTCCAGGGCGACATCGCCGCGGGCGAGCGGCTAATGGACGTCGTAGCCCGCACCGCCTGAGTTGTGTCTTTTAAGAGCCTTGATGGCTGAGTCGTTCGAGAAGCAGCAGCCGTCATCCTGAGCGTATGCGAGGGATCCCTCAACCTCTGGTTTGGCGCGCACGCTCGAGCCTTTCTGCAGGTAAGCCGCGCGCCGGATCGCTGCTGCCGGCGACTCTGCTCAGGATGACGGTGCCGAAGGGAACTAACCGCATCCTGAGCGGATGCTAGGTCCTACTCGGCATGCAGCTCGTGCAGGAAGAATGCGTAAATGTCCGCTTCCACGTCCAGCCGCTTGGATAACGGCATGCCACCGCCGTGGCCCGCTCGTGTCTCAATGCGGATCAGGATGGGCGCGGGTCCCCCCTGGTCCTGCTGCATGGTGGCCGCGAACTTGAAGGAGTGGGCCGGAAAGACCCGGTCATCATGGTCGGCGGTGAAGATCAGGGTGGGCGGGTACTTCGTGCCGGGTCGCAGGTTGTGCAGCGGCGAATACCTGTAGATCGCGTGGAACTCCGCATCATTTTCCGACGGCGCGCCGTAGTCGGCTTTCCATCCCCAGCCGATGGTGAACTTGTCGAACCGCAGCATATCCATTACGCCGACACCGGCGGCAATGGCTCCGAAGAGGTCAGGGCGCTGCGTTGCCATGGCACCCATCAGCAGGCCGCCGTTTGATTCGCCGCGGATGGCGAGCTTCGGCGTGGAGGTGTACTTGTTGGCGATCAGCCACTCCGCGCAGGCGATGAAGTCGTCGAAGACGTTCTGCTTGGCGAGCTTTGTGCCGGCCTGGTGCCATGCCTCGCCGTACTCGCCGCCGCCGCGCAGACTGGCCTGTGCGTAGATGCCGCCACGCTCCATCCAGGCGATGCGCGTGGGTGAAAACGACGGCGTGAGCGAAATGTTGAAGCCGCCATAGGCGTAGAGCAGCGTGGGGTTGCTGCCGTCGAGCTTCAGCCCCTTCTTGTAGGTCAGGAAGACAGGAACCCTGGTGCCGTCCTTCGAGGGCACGAACACCTGCTTCGTCTCGAAGGCAGCGGGGTCGAACGGCGTCTTTGGCTGGCGATAGATCTCGGACTGCAGCGTCTTCATGTCCAACCGGTAGATCACGCCGGGCGCGGTGAAGTTGGTGAAGGTGTAGAACGTCTCTGCATCCTCACGCTTGCCGCCGAACCCAGACGCAGTTCCGATGCCGGGCAAGGCCAGCGTATGCAGCGGCGTACCGTCCTCGGTGAACACTTCCACCTGGGTCTGTGCGTCGGTCAGGTACTGCGCGATCAGCGTGCGATGCACCAGCGAGATGTTTTCGAGCTTGCGCTTATTCTCCGGAACGATCGTCTTCCAGGCGTCGCGGGCGGGCTGCTGCAGATCGATCTGGATGACCTTGCCGTTGCTCGCGTTCAGGGTGGTGTACAGCCAGAGGCGTGACCCGTCGCTGCCGATTGGCGAATATGCCGCGTCCGGGGTATCAATCACACGCTGCACTGTTGCGTTCGGCTGCGACAGGTCCAGCGCGGCGAGCTCGTTGTTAGGACTGGTGCCCTGTGCCTGCACGATCAGGAGGTAGCGGCCGTCGTCCGTGACGTGGCTGCTAAGAAAGATCTCCTTGTTGTCCGGACGGGCGAAGACGACAGCGTCGTCTTTCTGCGTCGTGCCGAGCTTGTGGAAGAACAGTTTCATCCCGAAGTTGGCGGCTTTGAGAGCGTCGCCGTCGGGCGGAGCGTCGTAGCCGCCGTAGTAGAAGCCGCTGCCGTCGTGCAGCCAGGCCGCGCCGCCAAACTTTGTCCACTGGATCGTGTCGGGCAGGTCCTTGCCCGTGGCCACGTCGCGCACGATGATCTTCTGCCAGTCGCTGCCCGCATCAGACAAAGCGAGCGCAGCCAGTTTGCCGTCCTGGGTCACGGCCATGGAAGACAGCGCGACGGTGCCGTCCGCTGCATACGTGTTGGGATCGATCAGGATGTGCGGCTCGCCGTGCAGGCCCTGCGTCCAGTACACGACAGCCTGGTTCTGCAGACCACTGTTCCGCGAGTAGAAGTAGCGGCCGCCCTGTTCCTCGGGCGCGGAAAAGCGCTCGTAGTCGGCCAGCTTCACCATGCGCGCATGCAGCGCCGAGCGGTACGTCAGCGGTGCGAAATAGTCTGCGGTGATCCTGTTCTCCGCGTCCACCCAGGCCTTCGTGTCAGGCGAATCCAGGTCTTCCATCCAGCGGTAAGGGTCGGCGACCTTTGTGCCGAAGTAGTCGTCCGTCTGTGGAACCGTGTGCGGCTTGGGATAGTGCGGAATGGTGGAACTCCTGGGGGTCTGGGCGGCAAGGCCGGTCAAGGTCAACAAAAACAGGATGGCAACACGCTTTTTCACGGGGAGTTTCCTGAGCAGCGGCTCGCCAATCGAGTGTACGACGGTCAGAATGAAAGCATGG
>CBAAAE010000052.1:0-16242 GCA_964658845.1 uncultured Novosphingobium sp. | reverse complement strand
GGCCGCGGGCCGCAGGTGTTGCGCGGCAAGCGACCGCAGAATGCCGCTGACCAGTGCCGCATACAGCGCAGCCGGAGCGGCCTTGCCGCTGACATCGCCGACGGCAATTGCAACGCGTCCGTCGCCATAAGGAATGAAGTCGTAGACGTCACCGCCGATGGATCGCGCAGGCAGAAAGCGTGCCGCAAACTCCACGTTCGGCAGTGGTGCGGGGATGGGCGGCAGCAGGCGCATCTGTACCTCGCGCGCCATCTGCAGGTCGCGCTCCATACGCTGCTCTTCTTCAAAAATGCGCTCGTACAGCCGCGCGTTGGTGATGGCGATGGCAATCTGACCGGCGAGTGTCGTCAGCGTGCGCTGATGATCTTCGTTGTAGTAATTGACCCGCGTATGCTCCAGATCGATGACGCCGATCACCTTGTCCTTATAGATCAAGGGGACGGTCAGCTCTGACCGGACATCGCTGCTGTACGGGATGTAGCGTGTGTCCTTGCGCACGTCCGGCACCAGAATCGGCTGTTTCTGCAGCGCCGCATTGCCGATGATGCCGGAGCCCAGCACGGCTGCGTGCTCCCGCTGAACGCGCTCGCCAAAGCGGGTCGAGAAGCGATGCACAAACTGCCCGCGACTCTCGCTCCACAGCAGGATGGTGAATAGTTGAAAGTCGACAACGCGCTTCAGCAGCGTGCCGATTCGCTGCAGCAGATCGTCAAGGTCGAGGATGCTGGTCAACTCGCGGCTGATCTCGCTCAGCACGGCCAGCGTCTGCGCCTGCCGTGCCAGGCGCGTGTACAGCCGAGCATTCTCAATCGCAACGGCCATGCGCGACGCGACCAGCTCGAGCAGTCGTTGCTGGTCAGGGGTGAAAGCTGCGCGCTGCTCGCTCTCGATATCGATCACACCAATGACCCGATTCTTCACGATCAGTGGAACGGCGAGCTCGCTCTGCACCGCGGGATTCGCGCTGATGTACTGCGATGTCAGCCGAACGTCATCCACCAGTACGGATGCGCGCGCGGTGGCGGCCTGGCCGACGATGCCGCGGCCCAGCTTGATGCGCATGCGCTCGATCTCAGGCGTGTGGCCCACCTGGAAGCGCATCCAAAGCTCCTGGGTTCGGTCGTTGATCAGCAGGATCGCGAAGATGCGGTAGTCAACCACAGCGCGCACCAGTTCGGCGACCCGCAGCATCAGGGTCTGAAGATCCAGCGTGTTATTAAGAGCTTCGGCCAACCGCAGCAGAAAGTCGACATGCTCCGACGAGACGCGGATGCGATTTTCCGGGTGCCCGAGCGTCGCGGGTGGAATGTCCATGTAGCCGCCGGAAGTCTCAACGCCCACAGGAACTCCAAAGCCATCGGGCATCTCGACGCCTGGGATGTCCACCCGCGGCGCCAGCGTCTGCGCGCCCGGGCTTGGCCGGTAGTCGCCTTCGAACTCCTCCGACAGTAGCGCGGCATCATCCGCTGGGTCGAGCCGCACCTCGGACGCCTCGGACGCGCGGGACCGCGACGACACCTTCAGCGGCTGCCGGTTGCGTGCACCTTCGGTCGGTTCTGCGCTCATGCTGTGGCTGCCCGTTCCCTTCCATGGCCTCTACAGGACGATACGCTGTCGGCCACGGTGGTGGGGAGCAGGACGTGACCCGATCAGTACCCCCCAGCAGAGGATCTTCCCGTTGCCGTGCCGCTCAGCTCCTGCACGATGCGCACGCTGGCACTGGCTCCGATGCGAGTAGCACCGGCCTGCAGCATGGCCTGCGCGTCCGCCAGCGACCGGATGCCGCCTGATGCTTTCACGCCGCAGCGCGTACCCGCGACGCTTCGCATCTGTGCGATGTCGTCTGCCGTCGCGCCCCCGGTCGAGAAGCCGGTACTGGTCTTGATGAAGTCCGCGCCGGCGTTTACGGCGATCTCGCTCGCACGTAGCTTCTCTTCAAAGTTGAGCAGAGCCGTTTCGAGGATGACCTTTACGATCGCACCGCGGGCATGCGCCGCTTCGACGACGCCGCGGATGTCGCCGGCGACCGTGTCGTACTCGCCACCTTTCAGTGCGCCGATGTTCATCACCATGTCGACGTCGTGTGCACCCAGGGCGATCACTCGCCTGGCCTCGTCGATCTTCGATTCAGCTAGCGATGCTCCCAGGGGAAATCCGATGACCACGCCCACCGGCACACCCGTACCCGCCAGAGCCGCGGCAGCCGTGGAGACCCAGAACGGATTCACCATCGCGCAGGCGAAGCGGAATTGCGCCGCCTCCTCGCAGAGGCGCAGAACCTGCGCGCGCGTGGCTTCGGGCTTCAGCAGGGTGTGATCCAGCGTCGCGGCAAGGGCGCGGGGACTGCTTATCGCGTGTTCATAAAAGCTTGCCGTGGCAAGCGAGGCATCATCCTGCATATTCATTCCGATCCTTCGCGGGCTCTCACCCGCTGCACATCATAGGCCTCTCGCGTGTCCAATGCAGAAGCGCCCATCAAGCCGCCTTGACGGCGAAACGATAGGCCGCCACGAGGTCGTCGCGAAGATGCTTGTACAACTCCTCGCGTGCGGGTTCGTCACGAGCTCGCAACACAGCAGACGGATGCACGGTCGCCATGACGTGATCCGCGTAGGGGGTCGAAAGCAGCTTGCCGCGGTCGCGCATCAACGCAAAGGTGCCGCCCAGCAGGGACTTCGAAGCCGATGCGCCCAGGCAAAGCACCAGCTTCGGCTTCAATGCATCCAGTTCCGCCAACAGCCACGGCTTGCACGCCGTGATCTCCGACATGCGCGGGTTCTGGTGCAGCCGGAGCTTGCCACGCTGAATGAACTTGAAATGCTTCACGGCATTCGTCATGTAGACGTCGTCGTCGTGGATGCCGGCCTCGGCAAGCGCCTTGCGCAGCACGCCGCCCGCTGGCCCAACGAAGGGCAGTCCCTGCCGGTCTTCCTGGTCACCCGGTTGTTCGCCGACAAGTACGAGTGAAGCGTGTACCGAACCGCGCCCCGGCACCACCTGCGTGGCGTGGCAATACAGGTCGCAGCCCTTGCAGGCGGGCAGTGCCTCGTTGATGTTGCCAATGGTGTGCAGCACAGGCACAAACGGCGCCGCGCTGGGCTTGTTGTTCTGCGTTGCGACCATGCCCTGCACCCTCGATTCTGCGTTCTGCAACAGCTTGGGCAACAGGTCGATCTCGGGCAGATTGCCCCAGTAGCGGACCGGCATGTGGCCGCGCATGGCACCGGCGTTCAGCCGCGCGGGGTTAAAAATGCTGCTGTAGTAACTCTTCCATAGTTCTTCAAGTTCATCGCCGCTGGGCGCATCTTCACGCGGGACCGGAGGACCGTAGCGCAAGACCTTTTCCCCGGGATCCCAACCGACCGAGCCGTCCGGCGTCAGGATCGACCAGCGCATGATGGCGAATCGTTCCGCAAAGAACGGCGCAGCCAGTTCCAGGATGCGATGCTGCGGCTGGTACCAGGCGACGAAGTGCTCTTCGCCATCAGCCTCTTCGATGCGGCGAAAGCGGACAAATGCGTGCATCTTGTGCTCGTCGCGTCGCACCTGCTGCTCCATGCGGACGAGTTCGTTCACGTCGTTGTCGACCTCTACCTTCAGCAGGTCGCGATTGCTTTGCAGCCGCCACAAAAGGCGGTACAGCAGGTTCCACCGAGCCGGATCACGGTGGCAGCCCGCCAGCATGGCCTTCTGCAGAAAAGCCTTCGGCACATGCGGCTTCACGCTCGCGTCCGCTGCTGGTTCGAGCAGCTCCCGAGTGTTGTCGTGGGTAACTCCAAACAGCTGCGGCGGAGCAGGTGCTGACGCGTCCTCGAAGTCGATGGCGTCCGGTTCCAGGCCACGCGCCAGGGCTGCGCGGGCAAGGTCCCGCCAGTGTGCGAAGGCTGGCTCCACGCGCACGCGGACGGCTGCCTGGATACTCACAGCGCACCCCAGAGTGCCGACCGGGCGGCATCTTCGAACAAGCCAAGCTGCTGCGCCGGCAGCACGGGAATCTCTTTGCGCGCGGTAGTCAGCAGCAGGCTCGAAGCAGCGTCTGACGCGGCGGGCGTGCTGGCAGGCGGCACGTGGTCCACGGCTACCAGGTACCCCGACGCATCCCTCAGGCGCACATGCAGTTTCCGCAGGTCGGCGAGTCCGAGCTGATGGTATCGGCGGATGCTCAGGATGCGATCGACGTTGCGGTAGCCGAGCCCCGGTACGCGCAACAGCGACTCGCGCGTCGCCGCGTTCACATCGACGGGGAAGAACTCGGGATGCCGCCGCGCCCATGCCAGTTTTGGGTCCACGGCCAAGTCCAGGTCGGGCTGGTCGTCGGTGGTAATCTCTTCGGCCGTAAAACCGTAGTGCCGCATCAGCCAGTCGGCCTGGTACAGGCGATGCTCACGGATCATTGGCGAGGCCTGCAGCGGTAGACGTGTGTCCGCCTCGGGATACGGCGAAAAGCCTGTGTAGTACACGCGTTTCAGCTTAAAGCTGGTGTACAGGCCGCTGGCGCGCGCGATGATCTGCCGGTCCGTCGAAGCCGTTGCGCCGATCACCATCTGCGTGCTCTGACCCGCAGGCGCGAACTTCGGAGCGTTGTGGAAGCGTGTCCGGTCTTCCTCGGCTTCCAGCTTGCGGTCGTGGATCTGCGTCATCGTGGTCTCGATGACGTCTGTCTTCTTCTCGGGCGCGAGCTGGACCAGGTCGCTCTGCGTGGGCAGCTCGATGTTGGCAGACAGCCGGTCGGCGTACAGGCCGGCCTCGTTGACCAGTCGCTGCGCGCAGCCGGGGATGGCCTTGATATGGATGTAGCCGCCGAAATGGTGCACGGTGCGCAGCGTCTTTGCCACCTGGATGAGCTGCTCCATTGTGTAATCGGGTGACTGGATAATCCCTGAAGACAGGAACAGGCCCTCGATGTAATTGCGCTTGTAGAAGTCGAGCGTGAGTGTAACGATCTCTTCCGGCGTGAAGCGCGCCCGGCGAATGTCGCTCGAAACGCGATTGACGCAGAAGACACAGTCGTAGGTGCAGTAGTTTGTAAGCAGCAGCTTCAGCAGAGACACGCAGCGGCCATCCGGCGTGTACGAGTGGCAGATGCCGTTGCCATCCGAGTGGCCAATACCTTTGCCGTTGCCATCCCGCTTCGCACCCGAACTCGCGCAGGAGGCGTCGTATTTCGCCGCGTCGGCCAGGATCTCGAGCTTCTGCTGAATAGTAAGTGTGGTCATCTGGGCCAGTAACAGTATAGCGAAGAATAGGCGAAACAGCGCTCAGGGTACATGGATTTCGTGCCAGCTGCTCGTGCCAGCTATACGATGCGTACTTCTAAGTGGAAAAGACGTACCTTGCGGCGCCGCAGCTCACCATTGTGATGCCGCAACCTTGTCATTCCTCCGGCGACCCACACGTTGTCATCCCGTGGCGCAGCGGGGGATCTGCTTGTAAGCAGGGGAGCGGCAAGCCCTTCACGATAAGCGAGCACACATGCAGATCTCTCCGCTACGATGCGGGATGACAATCGCATGGGAAAAAAAGAAAGACGCTAAATCTGATCGTCAGGGAACAGCCGGATGTCCGCAACGTTCCGGTACTTCTCCGCGTAATCCATCCCGTAGCCAATCACGAAGCGGTTCGGAATCTTGAAGCCCACATAGTCCGCCTCGATCGGCACCAGCCGGCGCTCGGGTTTATCGAGGCATGTGGCGATCTTGAGCGAGGCCGGCTTGTGCTGCAGCATCAGCTTGCGCAGGTAGCTGAGGGTCAGGCCGGTGTCGAGAATATCCTCGACCAGAATGACGTGCTTGCCCTCGATCGGCGTATCGAGATCCTTGATCAGCTTCACTGCGCCCGAGCTTGTCTTCTCCTTACCGTAACTTGAGACCGCCACGAAATCGAAGGTGTTATCGACCTCAATGGCGCGCGCCAGGTCCGCCAGGAAGATGGCCGCTCCCTTCAGGACGCCGACCAGAACGATGCTTTCACCGTCGTAATCGTCCGAAATTTCCTTGCCGATGGCCAGCACGCGCTCTCGAATCTGCTCCACGGAAAAGAGCACTTCGCAGGTGGAAGCAGGGACAAAGGGCAGCGTGGGCGTCGGCATGTGTCCTAGCCTAAACTGCGAAACCGGGTTCCCGGGTAGGTACGCAGAAAAGTAGTTCCGAGGGGTCCGCCGGTATACTCACCGAAGCGCATGCTCCCCTACCTGCACCTCGGCTCGTTTCCGCTCGGCACCTTCGGCATCCTGATGTGGCTTGCAGCAGTCGCCGCGGCGTACGTGCTGCACCGCTCGTTTACACGCGCGGGGATTTCGGCCGACTCGATCGTGGTGGTCTCCGTCGTGATGATCTCGGGTGTGGTGGGCGCGAAGATCTGGCATGAACTGCAGCATCCCTTCCAGTTGCAAATGGCCATGCGCGAGATCGCGACGCCCGGTCCGTCGCACCCGCTGGAGATGCTGACGCGCTTCTTCCATTGGTTTCAGGCGGGATTTGCGTGGTTCGGCGGGCTGCTTTTCGGGATTGCAGCACTGGTGTGGCAGGGTCGGTCCGAACGGATCGGAGCCATGCGGATGCTCGACCTTGCCGCGCCGGCTGCCGCCATCGGCTATGGGATCGGACGGATCGGCTGCCTGACCTCGGGGGACGGCGATTACGGCATCACCACCACGCTGCCGTGGGGCGTGCACATCCATGACGACGCGCTCGACCCGCCGCAGCCCAACCCGCCCGGCCTGCTGGTGCAGCCCACGCCCGTGTACGAACTGCTCTTCGGCCTGGCCCTTGGCTGGTACCTCTGGGTGCGTGGCCGGCGCGATCTGCCGGTCGGCCAACTCACCGGCGAGTACCTCGTGCTGAGCGGCGTCGGTCGCTTCCTGGTCGAGTTTGTCCGTCGCAACGAGCGGCTCTACTTCGGCATGTCCAACGCACAGGTCGCCGCGCTGGGCACAGTCGCCGTCGGAGGCTTCCTGATCCTGCTGGCGCAGCGTCATCGCAGAACGGTGATCAGCGAACAGACCGCCTGACCTAAAGCCGCTTCAAGAATGCTTTCGCCTCTTCGAGCTCCGGAAACAGCCGCTCTTCCGCCTGGAACTCGCGCGAGTGGATGCAGCGGCGCCCGGCCCGGACGCGTACCGGGTGTTTCAGGTGCAGCATCTCGTGGTACATCAGGTACTCGATCGCGTAGCGAGGCACCTGCGGCCCATCGAAGACGCGGCTGACCACGATCGTGTTGTGAGCCGAATCATAGTGGCCGAGCATGCGTCGTGCATGGTGCGCGCTCCACGTCAGCACGGGGCGGCCCAGCAGGCCATGAAAGAAGCGGCGGTTCACCGCTTCAAAGACTTCGTCCAGGTCGTAGTGGTGGCCGGTGGGAGAGAGGATCTGCTTGCGGCCGCGCGTCTGCCTCGTCTGCTGCGCCTGGCGGCTGACCGCTTCGGACGACGTGTAGCGGCGGTACCGGTCGGCATGCGTCGGTGCAATGGGCTTGCGATAGAGCTTGGCCACCAGGATGTGCGCAATGGCTTCCATAACCGACACCGGGGCCGACTGCAGCAGGTCTGAAAGCCCCACCAGCAGCTTTCCCTCGCGCAACCGGATCGTGGTATTCAGCGAGACGAAGCGGCGGAACCGTACGTCGAACGGCGGCATGGGAGCGCGTGGCCGCAGATCGCGATAGGCGACTTCAAAGATCTGCTGTAGTTCCGGGGAGCTCACTTCCGTAAGTGTAATAGCGGCGGACTGATGCAGCGGCCCAACGATGCACAGAGGATCAGCGCGGATTCTTCCTCTCCGCGCCTTCCACGGGTCCGACCTTGTTGGGATCCGCGTTCTTGTCCGGCGGATGCGCCTTGAACCAGGCCTGTTCCGCCGGCAACATCTCGCTGGTCTGCTTCTTCACGTCGGCAACGGCCTCAAGCGCCAGCTTGCGAGTCAGGTTGTAAGCGTCATCATTCGCGGGCTGCTTCAGGACGGACTCCCATCGCAGGGTGGCGTCCATCAGCTTTGGCAGCGGCTTGCGCAGGTCCCGGTGTGCCGTCTCGTATTCCTCCAGGTTGTCCTGGAGTTCGTCGACCAGGCCGGTGATCTGCTCCATGCTGTCGCGGATATCTTCGCGGCGGCCCTGCGCACGCGGGTTGGCAAGAATCTCCTGGATGCGTTTGATTCTGGCTTCGACGATGGACTGATACACCACGATGCGTCGCGCCGGTTCAATCGCGGCGTCACGCACCTGGTCTTCCTCAGCCTCAGAGAGCGAGATGGGATGGCGCTGCGCGTGGGTCGGCATGCAGGTGAACAGTATGGCAAGCAGCAGCAGGGAACAGGTACGCATGTGCACAGTCTAGTGCTCGAAAACCGCGCTCAGCAAGGCAGTCTGCACATGCTCCAGATGTGCGACGGCGCTCTGCACCATGGGCTTCATGTCGCCCGAAGCGCTGCGTACCAGGTCGGTCAGCCGACGGTGCGTGTCGTGCAGCAGCATCTCGGTTCGCTTCAGATTTTTGCTGTCGCGCTGCAAACCGCTCTCGATCTGCGCGGTACAGCTTTCCAGCTGGTGCAGCGTTGCTTCCGCCTTGTCCAACTCGCCGTCGGCAATCTCACGGCTTGCCAGCAGGCTGATTTTGTCCACCAGATCTGCATACAGTTGCACCTGCTCGCGCGGCGAGGCCTGCTGCGCGCGCAACTGAAGCGAGGCGATGACGGCGGTATCCACGGGAAGGGCCCCAGACGCTGCACGGGCCGGGAGAACACTTGCACCGGCAAGGCAGAACGCAGTGCAGAACACGACGGCCCGGTGCTGCAGAACGACACGATGCGAACGAGGACTTGCGGGAACGGCAACCTGCATACAGCACCTCCCAGACATCTGGGAAAGGAACGTACGGTTACTTGCTGCGATCCAGAATGGCAAGCCGCTGCTGCGCCTGCAACTCCTGATCCGGAAATCTTCCGCCGGCCTGTTGTAAGAACAAGCGGTACTGCTCGGCGGCTTGCTTAGTGTGACGCAGAGTATCATGCGCCCCTGCAGCCAGGAAAGTATAGGGCGCGGACGGGGGCACGAGCACATTTCTCGTGGCCAGCGCCTTCAACACCATTTCAGGTTCATGGTTTGTTGATGCGGCAAAAGCCAGCATGCCCGCCGCGTTCGCCAGCAGGTCTGGCGCAGCCTTAGGGCTGGTCTGCACCAACACCCGCTGCAGTACCGGCTCTGCTTCCGAGGAACGCCGCTGCCGGATCAGGCAGTCCGCCCACTCCACCTGCACACCGGGATCATTCGGCTCGATTGCCAGCAGCGTCGTGTACAGAGGGTTTGCCTTTGCCGGATCGCCGCTTGCGACGTAGCCGGTTGCCAGCAGTCGCGCGATTGGGGCGTCGTTAGGCTGGGCAGCATGCATCTGCTCCAGCAAAGGCAGCGCCCGGTCCACGTGGCCCTGCAGCAATTCCTGCGAGGCATACTCCGCCAGCAGTTCGCGGTTCTCAGGATGCGCCTTGCGCGCGGGCTCCAGGGCAGTCTCCGCTGCTGTGTATTTCTTCTCGCGCGACAGCAGCCGGGCGTAGCCAAGCGCGACCTCCGGATCAGCGGGCGCAAGCTGCTGGGCGTGGGCATACGCCGTTTCAGCAGCGGCGCTGTCGTTCAGAGCGCTGGCAATTTCGGCGGCCAGCGCGGCGTCCTCCGGGGTCTCCGGCGAAGCCTTGAGAGCGGCGATCAACTCATCGCTCGCCTGCGCCGGTTTGTCCTGGAGATGCATTTGAGCCAACGCGCGATAGGCGCGGGCAAGCAGCTCCGGCTGTGCGTGCGGAATCTTTATAACGGCCGCAAGCTCTGCTTCTGCGCCGCTGCGATCGGACCCGCGCGCCAGCAGCAGTCCAAGCGACACCCGCGCCGACGCGTCGTTCACATCGCGTTCCAGCGCCGCGCGATAAGCCGTGGCAGCCTCGGTGTCATGACCCAAAGCATCCTGCGCAAAGCCGAGATCGTAAAAGACGCGCTCGTTCTTTTGCGTGGGAGTGGCCAGCGGCGTCAGGATGGGAAGAGCATCCGCGTACTTACCGGCAGCGATCGTATCTTCCGCGCGCTGCAGCGCCACGCTTACGGCATCGGGCGGGGCCTGCACCTGGGCTGGCGGTACCGCGGAACTTGTGCCTGGCGGCAACTGCATCTGAGCGCTCGCCACCGCACAGCAAAGCATGCAAGCTGCGACCGCCAGCCTCATGATGCAGCAGCCCTCAGCACCGGCGCCAGCCACTGCCCGGTGTACGATCCCGACACGGCCGCGATCTCTTCCGGCGTCCCCACTGCAACAATCTGGCCGCCGCCCGAACCGCCCTCAGGGCCCATGTCGATCACCCAGTCCGCGGACTTAATCACGTCCATGTTGTGCTCGATCACCAGCAGCGAACCGCCGCCTTCGATCAGCTTGCGGAACGCCTGCAGCAGCGTTGCCACGTCGGCAAAGTGCAGGCCGGTTGTCGGCTCATCCAGGATGTAGAGCACCCGGCTCGCAGCCTTCGTGGTGGCGCCGCGCGCGCCGGTGGAGCGAATATTTGCCAGGTGCGATGCCAGTTTGACCCGCTGCGCCTCACCGCCGGACAGCGTCGTCGCCGATTGGCCCAGACGCACATAACCCAGGCCGACTTCATCCAGCACGTGCAGCCGATCCACAATTTTCGGATTGCCGGCGAAATACTGCACCGCATCCTTCACCGTCATGTTCAGAACGTCGTGGATGTTGCGATTCTTGTATTTCACTTCCAGGATGCCGGCCTTGTAGCGCGTGGCGTTGCACTCCTCGCACGGCAGTTCCACGTCTGCCAGAAACTGCATCTCGACGGTTACCGTGCCGTCGCCCTCGCACACGTCACAGCGACCACCGGGCACGTTGAAGCTGAAGCTGCCGGCGGTGTAGTTCTTGCGCTTGGCGTCCGGCTGCGATGCGAACAGCTCGCGAATGGCGTCGAAGGCTTTGATGTACGTGACGGGATTCGATCGTGGCGTACGGCCGATCGGCGACTGATCCACAAGTACCACTTCGCGCAGAAAATGCGTTCCAGACAGTTCGCGATAAAGTTGCGAGACCTCGCTGCTGGCTCCTTCCATGCCCAGTGCATGCATCAGCGCGCGGTGCAGCACCTGGTGCACAATCGTCGATTTGCCCGACCCGGAAACACCCGTCACCACGCACAGCATGCCGAGAGGAATCTCGATATCTACGCCGCGAAGGTTGTGAATGCGCGCGCCGGTCAGCTTCAGCATCTCGCGCGTCGGCTCGCGCCGGTCAGTTGGTACAGGAATGCGAACCCGGCCTGAAAGATACTTGCCGGTGATGGAGTTCTGGTCCTTCGTGACCTCTTCCACGGTGCCGCTGGCAAGCAGTTTGCCGCCCAGTTCACCCGCGCCAGGTCCGAGATCGATCAGCCGGTCCGCAGCCCGAATCACGTCCGGATCATGCTCGACCACGAGGATCGTGTTGCCCAAATCACGTAGCTCGTGCATGATCTGCACCAGCTTCGCAGTGTCGCGCGAGTGCAGGCCGATCGACGGTTCGTCCAGCACATACAGCGCGCCGACAAGCCGTGATCCAAGCGACGTTGCCAGCTGAATCCGCTGCGATTCGCCGCCGCTCAACGTGGAAGAAAGCCGATCCAGCGTCAGGTATTCAAGGCCCACCTGCTCAAGAAAACCGATGCGCTGCCGCACCTCCTCGAGGATCTTGCCGGCGATCTCGGTCTGCGCGGGTGACAGTTCCAGCCCCTCGAAAAACATCCGAGCGGCGGTGATCGTCAGGCCGGCCGTCTCGCAGATGTTGCGGTCGTTCAGCAGCACCGCGCGAGCCTCCGCACGCAGCCGCTGTCCACGGCAGTCAGGACACGGCGCATAGCCGCGATATTTTGCCAGAAACACGCGCACATGCAGCTTGTACTTCTTCGTATCCAGCGAGCGAAAAAAGCCGCGAATGCCGCTGAAACCGCTGCCGCCATCCCACAACAGGTTTTGCTGGGCGGGCGTCAGGTCATACCAGGGGGTGTTCAGCGGGATGCTGTTCGCCTGCGCGAAACGTTTCATTTCACCGTGATGCGCACGGTATTTCGGACGAGTCCAAGGATCAACCGCGCCGTCTTCCAGCGTCTTCGCCTTGTCTGGAATAATCAGGTCCGGATCGAAATCAATGGTGTTGCCAAACCCCTGGCAGCGCGGGCACGCACCGTAGGGATTATTGAAGCTGAACAGCCGTGGCTCCGGATCGCGGTAGGCACGGTGGCAGTTCTCACATTCGAACGCGGCCGAGAAGCGCAGTCGCTTCGGTTCCGAGCCGTCGCGCGGTGCGGTCAAGAAAACGATCTCTCCGCTCTCGCGATAGCCGGTCTCGATAGCATCCACGATGCGCGCGCGCACCTCCGCGCTGACACTCAGACGATCTGCAAGGACGTAGATCGGCTGGGCGAAGTCTAGTTCCAGCAAGGACTCCGGAGTGGAGAACTCGACGACTTCACCGTTCTGAAACAGCCGGTTGTAACCGCGCCGGCGCAGTTCCACCAGACGTTCGCGCATCGGCTCGGTGGGATCGACAACCGGCTTCGCAACTTCTTTCGTGGCTTTTTTGTTTGCCAGCTTCTTCGCCTTTGGCGCGGGCTTTGGTGCCTCTTCGGCGGGTGCGGCAAACTCCTGCATCGGCTCCAGAACAATGGGCCTTCGCTCGATGGGAAACAGCGCGTACAGCCGCATGTCGTCGCCCAGTGCAAGGACGCCCTTAGCAATCTCGTCCACCGTATCGCGCTTCACGATGCCGCCACAGTGGATGCACGTCACGGTGCCGCAGCGCGCATACAGCAGGCGCATGTAATCATAGATTTCCGTTGCCGTTGCAACGGTCGAACGAGGGTTGCGTGTCTGATTCTTCTGCTTGATCGCAATGGCCGGCGCAAGGCCGTCCATATGATCGACGTCGGGTTTCTCAATGCGCTCGAGAAACTGCCGCGCGTACGCCGAGAGCGACTCAACATAGCGCCGCTGACCTTCCGCATAGACGGTGTCAAAAGCGAGCGAACTCTTACCTGACCCTGACACGCCGCTGACCACCGTCAGCTTGTTATGCGGTATGTCGATGTCAATATTCTTCAGGTTGTGCGTGCGCGCTCCGCGAATGATGATGTTGTCGTTCGGTGAGACACCGCCTGACCTGTCATCAGTCGCGAAGCGCGAAGCAGGAACACCGTTCTGTTGAGGAATGGGTAGTGTGCTCGTTTCAGGCGCCACGTATATCTCCAGGTTCACCGGACCCCTGACCTGCTAACTTGCTGACTGGCTCCGTCGCTGTATGTCTCGGCCAGATCATCTCGACTAGCAGTAACACTGCGCCGACCGAGATTGCGCTGTCCGCGATATTGAAATCCGGCCAGTGGTAAGTCAAGAGGTGCACCTCGAGGAAATCGATGACATAGTGCAACACAGCGCGGTCATACAGGTTGCCAATCGCGCCACCCAGCACCAGCGCAAATCCGATCGATGCTGCAGAGAAAGTGCGGCCATACTTCCACAACATCGCAGACACACCGAGCGCCGCGACGACCGAAAAGACAATCAGCCCGATGCGAACTGCCAGGGGTGAAGCCGATTCAGAAAACATGGAGAATGCCGCACCGGTATTCAGCACATGCGTCAGACGAAAGACATGCGGGACAATCGTGATCGCGGACCCCATCGCGATCTTCTTCGCAATCACGATCTTCGAAACGCGATCGAGCACAACGATCACCAGCGCAAGCAGCAGCAACCATGGCCTTGCGTCACGCTGCGGACGTGCTTCAGTAGCTACCGGAGAGTTCAAGCCGCTCGCTCCTCGTCCATGGGAGGAAAGCCGATCTTCTCCAATGCATCTGCGCAGCGCGCACAGACGTCGGGATACATGCCTTCACTGCCGACATCATCGGTGTAGCGCCAGCAGCGTTCACACTTAGTTCCAAACTGTGCGGCCGGCGAAACCTCGAACCCCAAAGTTCCGTTCGGAATCCGTGCGTCATTCTGCACGATGACCTGTGAGACATTCAGGAACTCGGCAGCGGCCTGCAAGGATCCAGGGTGAAACGGATGCGTTTGCTCGGAGATCTTCAGGAGCACTACTGCATCGAGGCTCTTGCCGATAACTTTTTGCTTCCTTGCGTCTTCGAGCTTCGCCAGAATGTATTCGCGAGCGTGCAGAAGAGCTTTCATGGCCTCGTCCAGAACGTCAGCAGAAGACACGTTTGCAAGGTCCTGCGCGATGCGAAATTGCGCGATGTGGACACTTGTCTCGCGGCCCTCGACTGCAGGCAAGTAGCTCCACACTTCATCCGCGGTGAACGACAGGATCGGAGCAATCAAGCGCACTAACGCTTCGGTAATTTTCCAGACTGCGGTCTGCGCACTTAGCCGCCGAGTGTCTTTCGGAGCAAGCGTGTACAGTCTGTCCTTCAACACGTCCAGGTAGAAAGCACTTAGTTCCGAGTTGGCAAACTCATTCACCGCATGAAAGACCCTATGAAATTCAAATGCTTCATAACTTGCGCGAACCTTTGTCACTAACTCCGCAGTACGTGCCAGCATGTACTGATCCAGCGGCTCCATCCGATCCCACGCAACTTCGTCCGTCGCGGGTACAAAGCCGTCAAGATTCGCCAGCAGGAAACGAAAGGTATTGCGCAGCTTGCGGTAGATCTCCTCTGCCAACCGCTTCATCAACGGCACGGACGCGATCACGTCCTCGCGAAAATCCACGGACGCGACCCAAAGGCGAACGATGTCGCCGCCGAGTTCGTCCATGACCTTCACAGGGTCAACGCCATTGCCGAGTGACTTTGAGAAGGCGCGCCGCTGCTCATCCAACGTCCATCCGGAGGTCGCAACGTACTTATAAGGTGCATAGCCCCGTACGCCGACGCAGCTCAGCAGGGAACTGTGGAACCAGCCGCGATGCTGGTCGCCGCCCTCGGTGTAGAGATCGGCGGGCGTCTCACCCTCGGGCCGGCGAAGCTCCGGTTCGGCCTCCAACACCGCGTGCCAGCTTGCACCGCTCTCAAACCACACGTCGAGAATGTCCATCTCCTTGCGGAAATCGTCAACGGTGCCGCACGTGGCGCAGGCTGTGCCCGCAGGCAGCAAATCTTCGGCGGAGTACTGGTACCAGGCGTCCGCGCTCTCGCTCCGAAAGCGTTCCACGACAGTGCGATTGATCGCCGGGTCCATCTGCGGCGCATGGCATTTCTGGCAGAGAAACACGGCAATCGGCACGCCCCAGATGCGCTGCCGCGAGATGCACCAGTCAGGCCGCGTAGCGATCATGTTGCTGATGCGCTCCTGCCCCCATGCCGGGTCCCACGTGACCTTTGCAATCTCATCCAGTGCACGCTGGCGGAAGGTGATGCCGCCCGGCAGAGCGGTCTCCATGCCGATGAACCACTGCTCGGTCGCGCGATAGATCACGGGCCGATGGCAGCGCCAGCAGTGCGGATAGCTATGGTGAATCTCATTCTGCGCCATCAGCGCGCCGCGCTCCTGCAGCAGCGCGATGATGGGTGCGTTGGCCTTGTGCACGTTCAGGTTGTCGTACTCGGGCAGGCCGTTGCGCAGGCGGCCGGCCTCGTCCACGTCGCAGACCTGGCTCAGCGCGTACTTCTTGCCGGTGGCAAAGTCATCCGGGCCATGCGCGGGCGCGGTATGCACGCTGCCCGTGCCCTGATCGGTGGTGACATACTCGGCCATGACGCCAAGGATTTCCCGCGGCAGAAACGGATGCGCGAAGGTCACACGCTCAAGCTTTTCTCCCGTGAAGCGAGCAATCTCTTCTACCGCGGGCAGGCCAGCAGCGGATGCCAGCGATGCCAGCAGATCGGCCGCCACGACGTAGACGTTGCCCTTGCCCCATATTTCGTTGTCCTCCGCGATGCGAACAGCGACATACTCAAACCCCGGATGAAAGGCGATGGCAAGCGACGCAGGCAGGGTCCACGGCGTGGTCGTCCAGATCAGTCCAAACACCGGTAATCCGGCGAGCCTCTCATCGACATCTGAGGCCGGAGACGTCAGCGCATAACGCACATAGACCGAGGGAGAAGTGTGCATCTCGTACTCGACTTCCGCCTCGGCCAGCGCGGTTTTGTCGTGCATGCACCAGTACACCGGCCGCAAGCCCTTGTAGACGAAACCCTGCTCGAAGAAGGCGTAAAACGTCTCCAGGATGCGGGCTTCGTAGTCGAAGCTCATGGTCAGGTAGGGGTTGTCCCA
>CBAAAE010000051.1:0-16856 GCA_964658845.1 uncultured Novosphingobium sp. | reverse complement strand
AGGAAATTGTAGCGTCATCCCCACAAATGTGGCGAGAACTATCCCGCGGCCAGCGTTCGCAGCACGCTGACGTTGCGCAGAACGTCCGCCGGGTCGTCGACCGGCGTCTCCGCGATGAAGGCCGCATGGGCAAAGCGCGTGTCGCGCAGCAAGCGGCGAAAGGCAATTGGACCGATGGTGCCGTCGCCGATATGTTCGTGGCGATCCAGCTTGCTGCCGCGCGCCGCCTTCGCGTCGTTGCAGTGCCACACCTTGACGCGCGCAGTATCGAAGCTGTTCGCGATCAGCGCCATCGTCTCCTCGTAGCCCTCGGGCGTGACCAGGTCGTAGCCCGCAACGTGCGTGTGGCAGGTGTCCAGGCAGACATCGACGGGCGCGCAGCGGTCCAGCAGATGCAGCAGATCGGCGACCTGCTCAAGCGTGCCGCCCATCGAGAACTCGCTGCCGGCCGTGTTCTCAATCAGGATGCGCAGCGCAGAGGTCTGGCACGGCAGGCCCTCCACGGCCCGCTCGATGTTTTCCGCCGCGTGCTGCAGCGCTTCGGCACGCGTCAGCCCCTTCCATGAGCCGGGATGGAAGACGAGGAACTCCGCCCCTAGCGCGAGCGCCCGCTCCACCTCGCCGCGAAACGCCGCAGTCGAGTTCTCGCGAACCACCTCCGACTGCGAGCAGAGATTGATCAGGTACGACGCGTGGATCGTGAGCGGCGCGATGTTATGCAGGGCTCGCAGTGTGCGCATGCTCTCCGCGTCCGCCGGGCTGACCGGTGAAGCCTTCCACTGGCGCGGCGACGACGAGAAAATCTGGAAGCAGTTGGCGCCGCACTCCACCGCTCGCTGCACCGCCGACCACGTGCCGCCGCTGGTGGAGAGATGAATGCCGATGCGCTTGACGGGTTTGGTTGCTGCCATGAGTTTTTTGATGGTACCCGAGCCGTGCCGTGCGAGACTTGGTCTTAACCAGGGGAGAACTCAATGGCTGCACAGAATTACAAGAACCACGTTCGCCGCGACTACGCCTTTTATGCTCTGCAGATTTTGAATCTGACCCTGCTAATCGTCACCACGATGCACCTCGCCCACTACAGGAATGCCTTGCACTTGATCCTGGCCGGGCTTGCGCTCTCGACCCTTTCGGCCGCCGCGGCCACCCGTCATTACGCCCTGAAGAACCAGAACAGGATCATTCGGCTGGAGGAAAACGTGCGTCTGCACGCGATGGGCGTGAACCCGTCCGGGCTGACCATGGGGCAGATGATCGCGCTGCGATTTGCAGGGGACGCCGAGTCTCCGGCACTGGCAGCACGTGCCGCCGCGGAAAAGCTGTCGCCAAAGCAGATCAAGGAAGCCATCGTCAACTGGCGCGCGGATGTGGACCGGATCTGACGATCCGTCCCATCAGTAGACGTCGAGCTGGTAGCGCTTCGCTTTCTTCAGGTCTTCCAGGTAGCTCTGCGCGTGCTGCGGGCTGCAGTCCCTGCCATTTGCAATGGTGTCCAGCAGGGTCTGCTCCACGTCCTTCGCCATGCGACTGGCATCGCCGCAGATGTAGAAGTAGGCGCCACGTTCGAGCCACTTCCATAGCTCGGCGCTATTCTCTTTCATGCGGTCCTGCACGTAGATCTTCTTCTGCTGGTCACGCGAAAACGCGGTGTCCAGCCGGGTAAGCGTGCCGTCGGCCTGCATGGCCAGAAACTCGTCGCGATACAGGAAGTCTGAAGCCTGCCGTTGCTCGCCGAAAAACAGCCAGTTATCGCCGGTATGGCCGTGCACCTGGCGGTGTTCTAAGAAGGCCCGGAAGGGTGCCACGCCGGTTCCGGGTCCCACCATGATGACAGGCGTGGTCGGGTCTTCCGGCAGTCGAAAGTTCGCGTTTGCGTGCAGAAAAACGGGTATGCTTGTGCCTTCCTCGGCACGCTCGCCCAGGTGACCGCTGCACAGGCCCTGGCGATCACGCTGGTGCGTGTGATAGCGCACCACGCGCACCGTCGTATGCACCGTGCCAGCGTGCTTTGCCTGCGAACTCGCGATGGAGTACATGCGCGGAGTGAGGCGCTGCAGCACGGTGAAGAGCTGCTGCGGATCGGTAATGCCGCCGGGATGCTCCGTGATCAGGTCGATGAATTCGCGGCCCCACACGTACTCTTCCGCTCGGGACTTGTTGTCCTGCCCCGCCAGCCCCTTGAGGAAATCCAGCCCCGGTGTGCCCTCAGGCGCGAGCTTCGCGTAGCTGTTGACTGAGCCGCGCGTCAGCTTGCCGATGTGCAGCTTCGTGCGGAGCGCGTCATCCAGCGTGGTCTCTTTCTTGAAGAAGTCCAGCACCTTCTCATCGCCCTTGAAACCGAGCGCTTTCAGCACCGCCTCCACCTCGCTCTCGCGATTGGTGGGCAGGATGCCGACCGCATCGCCGGGCGTGTAGCTCATGCCATCTTCAAGCGAGAGCTCGATGTGCCGCGTCTCTTTTTCAGAGTCCTTGTCGGTCAGAACGTAGTTGACCAGCATGGTCGACAGGTAGGGGCTGTTGCGAGTGTATTTCTGGGTCTCAGTGCTCATCGTTTCGGCTTTATCCGTAAGTCTTTAGCGTAGCATGTAGACCACAGGCGGTCACCGCCGGCGACCCGAGATCTGATTGACCATGTTGAATCGAAGTACCCGAGTTTGTGGACGAATCTTGTGCGGAGCCGCCGTGGTTCTAGCAACGATAACTCATTCGGTCGAGGCCCAGACCACCTCGTCAACCCAGGTTCCTGCGGCATCCAGCACCCCTTCAACAGCACCTGCCGTACAGGGCGGATTCTGGACGCGATGGATAGACTTCTACCGTACCGACTGGAATGGAACCGCGACCGCGGGTCCTGCTGCGCCACGCAGGGGCGTACCGTCTCCGTTGAACTCCCCTCCGTTCCCCAGCGCCGACTGGTCCTACGGCGGCTCACCCACAATCGGTGAATCCGATGGAAATGTCTATCCTTTGCAGACCGCGATCAACGGCGCAAAAAGCCGCACCAAGGTCTACGGCTGGATTGAGCCCACGGCAGACCTGTCGACGTCACGCGACCGTAATTACCCTGAGACGAATGACATCTATTCCAATCGGGTGGAGTTAGGCCAGGGCGTGCTGTATGTCGAGCGGCTGCCCGACTCCGTCCAACAGGACCATATCGACTGGGGATTTCACGTTACAGCATTTTTCGGAACGGACTACCGCTCCACGACCAACAAGGGTTACTTCAGCAGCCAGTTACTCGATCACAATCGGCAGTATGGGTTCGATCCCGTGTTGGAGTATGTGGATGTTTACTTCCCGCACGTCGCGCATGGCATGAATGTTCGAGCCGGCCGGTATATTTCCATCCCGGGCATCGAAGCACAGCTGACACCGAATAACTACATGTTCAGTCACTCGTTGTTATATGCGGTCGATCCATTCACCGACACAGGCATACTCGCCACCATCCAGGTAAATGACCGATGGACGGTTCAGGCCGGCGTCTCCGCCAGCCACGATGTCGCACCATGGACGGTCGACGCGAAACCCGCATTTACCGGATGCATCAGTTACACCACGACAAGCGTGAACGATAACTTCTACCTATGCGCGAATGGCATTAACGACGGGGAGTACGCATTCAACAATCTTCAAATGTACGACGGCACGTGGTATCACAAGTTCGGGTCGACCTGGCACACCGCTACGGAAATCTACTCCATGCACCAGAGAGATGTGCCGAGTGTAAACGGATCCATTACGCCTGAAAAAGGAACCAATGGCGCAAACTGCAGGCCAGGGCTGCAAACCTGCTTCGCACCAGAGTGGGCCGTTGTGAATTACCTGAACAAACAATTGTCGGCGCATGATTCCGTATCATTTCGCAGCGATTTTCTGAATGACAAGAAGGGCCAGCGAACAGGTTACGCAGGCAAGTACAGTGAAGGTACCTTCATGTACAACCACTGGATCGGCACCACGGTACAAATCCGACCAGAGATACGCTTCGACCATGCGTGGGATCGCAGATCCTACGACAACGGCACACGAACCAACCAGTTCACCGTGGCAAGCGACCTGATCCTTCACTTCTAGAACCTGCCTGACTCAAGTAGGCTGCGACCCTTACTAGAAGGTGGTGCCGGGAGGGGGGGTCGAACCCCCACGAGGTTGCCCTCGGCGGATTTTGAGTCCGCTGCGTCTGCCAGTTCCGCCATCCCGGCGCGTTGTCCAGTTGCCGCGGAGGTTGGATGCATCCGGCGGTTCGCGAACCTTGTCAGTCTCGCATACCTGCGTTGGTGCGGCAACCTGGCCAGGCGCCGTTAAGCGGCGGTTAGAGCCACCGTTTCACACGGAAGTAGAGCAGTGGACCTCCCGCAGAACAAACCATCAGCGTGATGGCATAGAGGTACCCGTAGCGCCAGTGGAGTTCCGGCATGCGTTCGAAGTTCATGCCGTAGATAGAGCCGATCAACGTTGCCGGCAGGAACACCACGGCAGCGATGCTGAGCGTCTTCATGATGGCGTTCTGCTGGATGGAGATGAGGCCTATGTTGGAGTCGAGCAGGAACTGGATCTGGGTCTGCAGGAAATTATCGTGCTCAAGCAGGGATTGCACGTCGCGCCCCAGTGTTTTCAGTCGGAGGCGCAGATCAGTATTCGGGGTGATGTGCATCTGCAAAAATGGAACGGCCCGGCCAATGCTGTGGAGACTTTCACGGACGCGTGAGGCGAGTTCCCCGCTGGTGCCGATGCGTTTGAGTACGCCGCCCAGATCGGCGGCGGCAATCGTCTTCATGGCGGCGGCGTTCTGGGAGAAGATCTCGAAGGAAATCGGGTCCAGATTGTCGCCAATCTCTTCCAGCAGATCAGCGTTTCGATCCACGATCGTCTCGAGCAGGCACAGGAGGACCGACGCGGCTGTGCTGAACGTGTTTTCCGCTTTCTGCGTGCGCGCGACGAATTGCTGAAACGAACGCGGATCGGCGTAGCGGATGGTGACGAACTGTTGCTTCGTCAGGATGAACGTCATGTTGGTGAGCCGGGCCTGCTGCGATTCGCGGCGTTCCACCACGCGAACTGTCACAAAGGCGGCGTCGTGTTCGCTGTAGAGCGTGCTGCTGCTTTCCACCTCGCGCATTTCGTCGCGTGTCGGGACGTCCACGTGCAGGCCCGCTTCGATGCGGATTTCCTCTTCCCGTGACGGCTCGTAGAGGTCGAGCCATAATGCATCCTGCAGATTGCCCTCTGCACCCAGCACCAGGTGGCCGTCACGTCCGTAATAAGTCGAAAGCATGTCGAGTTCCCTTCTGTGCGCTGCTCTTGCTTCTTTGACACTACGTCGTGCGCCGTCTAAGCTTGAATCTGCCGTGGCGTGTGACTGCCGGGCAAGTGCTGCGTCCCCGTCGTCCAGTGGCCCAGGACACCGCCCTTTCACGGCGGTAACACGGGTTCGAATCCCGTCGGGGACGCCATAAAATCAAATCATCAGAGGTACGCCCTCCGGGACTTCTTACTGCCGCGTCCCTGAACGTCGCTTCCCCGTCGCATGTTTCGCAGGTGTGGCGGCCCGCTGTGTGACATGCCTGTTCTTCGCGGCGCCGATCTGCCTGTGTTTTGCTGCGCCGTGCGCAAGCGCAGAAGCCGGCATCTTTGCTGAGACTATTTTCCCGTGAACCCCGCCGCGGTGCCGTCCCGCCGAGGCCGCTTCTCTCAGTTCGTCCGCCGTGCGCTCACGTTCGGGATCATCCGGATCAGCGGGCACGGGCGGCAGATCGACCATGGCAAGCAAGAGGTCGTTGGCCTCTCGAAACATGTTTGCACCGTCGCGCCCTCGCCCCTGGGTGCGCGCCACGAAGATGCCTGCGTGCCGCGCTGGATTGAGGGCGATGTAGGTCTGAAATCCGGCGCCGCCGCCGGTCTTTTCTATGATCCGCGATTCGCCATAGGTTCCGTTGATCTCGAGCCATCCGAGGCCGATGCCCGTCGGCACGCCAGCGTGCGATAACCCTTGCACGCTATGCAGCTTTGCCGGGTCAAGATACATGCCGGTGGACCAGCCATTCTGATGGACCGGCACCCCAGGGAGGTACAGCAGATACTTCAGGAACCGTGCCATATCGGCTGCCGTGGAGTACATGCCGCCCGAGCCGGCCGCCGCCTGTGTGTCGGTACATTGCGAGGGCTCGCGAGGTCCCGACATCAGGCGCACGCATTGCTCAGGATTTGGCGTCAGCGTCGTGTCGAGCATCCCCAGCGGTGCAGCCGTGCGGTCGTGGAACAGCTTTTCGTAGGGCTCATTGCTCGCTGCGCTGAGCGCGTCACCCAGCAGGTCAAAGCCGATGTTCGAGTAGTGTGCGGCGTCACCCGGCGACACTCTCAGGCGAAAGGCGGGCAGCCAGCTCCAGCGATAACTGAAATCGGGAAAGGTGAAGTGCGCTGCGCCCGCAGGTGGGTAAGCGATCTCGCGCGGCATGCCGGCGGTATGAGTCGCAAGATCCCCCAGGTTTACCGGACGCAGAGCGGGACCTCGCACCGTCAGCGCCGGAACCTTCACATTGGGCGGTGCGAATTTCTGCAGTGGATCGTCGAACGAAACCTTCTTTTCGGCAACCATCTTCGCCAGCAGATCGGTGGCAAGGATTTTCGAGAGAGAGCACAGGCGCACCAGTGAATTTGCCTGCGGGACCGTGTCGGCATCAGGTGCCGTGCGGCCATAGCCGTTCATCCACACGTCGCCATCACGCACGATCACGACCACCAGGCCCATGGACGCCGTGCGCTGAAAGATCTTCTGCGCGACAGCGTCCGCGGTGGCGAGGGGCGGGCGGTTCTGCGCGAAGCCGATGTGCATGCTCGAGGCAAGAAAAAGTGCAGCAAAGTAACGTGATCGTGACAACAAGACTCCTGCAAGCGCCGCTAGCGGCCCTGTTACTACCCTAAGGCAGCTTCCCTCTACGTCGGTGGAAAGGCACCGCTGAGGGGAACCAATGTAGGAACACACAGCAGAAAAGGCGCGCCCGAAGACGCGCCTTTCTGCCGATTGTGTAAAGCCATGCGGTTAGAAACGAATACCCGCTGTGACCGGGATGTACTCCGAATTCCGGCGATTGAAAGGAAAGAAATCCCCACTGTTGTTATTGCCGATCTTCAGCCAGTTGTAACGCGCTTCCACAAAAAGCCGCTCGCTTGAAAACTCGCCCAGCTTATATGTCAGACCAGCTCCACCGTTCACGCCGAACGAATTGGCACTGTAACTATCGAACGTAGCATTCGTGATGTAGCTGTAATAGTACGTGTCGATTTCCTGTGGCAGGGTAAAGTTAGTCACCTTGTGGTAGAAACCTACGCCACCGGTGACGTAGGCTCCTAGCTTGGAACCACGATCAGCGCCCTTAAAGTTCACGATGGGGTTGACTGTCAGCGCGATAACATGAGCGTTTGCATCCAGTCCGGCCAGGTCATTTGCCGTCGCGTTGGAGTACGTCGTGTAGTTGTTGTACTGGTAATTGATTGAGCCGGCGGTCAGGCCCATGTGGTCGTAGTGAAACTCGCCGAGAATGCCGAACATCTTGTTGAAGTTGATACCCGCGCCAGCGGTAATGGTGTAACTAGGTGTGTAGTACTTCCCGGTATTTCCTACCGGAAGATTCAAGCCGGCGCCGGCGACAAACGCGATCTTGCTGGAGCCGTCTGCGTTGTGCATCTTGTCCTGGTACCGTGAACGACCGTAAGTACGGCGGCGTCCTGGAGGCGGCTGGCCGCCATCGTAATTTTCACCAAGACTGCCGCGCTCCGCATCCAGCGATGAGGACGGCGAACCCGCAGCGAGGGTGTCCGCACTGGTGCTGACACCCTCAGGCTGATACCTGAAATCACGCGTGGGGTCCGTGACGGAACTGTTCATCGTGAAGATCGACGGATTGGCCGGTGTGGTGTCGTTGCTGGCAGGACCTGCCGCGTGAAGCGCGGGTGCGACACACAAGGCTGTCAGCGCAAAAGTCGTGCGCAGGACGGCGGTGTTGATACGAGAATTCATAGGTTCAAACGCTCCTGAGCGAACAGTGGTGACCTTGAAAACACAGGCCAGTCGCATAAGTTGTGTGACGGTCGACAGACCGGATTGGATAACCGCCGTTGTGCGCCGTTCCCTCATGCTCCGTGACCGGCAAAAGGCAGGGGCATAGCCGGCGCCATGCCCCTTCCAAACGCGTTTCAGCCGAGTTAGTGGATGTCGAACGCCTCCGGATTCAGCGTTGGATCGCTCTTGACCAGGATCGTTTTGCGCGTCATCTCTTCCAGCTCCTGCAGACGTTTGCCGCCGTTCGCCTTAAGTGTTTTGACCACCTCCGGGTGGACCCTGAGCATCACGTCTGCCTTCTCTAGATGGCGGTGCATCTTGCGCATCTCGATGTAGATTTCGTTGGCGATGGTGATTGGCGACTTGATCATGCCGGTGCCGTCGGTGACGGGATCCGGCATGCAGAGCGTGCGCTCCAGCGACTGCTTCACACGCTTGCGCGTCATGATGACCAGGCCGAAATCGTTGAAGGGCAGAATCTTCGAAGGTGCGCGGTCGTTGCGCATCGCATCCTCCAGGACCTGCATTACCTTGGCACGATTCTTGCGCTCGTCCATGTCGATGAAGTCGATGACGATGATGCCGCCCAGGTCACGAAGACGAATCTGCCGCACGATTTCGGGGATCGCATCGAGGTTCGTCTTCAGAATGGTGTCCTCAAGCCGCGCCGTCTTGCCGACATACTTGCCCGTGTTGATATCGATGGCGACCAGCGCTTCTGTCTGGTTGATGACGATGGAACCGCCGGACTTGAGCCAGACCTTCGACTTCAGTGCCTTGTCGATCTCGGCCGTAACGCCAAAGTGCTCGAACAGCGGCGTCTCCTTGGTATAGAGCTTGACGCGCCGCACCAGTGACGGCTGGAAGCGCTGGAGGAAGCGCAGCACCCGCTCATACTCCTGCTCCGTGTCGACCCAGATCGCGGAGAAATTATCCGTAACCTGGTCACGAAGAATGCGCTCGACGAGGTTCAGATCGTGATAGATCAGAGCCGGCGATTTGGAGGTCTCAGACCGCATCTTGATGTCGGTCCACAGGTGAATAAGGAAGCGAAGATCGTTGCGCAACTCCTCTTCGCTGGCACCGTCAGCAGCGGTACGAACGATGAATCCGCCTTGGGCATCGCCCTTTTCCGATAGCAGGATCGACTTCAGGCGACGACGCTCTTCCTCGGACGAGATCTTGCGTGAGACGCCCGTGTGGTTGACGGTCGGCATAAAAACCAGAAAACGGCCCGGCAAGGCGATGTGCGACGTGATGCGCGCACCCTTCTTTGCAATGGGTTCCTTGGCGATCTGCACCAGGATCTCCTGCCCCGGCTTCAGCAGTTCGTTGATGGCGGGCATGTCGGTCGTCTGCATGCTTTGACGACGTCCACGGCCGCGCTCTCCGCCGCCGCTGCTGCGGCCTCCGCGACGATCGCGTCCACCACCACCACCGCTGCCCTGCTTGCGATGGCCATCGCGGTACGGCCGCTGCTCGCCATTGCTGCTGGTGCGAGGCGCCTCTGCAGGAGCATCTTCTTCCCCGTCAACGTCACCCTCTTCGCCAAAGTCCGCTTCGGTAAAGCCCCCGGCAAGGCTGGTCTCTTCCGCGTCATCCTCATCGTCTTCGGAGACGTGGTGGCTGTCCTGGGACATCTCCTGGAGCAGCGATCCGAAATCGGCCGTGCCCTCAAGCGTCTCCTCCTCGTACTCTTCGACTTCACCATCGTCGAGGCCGGCGCCGGCCTGGTACTCAGCGTCTTCGCCGTCCGTCTCCTCGTCGATTTCTTCTTCGTGGAAGTCGCCGTCGCCGTACGCGTGGATTTCCGGTTGAATGGTGCCTTCCGGCTTCTCCCCGGCGAGTTCAAAGGACGGTGGTACCAGTTGCGCTTCGGACGGCTCGAAGGACTGCACTGCACCCTCGTGAAACATCGGGCTCGCCGGCTCAGGCTCATCCTGGGACGACAGGTCGAATGCGCCGTGCTGCTCGAACGCTTCTTCCACGGGTGAGGAGATCATCTCCCCGCTGGACTGCAGATCAGTGAACTCGTGCTCCGCCGGTTCCAGTAGAGGAACGGGATCGGGAGCGGGGGCCTGGTCCAAGATGCGATCGGTCGCGGCAGATGTCTCGTCCGCTGTGGCGTTCAGGTCATAGGTCGTCTGGTCCGGCGTCTCGCCTGCGAGTTCGCGTGCCGACTCGGCATCGGCTTCCCCTTCCGGCTCGGTCGGCTGCTCTTCGGCCGGCTGTTCAAAGCGACGTAGATCGCGGCGGGAACTATCGCCGGTGGTCGCGCTGGCGCCTTCGGTCGGCTCGTATCCGGTTTCGGCGTCCGGTGCGGCTGCTTCGGGCGTCGGCTGGGAATCAGACAGTTCAATCGGGGCGTCGACCGGCAGCGCGCCCGGATCCCCGGTCGCGGCCGCTTCGACGGCCTCAACACGGACGCTGTGCGCGGGATGCGCTGTCAGGCCGGTCGGCTCCTCGGGTGCGACCGCTGGCGCGAACGTCTCTTCACTCTGGATGGGAGCGGGCGCAGTATACGGGACGGCGGCAGGCGCAGCCTGTGTGCGTTGTGCATACGGCTCGCGGGATCCGCGATCTGTACCGCGATCACCGCGATCGTTGTCACGCGGCGCAGGTCGATCGTTGCCACGATTCCGATGCCGTCCCAGCGTCTCGCCGGGCAGCACCGCACCGCCATCCCAACCAACAATCTCGATCGATGGGGCGGACACAGTCAGCATTTCGACCTGCGGCGCATTGCGCTTTGCTTCCGCGTCCTCTGCTGCTACTTCGGCGGGGTCACGGTATTTGCGGATCGACTCGCCGGGCAGCACGATGGGCTCGCCCGTGGCTTCAGGCGCGGCGTTTTCATTCAGGTAGCCGGCATAGCTGTTGTCGAACTCAGGTGGAGGCCGATCGGCAGTCTCACGGCGGGGTCCACGGTCCCGGTCGCCACGTCCGCGGCGATCACGCCCGCGGCCTCCCCGGCCGCTGCGGTCCTCACGACCACCAGGGCGGCCCGCGTCGGTGGGCTGAGAGGGCTCGCTGCTCAGATCAATTTCAATGGTGCTGTTTTCGACCGCATCCAGACTTTCCACAAAGCCGAGCTCTTCATCGGCCTCTTCCCTGTCGAAATCATCACCAGCCTGCGATGTACCAGCCGGTGCGTTTACCGTGCCGGCTGGTGCATTAACCGTGCCGCTGGGCTGCTCTTCGCGCGATCCGCGACCACGCCTGCGTCCGCGGCGACCACGCCAGCGGCGGCTGCCCTCGGCACCCGCCTCGACGCCGACGACGTCCTCGGTGGGTGCGGGCGCAATGGGTTCGTCAAAGGCCGGGGTGCTCTCGGTTTCGGCTGCGGGACTCGCCGCGGGCCGGTCGCGACGCTCAGTGCGATCATTGCGCCGGGGGCGGTCTCCACCACGGTCGTTACGATCGCTGCGCTCACGGTTGCCGGCTGGCTCAGCCGCTGCTTCACGCGGCTGCTGAGGCTGTTGCTGCTGCTTCCGTCCGCCGCCCTCCGACTCGAAGTCGGCAGCGTCACCCTGCTCTTCCATGAAGTCGGTGACGTACAAGAACGCGTCGCGTTCCAGGCCGATATCGACGAACGACGACTGCATGCCGGGGAGCACGCGCGTGACTTTGCCGTTGTAAATGGATCCGGCGAGCGTGTATTCGTTCTCGCGCTCGTAGTAGATTTCCGCCAGTTGCTCGTCTTCGACGATGGCGAGCCGCGTCTCGTGCGGCGTTGTGGAGATGTAAATTTCCTTCGACATGATGCCCTGCTTCCGTTGCCGGAACAAGGGCGATCAAAGTCGGTACGGGGAGCGAAGGTACGCGCTAGACCGTTGACCGCAGATGGGAGGGGTCTGATGCCGAGGTCGCCGTGCGCTGCCCTGCAGCCGGAACACACGACCTGCACCCTGCGAGCGCTGTGCGCCTGCCGGGTGGCCGTGTGCCTGGACTCGGGTACCGCATACTGCTTGCCTCGCTTCGATGTGCCCCGGATGTTGTGACCGCGCATGCCTGACGTTAGGCGGGGCCGTTTGCCGTCCGATGCAGTTTCGCTTTCTCAGATCTCTGCCCAGCCGCGGGTGACTTTGATTGCCCTTGCCGGCGACTGTAAATAGTTGGTGCTAAACCTTTGTGTACCGCTCCGGCGACCTGTGCGCACGTCTCGAACGGCGAAATATGGCTCCCGCGCGGCGATCGCGCCTGCGCAGGATTTTTGAATCTGCAGCTATTGTGCATGATCGGCGGTGCATCGGTCCAGTCCGGACCTAGTTCACGAACCTTCCCATGCGCACGTTCATCACCATGCCCAGCGCCAGGAAGGTGAAAAGCACGGACGATCCGCCATACGACAGCAGCGGCAGGGGGATGCCCGTGACCGGCATCATGCCGACAACCATGCCTACATTGACCGCAACCTGGAACAGCATGACGCCCGCAACCCCCATCACCAGGAGCGTGCCTGGAGCGTCTTTTGCCGTCTGAGCGTTCTGCACCAGGCGCATCAGGATGAGGAAGTACAGGATCAGGACGATAGCCGCGCCGACAAAGCCGTGCTCCTCGCAGAGCGCGGCGAAGATGAAATCGGTGTAGGGGATGGGCAGAAAGTCACCCTGCGTCTGCGTGCCCTTGGTCGCACCCTTGCCCCAGATCCCACCCGAACCGACGGCGATCAGGGACTGCTGCACCTGGTAGCCCTTTCCGCGTGGATCGTCCTCAGGATGCTGAAAGCTGGTCAGCCGTGCCTTCTGATACGGCTTCAGCACCTTGCCGCTCTTCCACGCGCCGACTCCGAG
Source organism: uncultured Novosphingobium sp. (assembly GCA_964658845.1). Lineage (GTDB taxonomy): Bacteria > Acidobacteriota > Terriglobia > Terriglobales > Acidobacteriaceae > Terriglobus. The sequence continues at coordinate 3,995 of CBAAAE010000051.1, read as the reverse complement.
CACCGCAAAAGTCAGTACCAGGATCAGCGCGTGTTTCCAACGGATGCCCCCGAGAAACAGGCCCACCAGCAGGACCGGGCTGTACGTCAGGGCCGTGCCCAGGTCAGGCTGCTTCAACACCAGCAGCATGGGGATGCCGATCATGGCGAAGGCCTTGCCGATGTCCTTCCAGTCAAGCTCATCCTTGTTGGCAAGGCCCCAGAAGTAGCGCGCCGAGGCGAGGATCAGTACGAGTTTGACCCACTCCGACGGCTGGAAGTGGATGCCGCCCGGCAGGCCGATCCAGCGGCGCGCGCCTAGCACTTTCTTGCCGACCAGCAGCACCGCCACCAGCGATACGATGCTGATCCCGTAGGCCCAATGCGCGAACTCGATGAAGCTGTGGTAATCGATCATCGAAACGATAAACATCAGCGGGATGCCGATGGCGAGGAACTCCAGCTGTTTCGTGTGAAAACCGTGGAACTTGGTGTGCAGTGTGGCCGAGTAGATCTCCACCACGCTGAAGATCGACATCAGCAGAACGAAGGAGAGCAGGGTCCAGTCAAAGTCGCGATAAGAGGAGAAGCGCGTCATCCAGCAGGCTGTTCCTTCGGCTTTAATACGGGCGTTGCAGCGGTCGGAATCGGCTTCTCGGCGGACGTGTCGGCCGGCTTCGGCGGGGCGCTGACTTGTTCAAGCCGCAGGTTGCCATCACGTTTGCGCTGCTTGTCGACAAACGCCGAAACCACCTGGGCAGCAAGCTTCGCCGAGTTCGAACCCCAATCACCGTTCTCCCATAACACCGCCACCACGATGTCCGGGTTGCGCCGCGGGGCCATGCCGACGAACCATGAGTTTGGCTGCGTCTTCTTGCCCTTGTTCGTGCGTGCGAGGGCATCGTGGCTCATCACCTGTGCTGTGCCGGTCTTGCCTGCGAAATCGATCCCTTCCAGGTGCGAGGCGAACGCGGTTCCCGTCGTCGTCGCTGCAGCCATGCCCTCGGTGATGGTCTGCCAGTTGTCGGTCTTGATGGGAACGGTGCGGTCACCTGAGCCGGGAAAGCTTTCGCGGAACGCTTCGCGCTGATCCGCGGGAATCTGGTCGGTCGAGATGACATGCGGCCGGCGCAACGCACCACCGCTGGCGACGCCCGAAAGCGCCCGCGCCATCTGCATGGGCGTGGCCGCAACTGCACCCTGGCCGATGCCGACCGAGATGGTCTCGCCCGCGTACCACTGCTGATGGAAGTTCTTCATCTTCCACGCGGTGGAAGGCAGCGTGCCGCTGGCTTCTTCCGGCAGGTCGATGCCCGTCTTCTGTCCCAGACCGAGGGCGCTGGCATACCGCGCGATGGTGTCGATGCCGAGCCGCTGGGCCAGAACGTAGTAGAAGACGTCGCACGACCACGGAATGGCGTGATCGATATCGACCGCTCCGTGGCGCTTGTCGCAGTGATAGTAGTGGCCGTAGAAATCCATGCCGCCGCCACAGTTCACATGCTCGGTCTGCGCGATGCCCTCTTCCAGGCCGGCAACGGACATGATGATCTTGAAGGTCGAACCGGGCGCCACCTGGGCCTGGATGGCCTTGTTCAGCAGCGGATGTTCCGGGTCGGTGATGATCTTGTTCCAGTACGTCTTCGACAGGCGGACGGCAAACTCGTTCGGGTCGAAGTTCGGCCTCGACACCATGGCAAGGATCTCGCCGGTGTGCGGATCCATCGCTACCATGGCTCCATTCTTGCCTTCCATGGCCTTCTCCGCAGCGGTCTGGATGTCGAGATCGATCGTCAGCTTCAGGTCCTGACCGGGCTTAGCAAGTTCTTCACCCAGACGACCAAGTTCCCGGCCGTGGCTGTTCACCACGATGTCCCGCGAACCATCCACGCCACGCAGGAGCGAGTCATATGCCTGCTCGACGCCTGATTTGCCGACGACATCTCCCGGCTCGTAGAAGGCGTACTTGGGCAGGTTCAGATCCTGCTCGGAGATTTCTCCCACGTAGCCGATCAGGTGCGCCGCAAAGCCATCCCGCGGATACAATCGGCGCTGCTCTTCAAGCGTGTCCAGCTCGGGCAGCTCGGTACGATGCGCCTCGATGAAAGCCTGCTCGTCCGGCGTAATGTCCTGCTTCAAGGGGATGGGCTGGTACTTGGGCGCGTACTGGAAGTGGCGAAGAACGTAGTCCAGTTGCTCGGGCTGCAGGTGGAGCCCGCTTGCGATCATTGGAAGATCGGCGTCGCGCAACTGCTCGCGCAGCAGGAAGCAGCTCACGGACGAGTAATTATCGACCAGCAGGCGTCCCTCACGGTCGAAGAGCCTGCCGCGCGGCGCCAGAATCGGCACCTTGCGGACACGATTCGCCTCGGCCAGCACCCTGTAATTGTCCGCGCCCAGCACCTGCAGCCGCCACAGGCCGATGAAAAGGATCACCAGCACAACGGCAATCAGGTACTGGACAGCGGCCAGCTTTACGGGTGAGATCTTCTCTTCACGCCGATTCAGGTTGTCGGGATCAGTGGGCGACATACGGCTCTTCTAACAGTGTAGAAGCAAATGCGAGCGTAAAAGCAAAAGGCATGGAGCGGACTCCATGCCTTACCTGGTACGTCTTTGCGGCTGCGGTCAACCGCAACCACGCCGCTGCATTACGCGGTCTTGGGAACCAACGCCTTGACGCGAGCATTCAGGCGGCTCTTGTAGCGTGACGCAGTGTTGTCGTGCAGCACGCCCTTCTGCACGCTCTTGTCCAGGACAGACGCCGTCAGACGGTACTGCTCGCGAGCAACGGTCAGGTCACCCTTCAGGATGGCCTCGCGCATGGTGCGCAGGGTGCCGCGCAGCTTGCTGCGGTTGGAGCGATTCACGACGGTCTTCGCAAGGGTCTGCTTGGAGCGCTTCAGGGACGAAACATGATTTGCCATTGAATTCTCTTCTCTTCTATGACCCCAGACGCAATCTCTTGCAGCCGGCTGGTCGAATCTTGATGCGCGCAAGGCGCAACGGGGGAGGAAGGATGCGTGCAGCCCTGCCGTCGACTCCAACCTTCTAAGGATAGAGGATTCCGGGGCTGCGCGCAAGCTGCGTGCTTGGAATGGGCAGCAATCAGCCACCCTGAAGCCATCGTTAGTGATAAGGATGCGTATGCACCACGGAACCGTCGTCCTCAGCGGAGCGAAGGATCCCTCTGCTGCTGGCAAGGGCGAGATGGTCTGGCCTTTCCTCAGCGAAACGGTTCGAGTCTTGCCTTGTTTCGAAAGGGGTGGGGATCCTTCGCTACGCTCAGGATGACGGCTGCGCCCAGGATGACCGCTGAGCTCTGACGAAGACGGATTCGCTTCAGCCGAACCTTCTCGTGATGTAGTCTTCCGTCCGCTCGTCGGAGGGGTTCGTGAAGATCATTGTGGGTCTTGTCGAATGCGACCAGCTTGCGCGGGCTCACCCGATCCATTTGGAGTATGAGCTTGCGCCAGCGATCCTGGCCGCAACGGCTGCGGCAGCGCACCCTAAGTCGGGCCGCCTGGCCTCGGCTTCGCTGTGCTGAAAAACGGCACGACTTGACCATACCGCAGCCGCGGGCCGAGAAGTCGGCAGCCGGCGTAAGGTACTGAATTTCCGCAGGAAAGCGCTGGGTTGTCATCGGACATTCACACGCGCATCACGGCTCAGCAACACTGCGCGGCCATGCTTACGGTATGAGGCCAGACAAACTTTTTTCTCTACCCGCACGGGTCGCTACGATCGCGTGCTTTTCCGCCGGTGCCATGAGCGCACAGACAACGACCGCGCGACTCACAGGCACGGTAACCGATCCAAGAGGCGCCGCAATCTCCAACGCCCAGGTTGACATCACAAGCAGGACGACGGGGCAGGTGCGCCACGTCACCACCGACAGCACGGGGCTTTTCATCGCCGTTTCCCTGCCACCTGCCGCTTACGACATCTCCGTTACGGCACCCTCCTTCGGTATCACGCAGGAGAAGAACGTCGTGCTGGCAGTCGGTCAGGAAGTCA
>CBAAAE010000050.1:11111-16872 GCA_964658845.1 uncultured Novosphingobium sp. | reverse complement strand
ATCGTCCCAACATTCACGTGCGGCTTGCTGCGGTCAAACTTTTCCTTCGCCATGACTTACTCCTCATGCCTTGCGGCAGATATAAATTCATTCGTTCACGCGCCCTGAGTGACAGTTTGCGATGTTAGCGGCTGTCGCGTCCTTGTGTTTTCGCGATAATTTCTTCCGACACGCTGCGCGGTGCTTCTTCGTACTGCGCGAACTGCATGCTGAAGTTACCGCGGCCCTGGGTCGATCCACGCAGGTTGGTGGCGTAGCCGAACATGGTGCTGAGCGGCACGGTGGCCTTGATGGCCTGTACACCGCCGACCATTTCCATGCCCTCGATGCGTCCGCGGCGCGAGTTCAGATCCCCAATGACCGTTCCCATGTAATCTTCCGGCACGGTTACTTCGACGGACATGACCGGCTCAAGCAGGACCGGCTTGGCCTTGCGCGCGGCTTCCTTGAAGGCAATGGAACCCGCGATCTTAAATGCCATTTCGTTCGAGTCGACGTCGTGGTAGCTGCCGTCGTAGAGCGACACCTTGATGTCGACCATCTCGTAACCCGCGAGCACACCGCCGGCCATGGCTTCCTGAATGCCCTGGTCGATCGGCTTGACATATTCCTTGGGAATCGAGCCGCCCTTGGTGTCGTTGGTGAACTCGTAGCCCTTGCCGGTTTCATTCGGAGCGATACGGATCTTGGCGTGACCGTAGTTACCCGAACCACCCGACTGGCGGATGTATTTGCCTTCGGCTTCGGCCGGGATACGGATGGTTTCGCGGTAGTTGACCTGCGGCTTGCCGACGTTGGCTTCGACCTTGTGTTCGCGCATCATGCGATCGACGATGATCTCAAGGTGCAGTTCTCCCATGCCGGAGATGATGGTCTGGCCGTTGGTCTGGTCGGTGCGCACGCGGAAGGTTGGATCCTCCTGCGCGAGCTTGGCCAGGGCCATGCCCATCTTTTCCTGATCGGCCTTGGTCTTCGGCTCCACGGCAACTTCGATGACCGGCTCCGGAAAGTCGATGGATTCAAGTACGATCGGCGCCTTGTCAGAGCAGATCGTATCGCCCGTGACGAGGTTCTTGAGACCTACTGCGGCGCAGATATCGCCGGCCAGAATCTCAGTAATTTCCTCCCGCTTGTTGGCGTGCATCTTCAGCAGGCGGCCGATGCGCTCTGTCTTGCGGGTACGGGGATTCAAGACAGAATCACCCGTCTTGAGCGTGCCCGAGTAGTTGCGAATGAAGATGAGCTGGCCGACAAACGGGTCGGTCATGATCTTGAAGCCGAGTGCGGAAAACGGCTCGTTGTCATCCGGCAGGCGGATCAGCTCCTTCTCCATATCCTCAGGATCGTGACCGATCATGGGGGGGATATCGAGGGGGCTTGGCAGGTAGTCAACGACCGCATCCAGCAGCGTCTGCACGCCCTTGTTCTTGAAGGACGAGCCCATCAGAACCGGGAAGATGTGCATGCCGATGGTGGCTTTCCGGATGGCGGACTTCAGCTCTGCTGTAGTGGGCTCTTCGCCCTCAAGAAACTTCTCCAGCAACACGTCGTCTGTCTCGGCAACGGATTCGATGAGCTGATTGCGGAAGGCCTGCGCCTTCTCGAGCAGGTTCGCGGGAATCTCTTCCACGTCGTACTGCGCGCCCATTTCCTCGTCGTGCCAGAGGATCGCCTTCATCTCGACCAGGTCGACAACCCCGGCGAACTTCGCCTCGGCGCCGATGGCGATTTGGATCATGACGGCCTTGGCTCCGAGACGGTCGCGGATGGTCTGCGTCGCGTACTCGGCGTCGCCGCCGTTCTTGTCCATCTTGTTGATGAAGCAAATGCGCGGCACCTTGTACTTGGTGGCCTGGCGCCACACCGTCTCAGACTGCGGCTGCACGCCGGCAACGGCATCGAAGCACGCGACAGCGCCGTCGAGCACGCGGAGCGAGCGCTCCACCTCGGCCGTGAAGTCCACGTGGCCGGGGGTGTCGATGATGTTAATGCGGTAGTTATTCCATGTGCAGGTGGTGGCGGCGGAGGTGATGGTGATGCCGCGCTCCTGCTCCTGCTCCATCCAGTCCATGGTGGCAGTGCCTTCGTGGACTTCACCAATGCGGTGATTCACGCCGGTGTAGAACAGAATGCGCTCGGTCGTGGTGGTCTTGCCTGCATCGATGTGGGCCATGATGCCGATGTTGCGGCATTTATTCAAAGCAATAGTGCGTGCCACGGTATTTCTCTTTTCCCGGAAGTACCTTCCGGCGTCTCTTCGCAGATTCAGGAGTAAGTCAGACCGCCTGACTTACTCCTGAGTCTGCTACCAGTTACTTGCTACTTAAAAATTGCTTGAACTACCAGCGGTAGTGAGCGAAGGCCTTGTTTGCTTCCGCCATGCGGTGGACGTCTTCCTTCTTCTTCATGGCCGCGCCACGACCGTTGGCCGCGTCCAGCAACTCTGCCGTGAGTTTGTCGACCATGCCTTTTTCGCCACGCGAACGGCCAAAGCTGACCAGCCAGCGGATCGCCAGCGAGGTGCGCCGCTCCGGGTTAACTTCGATGGGCACCTGGTAATTCGCACCACCAACGCGGCGGCTCTTGACTTCCAGCAGGGGCTTCACGTTCTCCACGGCCTTCTTGAACAGCTTCAGGGCTTCGTCGCCGCCCTTCGACTCAAGGTTGGTCATGCTCTCGTAGAAGATCTTCTGTGCGGTGGACTTCTTACCGCCCCACATCATGCTGTTGACGAACTTGGTGACGAGGGTGGACCCGTAGACTGGATCGGGCGCGACCTCGCGCTTGGCGATATGACCTTTTCTTGGCATTGCTCTCTCTTCTCTTCTTCCTCCAGCGCCGTAGACCTCTCAAGCGGCTGGACCTATGGTGTGGACTGCAGGTGGAACTTGTGTCGACCTACAGTCCTGACACCTTGAATCTCAAAACTACTTCGCGGCCTTGGGACGCTTTGCGCCGTACTTCGAGCGACTCTGCTTGCGCTTGGCCACACCGACGGAGTCAAGGGTGCCGCGCACGATGTGGTAGCGCACGCCTGGCAGATCCTTCACACGGCCGCCGCGGATAAGCACAATCGAGTGCTCCTGCAGATTGTGGCCCTCGCCCGGGATGTACGACGTGACTTCGATGCCGTTGGTCAGTTTCACGCGCGCGACCTTGCGGAGCGCGGAGTTCGGCTTCTTTGGCGTCTGGGTGTACACGCGGGTGCACACGCCACGGCGCTGCGGCGATCCCTGCAATGCCGGGCTGGCCGTCTTGTAGTTCGGCGCAGTGCGACCCTTCTTGACTAGCTGATGAAACGTAGGCACGGTGGCTCCCTGAAACTCTGTCTTTGGTGCTGAACTTGGGGTGTCTGCCTGGAACACGCACGCACTGGCGACGCGGTCATGGCTTGCTTGACGGGTTGCGGCGCCTACAGCCTGCACCTGCTCAACCCCCCAGCCGACGCAGTGCACGCTTTCGCGGACCGCCGCTGGAATCCTTGGAACCCTTCTACTGTAGCAATCCGGGCGGCGAGAGTCAACGAACGGGCGCTTTTCGTTGGCTGTCCAGGGCGAATGTCGCTCCGTCTTTGGGTACACCCGGCCGTTGCGTTCTGTAGGTAGCCCGATCAGTATGCCCTAAAGTGGCCGGGATCAGGGCGTTGCTGCTCTGCTAACTTTGGTGCATGCGCCCTTTTCTCATTGCCCCGGCCTTCCTGGCCGCAGCCCTGTTTGCTACCGCGCAGCGTCCCGGCTCGGACTCGACAAACGTCTTCACTCCGGAGATGAAGCTGTTCAGCAACCCTGATCCTCGGATCGCGGAGTTTGAGCAGGGTCAGCGCTCTGGCACGCCAGCGCGCGGCATCGGTGCGGTGGAGCTCTCGCCCGACGGCAAGCAGATCGCCTGGATGGTCGGCGCGGTCCCTGCACCGGGCGTGGCACGGGGGGGTGGCCGTCGCGGGGGCGGCATGGAGCTCCACATCAGTCCGGCGAATGCACCCGAGACTTCCAGCACCGCCATCACTGCGGGCGAGGGCTGCAGTTCCAACGCGCCGCGCTGGTCGCCGGATGGCGCGACGCTGGCCTTTGTAGCGACCTGCGCCGACCACCAGCCGCAGCTCTACCTGCGGGAAAGTGGCGGCACGGTGAAGCAACTGACCCACATCAAGGGCGCCATGACGTCGCCGACCTGGGCGCCTGACGGTAGCTCGATCGCCTTTCTTTACGTGGAGAACGCCTCCCGCGCGGCAGGTGCACTGGCTGCCATGAAGCCCCCCGCGGGCATTGTGGGCGAGGACGGCGTTGAGATTCAGTGGGTTGCGGCGGCAAACGCGAAGACGGGCGAGCTCAGCGTGCTGACGCCGAAGACGCTGCATGCGTACGAGTTCGACTGGGCCCCTGACGCGAAGCACCTCGTCTTCGTCGCGGCCAATCCGCCGGGGGAAAACACCTGGTGGATTTCGCAGATGTACAGTGTTCCCACCGGCCAGCCGGACGCCGCGAAGTCCATTCTTGATCCGCAGACAGCGGGCGGTTCGCTGCACGGACTGCAGATCGCCGTGCCGCGCTACTCGACGGACGGCAAGAATATCGCGTTCATCGGCGGGCTGATGAGCGACCAGGGTTCCACCGGCGGGGACATCTACCTGATGGGTGCGGACGGCAGCGGCTTGCAGGACCTGACGGTCGGGCGCAAGTCCACGCCGGTCTACCTGGCCTGGGCTGACCCGGACCATATCGTGTTCAGCGAGGATCAACCCGGCAAGTCGCACATGGGCGTGCTGGGCACGAATGGCAAGGAGCTGCTGTCGGCCTGGACGGCGGAACAGTCGATCAGTAGCGGACGCGCTTCGCTCTCCTTTTCGTTCTCACCCGCTGCTAAGAGGATCGCCTTTGTCTCAGCAGGGCCTGACAAGGAATCAGAGGTTTATGCGGGTGATGCACATGGCATCCGCGCGGTAACCACGCTGAACGAGCACGCCAGCGCAGCCCGTTCCAAGACCGTTTCGCTCCAGTGGGAGAACGACGGCCTGCGTGTAGAGGGATGGCTGACGCTGCCGGAGAACTACGACGCGGGCAAGAAGTACCCCATGATCGTCAGCGTCCACGGCGGCCCGTCGGCGGAGGTTGGCCCTGGTAACGCGGGCGGCGGCAACGGGCTGTATGCGCACCTTGGCTACTTTGTGCTGTCGCCGAATCCGCGTGGATCGTTCGGGCAGGGCGAGGCTTTCGTGCAGGCCAATCGCAAGGATTTCGGCTATGGCGATCTCCGCGACATCCTGAAGGGCGTGGACGCGGCTGAGGCGAAGTACCCGGTCGACGACAAGCGCCTGGGGCTGACCGGCTGGAGCTACGGCGGCTTCATGAGCATGTTCGCCGTGACCCAGACACATCGGTTTCGCGCGGCGGTCGCGGGTGCGGGCATCAGCAACTGGCAGAGCTACTATGGCGAAAATTCCATCGACCAGTGGATGGTGCCCTTCTTCGGCGCGACCGTGTACGAGGATCCGGCGGTCTACGCGAAAAGCTCGGCGATCAACTTCGTCAAGAACGTCACGACACCTGAGTTGATCCTGGTGGGCGACCGCGACGGCGAATGCCCCGCGCCGCAGAGCTACGAAATGTGGCATGCGCTGCGCGCCCTGGGCAAGAAGACAGAGCTGGTCGTCTACCCGAACGAGGGGCACGGTTTCTCGAGTCCGGCGCACACAGCCGACCGCACCGCGCGGACGATTGCCTGGTTTGAAGACAATATGAAGTAAGCGAGGCAGAGACATGAA
>CBAAAE010000050.1:0-11101 GCA_964658845.1 uncultured Novosphingobium sp. | reverse complement strand
GTAAGCAGGGCAGAGGAACTGGTGCCAGTCCCGAAACGGTTCCCCGGACTCTTTTTCTATGGCAGCCTCGTCACGTTTTAATTGACGCGCCGCAATGGAAGTCCTCTTCTGGAAGAACTACTATTCTTCCGGCCGAGGCACGCTTTGCGTCTTCTATTTCCTCCTGTGTTTCTGCTCGCCTCGTTCGTGATCACAGGGGCGCTCTCCGCGAGTTCCGTCACCTTTGGGAAATCAAGTTCGGATGACTGCTTTCCGTTTGGTTCCTGCGCCACCAATATTTCCTACCAACAGGTCTATAGCGGCGCTTCGTTCAGCACACCCATTTCGATCAAGGGTATTACCTTCTTCGATATCGGCTCTGGCACGATCGGCGGCGAGTTCACCCTCGCCTTCTTCGTACTCCGATGGCAGTCCGCGTTCCCAGCGACCACCAGACGCAGAAGGTTGGAATGGTCGGTGCGCAGTTCTGCAGCGCACCGCGAACGACACATGTACCGATAGCGCAGGCTCTGTCCCCTTCCGACCGTGGCTGCGTACGATGAACCGCGCCTTACTTGCTTGGTTCGACGTCCCAGGGCTTCACGTTGCGGATCCAGATGTTGCGGAAGCTGATGGGTTCGCTCTTATCGCCATGCGCCTGCAGCTTGATGGGAGCGGTGTCGTACGCCTTGTAGAAAGGCTGTCCGACGTAGAGAGTCTGGCCCTTTAGCGCAAAGTGATCTTCGACCAGGACGCCGTTCAGAAAGACGGTGGCGTAACCCGGGGTCTTGACGCTGCCGTCAGCGTTGAAGCGGGGCGCTGTCCACACAATGTCGTAGCTTGACCACTCGCCGGGTTTGCGCGCGGCGTTGGCCAGCGGCACGGCTTGCTTGTACAGGCTGCCCAGCATGCCGTTGGTGTAAGTCGGGTTGTTGTACGAGTCCATAATCTGCAGCTCGTAACCCGCGTCGCCCGGCCCAAGCGATGCGAGGAAGACGCCGCTGTTACCGCGGCCCTGACCTTCGCCCGTGATGCTTGCCGGGATCTTCCATTCCAGGTGCAACTGGTAGTCCTTGAAGCTCTGCTTGGTCTGGATGTTGCCCAGGCCGCCCTTCTTCACGGTCATCACGCCGTCATGCACGTCCCAGTCGGCGGGCGAGTTGTCCTTCGCCGCGACCCACTGCGACACGTCCGTCCCATTGAAGAGCACGATCGCGTCGGACGGTGGCTGCGTAACCGTCGCGGCCGGTGTTACAACGGGCGGGACCGGCTTGTAGAACTCGGTATCTTCGTGCGTCGGCTTGGCCGGGCCGGCCTGAGCTGCGGCTGCAGGCTGTTGTGCGGAGAGGCTGGCAGCCGAAACAGTCATGGCCGCGAATGCAAGCAGGGTCGAGATTGGGGCGCGCATCATCGTGACGACGAGGATACACGCGCAGGATGAAGTTTGACGACGGTCGTTCGGGGTTCACGGCAAAGGCTTCATCGCCCCGAGCAGAACCACTTCCTTCTCGCGCACGCCGACGCCCGTCGAACAGGGCCCGGACAAAAGAACTCCCCCGTTGTCAGGCGCTTCGGGAATGCCAAGGAGGGGTTTGTGGCAGGCCGCGCGGGCGTAATCGAGTGCTTTCCGTCCCCCATTGTCTTTGGCGGAGGCATCTGCGCCGGCGGCAAGGGCCTGCTTCAGGGCAGACGTGTCACCGCGCTGAGCCAACACCATGAGGGTGCTGACACCTTCCGCGTTCTGCGCGTTCACGTCCGCACCCGCGTGCAACAGGGGGTGCAGCAGCACGCCGTTCCAGGCGCCCATCATCAAGGCAGTATCGCCGTGCAGCGACCTGCGATCGGGGGACGCGCCTTTGCCCAGGAGCAGGGTCACGGCAGTCGGCTTTTGACTGTAGCCCGAAAGTTCAGGCTCAGCGTCTCCGTTGAAATAGGCGGCATACATCAGCGCGGTCCAGCCGCTTTCATCCGCGGCATTCACGTCGACGCCATGTTCCAGCAGAGACTGGAGTGGATCGAGAGTCGGCTGCCCTGTTGCGCTGCTGAAGCGGCTCGTCGCCCGGATGAGCGCCGTCATGCCGGGCTTCGGCATGTCGAGATCCGCGTGCATGTTGGTGAATGGCTCGCGCGCAGCATCACCGTGGATCCAGGCATGGGTGTTAGCGGCGCGGTCGATCGCCCAGGCGAAGCGGACGCCGGCGTCGTCGCGGCCGCCTGCCGGCCATTGGCTAAGGCCGATGACGGCAAATTCGTTTCTGCCCACGGACTTGACCGTTCCACCGATCCGCGCGGTGAAGTACTGGTAGCTGCCGTACTCTTTTTCCGGATCGAGATCCTGGTCGAAGGTTGGGAGATCGAGCGCACAGGCCCGCCAGAACGCAGGCGACTGCGCGGGGAGCAGCATGCGATCGGCGACGGCGGTATCCACGCGGGACGCTCCGTTGCCGAGTACGGCGACGCCGCTCAGACCTCGCCACTGGACCAGGCCGTCGCGGAAGATGCGCACACGGTAGCTGTTCTCGCCGCTGTGAAACATCTCCACGAAGTCATCCGCTCCCGGCGTAGGAGGCGTGCGATTTGGCTGTTGCGTGCAGCGGTCGGCGATGGGAGCGTCAGGGGCGGGCGTGACGTCGATCGTCTGCCGGCCGTTCTCGCTATGGACCACGCCGTACACGCGGGCGGAGTTCGCGCCGAGCAGGATCACATCGCCCTGACCCCGCGCGCCGGGTGGAGGTCCGTCCAGATCGTCGTCCGGGTTGTCTTCCGGGTCCGCGAAGGTGTAGGTGTAGTCCGCAACGAAGCGGGTCTCCGCGTCCATGGGCAAAGGAGTGACGAAGCGCCAGTTGAGGACCGTCGACTGCAGGGCGGGCACCAGCATGGATGGCCCTGAGACTGCCCGTATGTCCGTCGTGGTGCCGTCGGCCAGGACAGTGAAGCTGACCACGGCCTCGCCCTGAACGTGCGCTGCACGGGCGATGGGCGGGTAAGAAGCGTGGTCCGGACCGGTCAAGACAGGTGCATGACCCGTCTGCGGCCGCGCTGAAACAGCGCAGAGCAGCAACGCGGCGGTGCCGAGCCGGGCGAGACGCATCCCCATACGATACCGGGGCAGACACGAACTCGCCAGGAAGCACGGGCTGCTGTGACCCGGCTCATTTACACTTAGGAGCAAGACATTTCCGGGGTTTTCCCGTCCCTTGTAGAGACCGCAGTGCCGCGCGTGGCCGTGCTGCGGGGAGGTTTTACTTTTGCGCCGTATTCTTCTCGCCGTTTTGTTCTTTCTGTTTGCCCTGCCTGTGGGCGTGTCGCTCTCGGGCTGCTCCAAGGGCACCAGCACCAACACCTACTGCAATGGTTCCAGCGGACCCCGCGTCGGCGACGTGCAGAACATTACGCTGCAGCCAACGGTAGGCGGCATCAGCCTGGGATACGCGCAGACCTCCGCGGTCACCACGCCAACGGCGACAGACTGCCAGAACAACACAGTGAGTATCGCCAGCTACAAGTTCGCCACGGTCAACCCGACGAACCCAGGCACGATCGCGGTGGCAGACGTGAATCCGGCGACGGGCGCGCTTTGCGCCGGCCAGTGGAACCGCAACAACGCCTCCGGCATTCCGGACTACACCTTCTGCACCGGCACCAACCAGGCCGGTGTGGCCGAACTGACGGCAGCTGGCAACGGCGCCAACAGCAACAAGGTGCTGGTCTACGTACACCCGCAGATCACGTCCATCACGCTGGGTACGGCATCGACAGACTGCGCGAACGACCCGGCGACCAACTGCGCGCAGTACACCGCAACTTCCACCACGACAGCCGCGCCGTACGTGCCGAACACCTGCATCTCGTTCAACCAGAGCCGCCAGCTGGTCGCCCGCTTCTTTGCCGGCACGCAGAACATTACGTATAGCGCGGGTCACGCCAACTTTGCCGCGCAGACCAGCGGCATCGTGACGTTTGAGAACACCAGCGGCGTCGCTACCGCGCTTGCACCCGGCACCACTGTGGTCACGGCGACCATCGCGAATTCGACGTCGACGGCCGGCCTGATTTCCGTGTGCCCGCCCAAGACCATCACCATCACTACGCCTAACACGGTCAACGGCGCGGTCACGGTGAACCCCAACAACACCGAGCCGATCACGGCCACCGTCATTGACACGATGGGTAATCTCATCACGGGTCTGACGCTCACCTTCACCTCGACCACGCCCATCGCGGCGCCGGTGTCCAGCACGGGCATCACGCCGGTCTTCCCGGGCACGGCTGCGATCACCGCTTTTTGCCTGCCGCCGACGTGTAATTCGTCGCCGTACGGCAACGTCGGCCTGCAGGGTACGGGCAAGCCGGTCAGTTCTAATTCGCTGCTGTCCACCACGCCCGGCAGCAACAGCACACGGCTTTGGATCGGCAGCACCGACTCGATTTACCTTGTGCCAGTCGACCTGACGACGGGAAATGTGCCGTCGCCAACACGACTGCCGTACACGCCGAACTCGATGATCATTTCGCAGAACGGTTCGACTATTTTTATGGGCTCGCCACAGGCGCTGATGACGTACAGCACGGCGACCAACAGTGTCAGCAGCACCAACGTTGCCCTGCAGGGAACGGTGCTGGCAGTCTCGCCCGACAGCAACACCGTCGTCGTCTCCGACCCCACACGCCAGCTGATTACGCTGTATAACTCGGCCACGCCGAGTGTGGTCAGCACCTTTACGGGCATCGGTAACCGCGCCGCCTTTACGCCGGATGGCAGCGTCGTCTACATCACCACGACGGACAATCACCTGCTGGTGTATTCAAACTTCACCAGCTGGCAGAGCTACGATCTTTCCGCCACCGGCGCAAACGATGTGGCGATCGCAGTCCCGTCGGTCGGCGCCTTTGTCAGTGGCAGCACGGCCATCAATGGCCGCTCCTACTGCGCGAACACGAACGTGACACCCGTCATCTTCTACCCGCAGGCGTCGACCACGACTGTGTCCGCGTCCGTGGGAGACCGCATCGCAGCGACCAACGACGGCCGCCACGTGCTGGATGTACGCCTCGCGGCGAACGGTGGAACGCCGGTGGTGAACGACGTAACCTTCCCCGCTTCGACAGCGAACGACGGAACCCTCGGGACTCGGACCTTCACGAACATACTGCCCAACGGCGACTGTCCTGAAAGCGGCAATCCGCCCGTATTCGGGACCGCGGTCAACACCGCAGTGCTGACCGGCGTAACCACAACCGGCCTGACCGGTATCTTTCCGGCATCCGATTCGAGCATCGCCTTTGCCACCTACCAGCCGGTCACCGGCGCGGGCAGCACGGGCGCTCTGCTGCCGGCTTACACACCCGCGGCGAGCGGCGCGGGGACCGTCACCTCGGTCAAGCTGGCGGCGGGCGCGACGGCTCCGGTCAGCGGCGTCTTCTCATCGGACAACAAGCTGTTCTTTACCGGCACCGCGGGCGACAACCAGGTCCACCTGATTACCCGCAGCACCCTGACCGACACCAGCCAGATCGCACCCAAGCTGCCCAGCAACGCCGCCAGCGGCGCCTCCGCCGTACCGAACCTGCTGGTCCAGTATCCAAGAACCGTCACCAACCAGTAGCCATCACCGCAGCAGCCTGCAAGTGGAAAGGCCGCCAGAAATGGCGGCCTTTCTGTTACCGATTTGAGATCAGTGCCCCATCCATGTGCGCTGTCTGCAGATGAAGAGAGGGAAACGGAACGGCTATGCCAGCCGCTTTTCCATGACCGACCGCGAAATCGCGTCCAGCACGCCATTCAGGAACGTGATGCTCTCCGGCGCGGCGTACCTGCGGCCGATCTCGAGCGCCTCGTTGATGATGATGGGGTGCGGCGTGTTCTTGTAGCCGAGCATCTCCGCGACGGCCATCCGCAGCAGGTTGCGATCGACCGCTGCCATGCGGTGCAGGCGCCAGTTCTGTGCGTGATGTTCGATCAATTCATCGACCTCCTCGGACCGCTCCATCGCGACGCGGAAGAGGTCTTCCGCAAAGCTCTGCGTCTCCATGTCGACGGTCTGCTTGCCGTCGTCATCGGTGCGGCTGGTCCAGAAGACACGGCGCACCTCCGCGGCAGTCTGCTTGCCTAGATCGGACTGGTACAGCATCTGCATCGCCAGTTCGCGAGCCTTGCGCCTTGCACCCATCTACGCGCCCGCCGTCTGCGGTGCCGCGGCCACATCGGCGTCGGCCTGCTTCGCCGCAACGACCCCGCTGCCGTCATGCGCACCCGCGGCTGCGTGTCCGATCTTGCGTGCGATGCTTACCATCTCAATGGCGGCAACGGCGGCCTCGAAGCCCTTGTTGCCGGCCTTCACGCCCGCGCGGTTCAGCGCCTGTTCCAGCGTCTCGCAGGTCAGCACGCCAAACGCATGCGGCACACCTGTCTCCTGCTGGCTCTGGCCGATGCCGCGAGCCGCCTCGTTGTAGATCGCCTCATAATGGGCGGTTTCGCCACGCAGCAGGCAGCCCAGCGTAATGATCGCGTCGTACTTGCGCGCACCCGCTGCGTCCTTCAGGTCCGCCATCATGCGAGCACCCGCCGGCACCTCCCACGCACCCGGCACGCGGACGATGTCGATGTCTTTCTGCGCGCCGCCGGACCGGATGATGCCGTCCAGCGCGCCCTGCAGCAGGCGATCCGTGATCACCGAATTCCAGCGTGCCACGACAATCCCAAAGCGCATCCCCGCCGCCGAAAGGTCGCCCTCGACCGCGACCGGACGACCGGCAAAAACATCGTCCCGCTCCCAGAAGCCAAAGCGCAGGCCATCCCCGAGATCGACGGTAAACATGCGCGACTTCCAGTGCGTCGCCTCGATCTCGCTCAGCCGAGCTGCGATCTCCTCGGTGCGAGCCTCGCCCGCTAACCAGCGCTTCACCGTGCCGTGGACCACGTCCAGCGACGTCACCTCAACCAGCAACTCCGGCACAGCGGGCATCCGGCCGGTCACGAATTCCGTGTTGCCGAGCGGCGCAACGAACGACGCGCCCCTGCCCGAGGCATCGCTCCAACCGGTGCCCGGCTCAAATCCCAGGTCCGCAAACAACGCGGCAATCCGCTCCCAGCCCGCGCCTGAAGCCACCGGCTTCACCACTGTCAAACCCTTGATCATGTCTCTGATTCTACTTGCTGGCGCACGTGCAGGCTGACGTTCAGCGCACTAGAAGCCGTCATCCTGAGCGAAGCGAAGGATCCCGCGAAGGCTGAGCCCCAGCACCGCCCTCATGAGCTTTCTGCAAGCGAGGCCACAAACGCGCCGCTATCATGAAGCATGGCCCGCACCCCATCGAACCAGGACCTGCCTCTCGGCACCCTCTGCCCCGCCTTCGAGCTCTCTGACGTCATCACAGGCAAGGCCTTTGGCCGCGACGACATCTTCGGCGGCGTGGACGACGAAGGCAACCGCAAGGGCCTGCTGGTCGCCTTCCTGTCCGTGCACTGCCCCTTCGTGCAGCACATGGAAGCGGCGTTCTCCGTGGTCGCAAAACAGTTCCAGGATGGGATCGCCACCGTCGCCATCTGCTCAAACGAGGCGACTACCCCAGAGGACGCACCCAAACATATGCGCTCGCAGGCAGCCCGCCTCGGCTGGAACTTCCCCTACCTGAGCGACCACTCGCAGGAGACCGCCCGCGAGTTCCACGCCGCCTGCACACCGGACCTCTACCTCTTCAACCAGGGGTTCGAGTTGGTCTACCACGCCCAGTTCGACGGCACCCGCCCCTACCGCACCAGCGATGCGAACAACGGCGTCGTGAAGGACAGCCGCATCCACCAGGCAGCGAACGGAGCCGACCTGCGCGCCGCCATCGAAGCCCTGCTCGCCGGCAAGCCGCCCCTGGGCCAGCAGACCCCAAGCCTCGGCTGCAACATCAAGTGGCGCGAGTAGCTACTGCATCAAGTGGCGCTAGTAGCTACTGCTTAAACCTCGCCAGCGGGGATTGAGCGGCGAGCGTAAGTCCGCAATGGTGTCAGCGTCGCAGCGCGAGTCTGCGACGGCGAACCAGCCCGGTCATGCCCGCCAGGCCAGTGCCCAACAGCAGCAGCGACGAGGGTTCCGGGGTGACCGCTGTGGGTGTCAGGGCTGCCGCAAAGTCTCGCGCGAGGATCGCATCCGCCGCAGTCGTGGGATGGATGTCGTCGAAGAAAAGGTAGCCAGTGCAGGCGGGATTGGCCGCCGCCAGGATGCAGGGCGTGGTGGTGTTGGAGAAGGTTTGGGAGCTCAGAATCGAGTTGAAGACCGCGTTGGTGTCGAACAACGTTGCGCCAGAGGGCAGGGCGCGCGCGAGTGCGGCGTCAAAAGTATTGCTGTAAGCGGTTGCCGCGGCATTCCCGCTGAACTCAGGCGTTCCTCCCAGGTTGGGGAGGTTCGGAACCAGGATGCTGTTCGCACCAGCCAACTGCAGCGAAGCGACAATGCCAACGATGTCGGCCGCAGCATGCAACGCGGCGATCTGGCTTTGTGCGACCGTTGGATTGGTCAGCGCCTCAAAGTCGTCCGCGCCGCCCCAAACGATGAACAGCGAACTCGGAATGGCAGCGGTCGGTACCAACCCGGCGGACAAGCCGAGCTCGGCTGCGATCCCCGGCAGGTTGAAGGCGCCAAAGCTGGTGGGCGTGCCGCCGTCACCGATGTTGCCGATGCCGGTCGTCGCTCCTCCGAAAGCGAAGTCGTACAAAGGCGCAGCCAGTTGGCTCGCCAGCTGTTCCACCGCCACCGGCCCATTCGAAAAGCGGCCGTTGACGTAAGGCGCCCCGGGCACCAGGCCGCCAGTTGCTCGGTAGAGATTGCCATTGTCAGAGAGGCTGTCGCCATACACCACGATGGAAGAAAAGGAGGAGGCGCGCGCAGAAAGGGTCGAGCCGGCGAGAAACGTGGCAACGGCAAGGGTCGCGAAAGTACGCACTGGTGATCCTCCGGGGATGAGCCTGTTGTTGCTGCTGAACAAGGATATTGGCGGGAGACTACGCGACTTGATTGCATTCGCGCAAGTGCGAATTTGCGCCTGAGGCCAGGCACCTGTGAACTGCTCATGACATCCTGCTCTGTCTCTCGGCGGCCCGCCCGTCGCTCTAAGAACGCGGAGTATCTTGTTCGAATCCGTAGACGCTCCAGCTCGCACAAACTTTTTATGGGAGACTTACGTTCATGTCGATTGCTAACCGTGTCCTGACCGCCGCGTTGCTGGCTGCATCCACTGCTTTTGCGCAGCAAACCGCACCCGCTCGTCCCGCCCCCGCTCCGCTGCAGGTGCCAAACCCTCATTACGTTTCCATCCCGATGACGATCGACGTCAATGCTCCGGTGGACAAGGTCTGGGCGCGGATCGGCAAGTACTGCGACATCGGCGAATGGGGCATTCCCGGCTGCACCATCCTGTCGGGCAACGGCGACTTCGGTACGGTCCGCTCCATCGGCAACGAGATTCTCGTCGGCAAGACCCAGTACAGCTACACCTACACCCAGCCCGTACGCGAGGGCGCGACGTACAACATGTACCACGGCACGCTGGAGGCGATCCCGGTCACAGCGACGACCTCGCGCATCAACTACACGCTGTTCTTCGACAACAGCATGCTCCCCGACGACGCCGCGCGCGAAAAGGACATGGCAAACCGTAAGACGCGCTTCAGCAAGATGCTCGACAACATGAAGACCCTGTCCGAAGGCGGTACCCTGCCGCCAGGCGCGGTGGGCGGCGCCCCGGGAGCAAGACCGACGACTCCTCCGCGGTAATCGGGTGCGCGCAAGCCCAACCAGCACTGCAAGAGGATTTTCAGATGAGCGTAGTGCAGAAAGTGTCACCCAAAGACTTATAAGGGTCGCAAAGACGCTCTTCCAAGTCCGCCGCGACTCTCAAGGTCGTCCGCCAACTTTTGTCCTGCAGGAAGGGTCTCGAGATCGGCGGCCCAAGTAACGTTTTTCGGAGACGATTGCCCTCGAAACTCAACTGCCCTTTCATATTTACCTGCTTCTGCAGGCGCCATAGCTACGTAGTTGCCAAGACTCCAAAGGAGGACGTGGCGCATGTCGTTGCCGCGCTTACGCGCGGTCCTTCAGCTTCATGGCTTCGGGGTCCCAGTGGACTGCGGTTCCTTTTTCGAGGCTCAGGGTGCTTAGGAGCGCGGCGCCTGCTGCGCGGTAGCCGAAGGTGGCGTCTTCGACGGGCTGCTGGCGGGTGCGGACCGAGTTGAAGAAGTTCTTGAAGTGGTCGACCACGTCGTTGTAGCCGCGCGGTGCCTTGTAAGTTTCCACCGAGGTGCCGGCCAGCTCGGCGGAGCGCTGCTTTGCGTCGTCGGGATGCTTCTGCTCGTACTGTTTGCGCAGTTCGTGCTGCATGGCATTGGTGAAGCTTTCGATGGAGTAGCCGGGGCCTTTTTCGCGTGGCACGCGGTTCAGGATGACGCTTGTGCCGGTGATCTCCATGGTGCCCTCGCTGCCGGTAAAGGTGAAGCCTTCGCCTTCTTCGCCGCCGTCGACGAAGTTCACGCGCAGCTCAAGGTTCCAGTCACTGTAGTCGAACAGACCCAGCAGCACGTCGGGGACGTCGCGGCCGTCGTTCCAGAAGCGCAGCCCGCCGGTGGCGTAGGCCTTGGTCGGGCCGTGCGAGCCGGTGATGAAGTGGGTGCCCGTGAACAGGTGGACGAACAGGTCGCCGGCGACGCCGGTGCCGTAGTCCTTGTACTTGCGCCACTGGAAGAAACGTTCCGCGTCCCACGGGTGCTTTGGCGCCGAGCCCTCAAACCGCGGCCAGTCGCAGGTCTGCGTGCTGGCGTCGGCGGGAACGGTGTACTCCCACGCGCCCTGTGCGCTGTTGCGATCCCAGTGCGCCTGCACCATGTTCAGCTTGCCGATGGCGCCGGAGGCCATCAGCTCCTTCGCCTTGGCGTAGAGGATGGATGACGCACGCTGCGAGCCTATCTGCAGAATCCGGCCGGACTTGCGCGCACATTCGATCATGAGCGGACCGTCGGCGTACTCGTGGATCATGGGCTTTTCGCAGTAGACGTCCTTGCCGGCGTTCATGGCGTCAAGCGAGACCTGGCGATGCCAGTGATCAGGGGTGCCGATGATGACGGCGTCCACGTCCTTGC
>CBAAAE010000049.1:14340-17085 GCA_964658845.1 uncultured Novosphingobium sp. | reverse complement strand
TCGGCCCGGAGCCGATCACCAGTATCTTCGCGATGTCATTCCTGCGTGGCATCTAACGCACCTGTGCCTTATGTCTCTTCTTCTCGCCTCGCTTCATGCGACCTTCGCGCATTAGCAAGCCAAGAACGCTCCAACTTAGATAATCTTTCGAGCCGCCGAGATAGTCACTCTGCAGGCCCAACGTATGGGCAACATCCGAATTCGTAACACCATCAAGGTTGGCGATCGAAAATTCCAGAACCGCGTCCTTGAGCAGGCGTACTCCTAGTTGAGCCTTCTCATAGACTCCGCTGGGTACAGTTAGTTCTCGGAGACTCGACCGCCTATGTTCTATGTAGGGGGAGATCACGTTTGTAAGCAACCCGCCGCGTGACTCCACTCCAAACGAGGAAATCAGCTCGGCTTCGATGCGAAGAGCCTCAACTTCAATAAGTGAGTCAACTAGCTTTACAACACTTACCTCACGCTTTGCCGCGTGAATTGCTGCGATGCGCTTTCCTTTGCTGCTTTCATCACTTTGGAGTTCATGCTCCCACGCACGCACTCCCGTACCTTTACCTATATAGAACGGAAGAGAAGGAGAAAGAAGAGGGTCTTTTAGCGCATAGACGTAGTATGTGCGCTCAGAAATCACTTCTTCCACTCTTCCATCATCTTTCGGAAGTCTTTGAACAGGTAGTGCGAATCGTGCGGTCCGGGTGATGCCTCGGGATGGTATTGCACGCTGAACATGGGGTGTTCCCTGTGCTTCAGGCCGGCCACCGTCTGGTCGTTCAGATTCATGTGCGTCACGGCGACGGTGCTGTCATCCAGACTGTCGGGGTCAACGGCGTAGTTATGGTTCTGCGACGTGATCTCGACCTTGCCGGTCTCTAAATTCTTGATGGGATGGTTCGCCCCATGGTGGCCGAACTTCAACTTGTAGGTCTTACCGCCCAGCGCCAGGCCAAAGATCTGATGGCCGAGGCAGATACCAAACATCGGTGCCTTCCCGGCAAGATCACGCACGGTCTGCTGAGCGTAGTCGAGCGGCTCAGGATCACCGGGTCCATTTGAGAAGAAGATGCCGTCCGGATTCATGGCCAGCACATCTGCTGCGGAGGTCTTAGCGGGAACCACCGTGACGCGGCAATTCTCGCGTGCCAGCATACGCAGAATGTTCTGCTTGATGCCGAAGTCATACGCGACCACGTGCATCTGATCGCTGCCGGGGGCGAGTGCCTGCGGCAGGAACTTGTCGCCGGTCTCGTTGCGCGGATCCTTGTCGCTCCACTCGTACGGCTGCTGGGTGCTGACGATGCTCGCGAGGTCGGTGCCGTCCATCTTGCGGATGGCGCGAGCCTTCGCAATCAGCGCGTCAACGTCCTCAACCTTCGTGGAGATGACGCCGCGCATGACGCCGTTCGCCCGCAGGTGCCGCACGATCGCGCGCGTATCCACGTCCGCGATCACCGGCACGTTGTTCTTTTCGAGGTATTCGTCCGCTACCTGCGTGGAACGCCAGTTCGACGACACGGGCGAGAACTCGCGCGTGACAAGTCCTTCGATATAGTGCTTCGAACTCTCGGCATCGTTCGGCGTGGTGCCGTAGTTGCCGATCTGCGGATTGGTCAGGACCACGATCTGGCCGGCGTAGGAGGGGTCGGTAAAGATCTCCTGATAGCCGGTCAAAGCTGTATTAAAAACAACTTCCCCGGAGCATTCGGCTGGGGCGCCGAAGCCTTTCCCGCGGAAAATGCGCCCGTCTTCGAGCGCCAGAATGGCTTGCATTGCCTCTCCAAAGGAGTGGATTCAATCGATTCTAGCAGCCTTGTGCCGTAGCTCCTAAGCGATGTCGACGAGCACATCCTCACCATCCTGCCTGATCGGGAAAATGTCGACGTGGGCTCGCTCTTCCGGGCAGTCACCGGTCTTCAGATCGAAGCCCCACGCGTGCCACGGACACACAACGGCGTTGCCCTCGATCCAGCCTTCACCCAGCGGACCTCGCCGGTGCGGACACCAGTTGTCCATGGCGGAGAGCTCTCCGTTCACGTTCGCCAGGCAGACATCCACACCCTGCGCCTCGTACTGACCCACCTTGCCCGGCTCTGGAATTTCCGATGCCGAACATAATCTGACCCACTGCGCCATTCCCTGCTCTCCTGCCCTGACGTTGCAGCCATTGGATGCGCGGGTAGGCGGCGGGTCACAAGTGGTCATGCTACCGTGACATCTGCATGGCCAAGCCACGTAAGACACCGCCAAAGACAGCGCCAACTCAAAGACCCGTCACCTCAAACCAACCCGAGGTGGTCGATCCTCGATGGCTGCTCCGCATGCTCGGGCTGACCCTTGTGGTGGCGTTGATCTGCGGGTACCTGACTCTGGGACTGCTGTTCTACCTGGGGTCCTGGCAGCTTGCGCTAAGGCCGACCCACAATGCGGGGGCTGGTACGGGCCTGTCGACAGAGCGCGTGCAGATGGGTTCCGGCAACAGTGCAACGCCGCTCCCCGGCGAGTGGCTGCCTGCAAACAGCGCCACGGGACGCGGCACCTATGCTGTCCTGTACCTGCGCGGCGCGGATGGCCAACTGGACACCGCGGACGCCACCCAGATCGCCATGCTGCATGACCTGGGATTGAATGTTCTGGCCTTTGACTACCGAGGTTACGGTGCCACGCCTCCGCAGCCTCACCCGACGGAAAAGCGCATGCTGCAGGACGCGGCCATGGCTCATCGCGAAGTGTGGCAGATGCTGGAGA
>CBAAAE010000049.1:5683-14330 GCA_964658845.1 uncultured Novosphingobium sp. | reverse complement strand
AAAACGCATGCTGCAGGACGCGGGCACGGCGTGGACCTACCTGCTGCGGACGTGCAAGATCGCGCCGGATCACATTCTGGTGTTCGGCAGCGGAGTTGGTGTGTCGATCGGCAGCCAGCTGCTGGAGCAGCGCGGGACAGCGGCGGCCCTGATCGGCTACAACGCGGACCCGGAGGTGATGGCGCGTGTCGGCCGCGATCCGCGATCGAAGCTGTTCCCGCTCAGGCTGGTCTTTCATGAACGATTCCCGCTGGATGCCCTGGAGCGTATCCACGTGCCAAAGCTGCTCTACACCATCGGTCCCCTCGACGCTGCGCGGGACAAGGTCTACAAGGCGGCCGCAGATCCAAAGTTGACGGTCGAAGTGCCGTCACACAATGCCCAGCAGGAACGCAACGCGCTCGCGCGCTTTGTGGACGAGACGCTGCCGGCAACGCCCTCAGCCCTGACGCCGCTCAGGTAGAACTCATCACAAGAAGTGAAGGCCTCCGGTGTTCAGGAGGCCTTACATATAAGGTGGGAAGATTTAGTGCGGATAGGTGAAGCCGGAATCGTGGAAGGGTGACTCCAGCGTACTGCTTACTACAACCGATAAGACGCCCTAATTTCCTAAAGGTTGCGCTCTCAGATATGACAATCGGGAGAATCCGTTGGAAATTGGAAGAAACCTGCACCTATCTTGATTCTGTGTTCAGTAGTGAACACTTTAGGCGAAACGCAGGAACTGCGCGGGTGTGACAGCCGCGCCAGGAAACACCGCGCTCAGGTCACGCGTGCCCAAAGTGCGATACGCCGCCTCACCCAGCACCTGCCGGAAATCCGTCGTGACGGCAAGATCGCGTCCCTCATTTAGCTGTGCATCATCCAGGCCGGGCCATTGCCCGTAGACCTTGCCGCCCTTGATGCTGCCGCCCAACACGAACATCACGTTGCCGTGCCCGTGATCGGTGCCGCCGGTGCCGTTCTGACGCGCTGTCCGGCCGAACTCGCTCATGGTCACCAGCGTGATGTGCTCCGCATCCTGCCCCATGTCGTTCCAGAAGGCGGCGATGCCTTCCGAGAACTCCTTCAGCCGATTTGCCAGCCTGCCCTGCGTTGAGCCCTGCGCCTGGTGCGTGTCCCAGTCGCCGATGTCGGCGAACGCGGCCTCCACGCCCAGGTTCGCTTTGAGGAGTTGCGCAATCTGCTTCAGGTTGTTCGCGAACGGCGAGTTCGGATACGTGACGCCCGCCGACGGCTGGTAGTGCGCGGGGTCGGCTGCCTTCAGCATCTTGACGGCTTCGAAGGTCTCCTGACCTTCACCGCTGAGGATGCGGTCGTTTGTGCCCGCATACATGGCCTGAAAGGCGTTCGACGCGGCGGATGTCGACGGGCCACGACCGCCTACAGAGAAGTCCTGCAGGTTCGACACAGCCACGGCCGGCAAGAGGCCCTGCAGCGTACGCGGCACCTGCGTACCCAGCGCTACGGCTCGGAACGCGGTCGCCATCTTTGGATCGATGCGCTCGGCCTGCAGCGCACGATTCAGCCAGCCATCCTGCGTGCTCTTGATGCCGGGCGTGCCGCTTTCCATGTAGTCCTGCGCGTCGAAGTGCGACCGCGTCACGTCAGGCGAACCGACCGCATGCACCACGGCCAGGTGCCCCTGCTGGAAGAGCGGCCGCAGCGAAGCCATCGCGGGATGTAGACCGAACTGTCCATCCAAATCGAGAACCTCGTTCGGCTGGATCGCAATCGACGGACGCATCGCGTAGTAGTTCTTCTCGCGGTAAGGCACGACGATGTTCAGGCCATCAGCAGCGCCACGCTGAAACAGGACGACGAGCTTCTTGCCGTTCGCCTGTGCAGTGGTCTGCTCTGCCATGACGGAACGCACCAGGAAGCTGGGGACAGACGCCGTCCCCACCAGTGCCAATGCACCATTCTTGAGAAATGCTCGCCTTGAACTCATCGCTCTACCCTCTTTGGCGGCATTGCCGTCATCTTCTTTGACCCGCATTGCGTACCTTCGTTCCGCGGTGCCTAGCGTCGCTGAAACTCCGGCGATCCAAGCAGCAGACCGGCCATGGCTGCGGCCTGCTTGTCCGCAGGAGCCGGGCCGGCCTTGATCGAAGTTGCACCCATTCCGCGTTCAGGCTGTGCGCCGCCCTTGATGCCCTTTACTTTGCCAGCCATCATCGCATCCAGACGATCCTGCTGTTGCGCGTCCTTTTCCGCGCTCGTCAACTGCCTGCCGCCGGTGCTTGTGGCGAACTGTTGCGCCGCCTGCTGCGCTGTGCTGTCATTGCCCTGCGACAGCACCGCTGCACGGGTCTGCGCGCTTACCGGCACATCCATCAGGCGGGATTCGAGCAGCGCCTCCTTGCGGGCAGTGTCTGAATCCACACCGGCAACCGGCTGCTCCAGCGCAACCGGCTTCAGAGTTGCGCTGGCACCGGCGAGGACGGGCGTCCAGTCCACCGTCGCTCCGCCGATCCGGTTCGTGCTAAGTGAGAGCGCAAAGTTCATACGATTGACGAGTGCGGACGAGCTGAGCCACGTCGCCTCATCCCACTTGTAGCCCGTCGGCGGCTGGCAGCCATACAACGGCATGCCGAGCTGCTGCAGCGACTGCACGAGCGGTAGCGGATTCGTGATCTCGGCGCCACTTGCGCGGACCGCGGAAGTCACGTACTCCAGTGGTGTCTTCAGCTTTGCATTGACGGTAGCCGTTGTGAAGAACTCGGGCGAATGGACCATGGTGCGGAGTACCTGCCGAATGTCACCGCTGCTGCTAAGAAAGGTCTTCGCCATGCGATCGACCATGGCAGGTGGCGGCGCGTCGCTGACAAAGCGCTGCGCGATCTCGGTGGAGATGAAGTGTGCAGTTGCCGGACTTGTCGCCAGCATGTGCAGCACCTCGTACCCTTCTTTTTCGCCGCCTTCCGAGATCGTCTTGCCCAGCACCACCTTCGACCCCGGCTGGTGACGATTCGGATTGAAGGTGTAATCGCCGCCGTCATTCGGCTTTTCCAGCGTCCACCCGGTGAAGACCTTCGCGACTTCGGTCACATCATGCTGCGTGTACCCGCCGTTCACGCCGAGGGTGTGCAGCTCCATCACCTCGCGGGCGTAGTTCTCGTTCAGGCCCAAGTCGCTTTTGTTCTTCGTGTTGCGCTTCTGCCGTGTTGCCGCGAGCGAGTCAGGTCCGACGCTCGTGGCGTTGTCCAAGTACATCAGCATGGCCGGGCTCTGCGCCGTAGCCACCAGCAGGTCTTCGAAGCGGCCAAGCGCGTGCGCCCGCACCGTCTTCTCGTACTCCGGCAGCAGCGACGGTTCCTGCCCGTTCTTGCCGCTGAAGACGTTGAAATGATTCAACCAGAAGTCGGTCATAACGGCTTCAAGCTGCCGCTGACTGTAGATGTCCCTCAGCAGCCGCGAACCCTGCACTTCCGCGTTGATCATCCGGTTTGTACCCGCGAGCGAGAGCAGAGTCTCCTTCTGCAGCGGCGTCATGCCTTCCGAAAGCTTTCCCTCTAGCGGCCCGCGCGCGGCTTTGCGCAGGGCAATCAAGTCGGCGGGAGGCATGCTCAGCAGGCGGCCGTACCGGTCCGTCGGCGACAGCGCCAGGATCGCATCCACCTGGGGCTTCGGCATGGGCTGAACGCTTTGCTCGAGATTCTGCGACTGCGAATCGGCAGCAACCACGGCGGGCACCGGCTGTCCTGGAACGGCAGTCTCAGCCCCGTTGCCACCGGGCTGACGCATGATGGGAGCCGCGTTCGCTGTTGTCGAGGCAGTCGCGGCCTTCTTCTCGCGCGCCATCTGGTAGAACTCCACCTGGTCGCCCACAATGGCACGTTCTTCAGGGTCCTGCGGTAGAACACCTGTCTTGGCAATTTGCCGCAGCGTGGCCGGTTCGGGGTAGCGCTGCAGGCGGTCCACCTGCGCCATGCGCAGCGCCGGGTAAACATCCAGCCTGCGGTCCAGGGGGTAATCATCGATCTTCTGAGGCTGAAGCTGGCGGTCAAACCAGCCATCAATCCCGAGACGTTCGACCAACTGCTTGTCCGCAGCAGTCAATCCAAAGGTGAAGCGATTCAGCAGAAGATCAGCCTGAGCTTCTTTGTCGAGCTTTTTGGGAGGAGCAGGCTTCTTCGACAAGGCAGCGTCTGCTGATGTGGCACCTAGGGTCAAGCTGCCGCAGAGCAACGCCGCCAGGAGAGTACGGACTCGGTTTCCATCAGTATTCATGGCACCACCTCGGCGCAAGCCACAGCCCACAGGTGCAGACCCCTGGACCGCTCCGGTGTTGCGCCGCTCGAGTTATTCTTCGCGAACGAACTCACCCCTCGAGCAGACGCGACCGTAGAGTGGGCGAACGGAAGCACTAGAACTCGCTAAGTTCCACCATCGCGCGGAACAAGTCGTGCGGCTGCGGCAGGATCGCATCTTCGAGAATGGGCTGGTAGGCGACAAACGTGTCCCGCGAGGCAACGCGGCGGACGGGCGCATCCAGATCGTGGAACAGTTCGTCCGCGACCCGAGCCGCCACTTCTGCACCGAAGCCCCAGCTCCTCATATCCTCGTGCGCGATGATGACGCGGTTCGTCTTGCGAACACTCTCCGCAATCGCCTCAAAGTCGTAGGGCGACAGGGATCGCAGATCGATGATTTCGGCCTGCAGACCCTTTTCGCGCTCGAGTCGCTGGGCGGCTTGCAGGGCTCGCGGAACGACCGCACCGTAGGTCACAAGGGTGACGTCCGTACCCGCGCGCACTACCTTAGCCTTGCCAAACGGTATCGCGTAGTCCGGCCCCGGGTAGGGCGCACGTCCGTAGCTCTCGCGATAGAGGCGCTTATGTTCGAGGAACAGTACCGGGTCGTCGCAGCGGATGGCTGTGCGCAGCAGGCCTGCCGCGTCCTGTGCGTTCGACGGCATCACCACGCGGATGCCCGGGGTATGGGTAAAGATGCTTTCGCCCGATTGGGAATGGTAGATGGACCCGCCCGTGAGGTACCCGCCGATGGGTACGCGCATGACCATGGCGGCGCTGTGATTGTTGTTCGAGCGCCACCGCAGAACGGATAACTCGTTGCGCATCTGGTGCATAGCAGGCCAGATGTAATCAAAGAATTGAATCTCCACCACTGGCTTCAGGCCGCGAACAGCCATCCCGATGGCGCGTCCGGTGATGTTCGCCTCGGCCAGCGGTGAGTTGAAGACGCGATCGGAACCGAACTCAGTCTGCAGACCCGCGGTGATCTTGAAGACGCCACCTTTGCCCTTGAGCGCCCCGGTCTGCAGATGTTCCTCCCGGGTGGCGTCGGCCACGTCTTCACCGAAGACGACGATCCGCTCATCCCGCCGCATTTCGTCGCGCAGCGTGTGATTGATCAGATCGGCGATGGTGTGGTCGGTGTCGCCACCGACGGGCACCGGTTCCGTGTCAAAGACGGTCGACGCAGGGTTGAGGTCCTCGGAATAGACATGCTGCTCGATGTTCTTGATGAGCGGGAGAGGCGCGGCAAGAGCGACATCCGTCGCGGCACGGACCTCGTCCTCCACCTCGCGGTGCATCCGGTTGAGCTCGTCCTCGTTCAGAACGCCTTCCTGCAGCAATAGCGCCTGCATACGGCCAAGCGGGTCGCGGAGCGCGTCCGCTTCTAGCTCGGAGGTGTGGCGATACCAGCGTTCGTCGTCGCTCAGGGCGTGCGAGTAGGGCCGGATCACATGCCCATGCACAAGCGCCGGGCCTTTGCCCGCGCGGCAGTATGCGACCGCCTCACTCATGGCCTCGTAGCTGGCGATCGGGTCGGTGCCGTCAATTTCGGCGAAGTGGAAGTTCGGGAAGTTGGCGACAAGCCGCGAGATGTTGCCGCCGGGCGTGTTCGCCTCGACCGGCGTGGAGATCGCGTAGCCGTTGTCTTCGATGACGAACACAACCGGCAGACGGTTGTTGGAAGCGGTGTTCAGCGCCTCCCAGAACTCGCCCTGGCTGGTGGAACCCTCGCCGAGCGAGGTGTAGACGACCTCGTCGGCCTGGAAGCTGACGTCTTTGAAGCGGCGGTAATCACCCTCGCCGTAATTACCCTGGGCCGATTCGGGATGCGCCGCGAAGTAGCGGCCGGCCTCCGCGCAGCCCACCGCGTGCAGGCACTGGGTAGCCGTGGACGATGACGGCGAAACCAGGTGGAGCGGCTTGCTGGTCCAGTGCGACGGCATCTGCCGTCCGCCACTGCCGGGGTCGTCCGCGCCCACTGCCTGCAGCAACTGGTCTGTAACGGTCTGTCCCAGCGCAAGGCATAGCGCGCGGTCTCGATAGTAGGGGAAAAACCAGTCATAGCCAGGCCGCATCGCCATCCCCGCCGCCACCAGCAGGGCTTCATGTCCGGCACAGGAGATCTGGAAGAAGATCTTCTGCTGCCGCTTCAGCAGGATTTCGCGATCGTCCGTCTTCCGCGACAGATACATCAGGCGGTAAAAGCGGATGAGCTCGTCCGGGCGGAGCGAACCCGTGCCCGCCGTCCGTCCTTGGTGCGCGGTGAACGCTCGTGATGCCATTGCTCTCTGTCCTGCGGGCAAATCTTGGGTTGCGGCCAGGTGCGCGCAACCCCCTGCTGATTGTAAAGCTGACTTCCAAAAAGGGACGGATCAGCGCTCTTTTCACGCGCGGGAGGCGAGCGCCGATAAGGTCAGTGTCGCAATTCGGGGCAGCGTTCCGGCAAGTGGCCGATTGCTGCTCCTCCAGGCGGTTCTACCCGCTGGATCCCGCAAGTGAGGCTTCATGCTCTCGTTACCATGCTTCCGCAGGCCGCTCGTCCTCATCGCCGCTGCAGTATTCACCGCAGTCGCTGCGGCTCAGGCGGTCCCTGCACAGACAATCGCCCTGCAAGACACAAGTGGCGGAACGCGGCGTCTGCTGGTCCTCTACCGGGACGGCAGCATTCCAGGCAACGCCGAGCAGGCTGCGCTGCGGGCGGGCGGCAGGCTGGTGCGTCGTCACGATCGTTTTGGGACGGCGGTCGTTACGGGAACCGCGGCGTCCGCGGCGCAGCTTCGAGCTGACCCAAGCGTTGAATTTGTCGCGGAAGATCGCGTGATCCAGGCGAGCACGGTGCGGCTTCGCAGCCTTGTGAATGCCAGTGCGCAGGCCACGGCCAACACGGTACCCTCGCTCCATGCCAATCCGCCCCGGCTCGTCTTACCGCCGGATATGGCAGACACCTACTACACCAATTCACCCCAGGGCTGGGCGGTTCGCGCTGTGGGAGGCTTCGGCGGGGGCGTTGCTGATAGCGATGCGTCGGGACCGTGGGCAATATCCACCGGCCGAGGTGTGCGCATTGCCGTGCTGGACAGCGGCATCGACCGCAATCACCCGGACCTTGCACCGAACCTCGCCTTCAATCTCTCCGAGATCGACCAGGCTGTGCAGCCCAGCCCATGCGATGACGGCTCACCCCAGGACCAGAGTGGCCACGGCACGTGGGTTGCGTCCCTCGCGGCTGGCGCAGCCGGCAATGGAACTGGACAGGTCGTGGGAGTCGCTCCCTCGGCGACGCTGCTGAACATCAAGGTGCTGCAACGCATGCCAGGCACGGGTACCACAACCGCGGACAGGTGCGCGGCCGGTCAGGCTTCCGGACTGCTGTCCTGGGTGCTGCAGGGCATCGATGACGCCATCGCACAGCACGCCGACGTAATCGTGATGTCCATGAGTGTCTCGCTGGATCTGTACGTCGGCGACTCTGCCGGTCTGAAGGCGAGCTTCGACCGCGTCACCCATGCCGCCTTCCAGGCGGGAGCCGTCCTGGTAGCCGGCGTCGGGAACGATGCCGTGAACCTTACGAACGCGCGTTACGTCCAAATTCCGGCGCAATCGCGAAATGTGATTGCGGTCGTCGCCTCCACGAATCCAGCGTGTGCGGAGAACCTGGTCAAGGGCGCGACCTGTGCACCGGGCCCGGTGACGGTGCCGTACTACAGCGATTTCGGCTCCGGCATGAACGCAGTCTCAGCGCCCGGTGGCAGCTATCCCATGGGTCCTGACGACGGGGTCTCAGGCTGGGTTCGCGGCGCCTGTTCCAGCGGCCTGACGAACACCGTTGACGGGCCGCCCGCGGACGCAAACCACTCCGAGGGCTGCTTCAATCTCGGTCATGCGAAATATGTGCAGGCCATCGGCACAAGCGCGTCCACGCCGCTGGTAGGTGGAGTGGCAGCACTGGTCCGCTCTGCTCATCCCGATTGGAGTGCGAGTACCGTGACCGCAGCGATCCTCGCATCCGCCGTCGCCACACCGACGATGCAGTACGGCGTCGTGAATGCCGCTGCCGCTCTCGCCTATAAGCCCTGAATGACGGTTTCAGCGGATGCGGCTTCGCGCGGCCCTGGCGAGTCTTTCAATCTCATCAGCCTCGCGAATCACACGGAGGGAGAGTTCGTCCCTGCGCGTGCGATCCACATTCGCCTTCAACTCCGTAGCCAGTTGCAGCAGGTGTGCAGCATCCGCCTGCAGTGCTTTCTGCCGGTCGGCGGCCGGCAGTGCAGCGGCCTGGCTTGATGCGGCCTGCACCTGCTTCGGAGCCGTCGATGCCGGCTGAAACTTCGCCGCCGTAAGTTCTGCAGGCATGACACAGGCAAGAACGACCATCACCGCCGGAA
>CBAAAE010000049.1:0-5673 GCA_964658845.1 uncultured Novosphingobium sp. | reverse complement strand
TGCAGAGTCGCTTGCTCCATCCGGGATAAAACTCGCGTTGCATGGACATGGTTCGCTCCATCGACATGATCTGCCCCCTCACTGCCGCATCTGGTCGCGAACTGTGTGCGCCAGCTTTGCGATCTCATCCAGACGTTTTGCGTCCTCTTCAGTCGCTTCCCGTCCCTGCAGATCTGACTGCAGGGCGCGCGTCAACGCCAGCAGGCGGGTCGCGTTGTCTGTCATGCGCTTCTTCAAGTCGTCACGGCGCGCAACGATCTGCCGATGCGAGAAGTTCGGATCCAGGCCGTCGGGAAAATCCATGCCGCGTGACGGCAGGGTGTTCGGGTCCACGGTGCTGCGACTGCTTGTACTTGTACTGGAGGGTGACGGGTAGGAGGAAGTGTTGCCACCCGAAGACCGTGCCTGACCGCCGGCAGCGGCAGCGATCAAGAGCAGGGCGGCAGCCATGTGGCAGCAACGTCGGAACGTACAATCCATACTCCTCCTCAAGGCCAGGCGAACAGGAAGGGCCAGATACCGGACGTACTTGCAGCATGGTGGCCGCTGAGCCATGCTAAAACCGGAGCAACCCCTTTGGCACATTCTAAGCCGCAGGAACGCATCTGGAAGGTGGACGGCATGCTGTTGAGTTTCATTCTGGCCGCGCCTGTGGCAGCGTCGCAACCGCAGGACGAAAGCTTTCGTGAGTTAGGCCGCAGTTGGCATACCGACGTCGTCGACTTCGTCCGCCATGACGCCCCGAAGATCCTCGTCATCCTTCTGGTGGCGTTCATCCTGCAGCGGGTGGTCGCGTTCTTCGTCCATCGCATGCGGCGGCTGGCGGATGCCTACACCACGGCCAAGCCCCAGCGGGCATCGCAGCTGCGCACTATGGCAGCCATCCTGCGTGCTACCTGCTACGGCCTGAT
This sequence comes from uncultured Novosphingobium sp., assembly GCA_964658845.1. Taxonomy (GTDB): domain Bacteria; phylum Acidobacteriota; class Terriglobia; order Terriglobales; family Acidobacteriaceae; genus Terriglobus. The sequence goes on along the minus strand of CBAAAE010000049.1, from coordinate 4,762 downwards.
CGGCTTCATCACCATCCTGCAGATCCTGCCGCTCTTCAACATCGACCTGAAGCCCCTGCTGGCATCCGCGGGAGTCGTGGGTCTGGGCATCTCCTTCGGCGCGCAATCGCTTTTCAAAGACATGCTGAACGGCGTCTTCATCCTCGTGGAAGACCAGTTCAACGTGGGCGACGTGGTTCGGATCGCCACGCTGACCGGCACGGTGGAGGACCTGTCGCTGCGAGCCACCACGCTGCGCGACGGCGACGGAACCCTCTACTTCATTCCGAACTCGCAGATCGCCACCGTCGCGAACCTCTCCCGTGAGTTCTCGGTAGCCTCACTCGCCGTCTCGGTCGACGCCTCGGCGGACCCCGACCGGGTGATGGAACTGTTACGCGGGATAGCGCTCGAAGTCAGGCGCGACCCGGCCTTTGCCGACGTCGCCATGGCCGATCCGGACATCCTCGGCGTCGACCGCATCAACGGGCGCGAAGTGATCTACCCCGTGAACCTGCGCGTCCGGGCCAACCAGCGCGACGGCATCATGCGGTCGCTCCGCCGGAAAGTGCTGCTCACCTTCGAGAAGGAAGGCATACCGCTCGGACTCCCGACGAGCACCGTCCTCATGCAGGGTGCGCCCCACGACCCGACGGCACCGTCAGCGTCGTCATCGTTACCCGCCTGATCCGGAACGTGGATACTTCCAACCTCATACAGGCCTGCCATCCCGCAGCAGCGCGAAGGGATGTGCATGTGTGCCCGCACTCGGCAGCCTGATGGAGTGAGGCCTAAAAGGCCTCTGCTTTGTCCACTTAGGAGGCCTGCGTGCCTCTGCGTTGCCCAAAACTAAACCCGGCGCGCGAGCACCAGCGTGATGTCGTCCGGCTGTTCCCCCCCGCCGATCCACGCATCCAGGGCGCGCATCACCTCGGCCGAGATCACCTCGAGCGGCTCGTGCCGGTACTGGCGCACGACTTCCAGCAGGCGGTCCTCGCCGAAGTCGCCAAAGTCGTTCTCGGGTTCGGTGACACCGTCAGAGTAGGCAATGATCAGATCGCCCTCTTCGAGCGTCAGGGTCTCTTGTTCGTAGCGCATGCCGTCCATCAGGCCGACGACTGTGCCACCGCAGGTCAACTGACGCACGCTGCCGTTCGCGCGCAGCAGGAACGGTGGCAACTGTCCCGCGTTCGAGTAGGTGAGCCGGTGCGAACGGTCGTCGTAATGCGCAAGCCAGAGGGTGGCGTACTTCTCCGGCTGGGTCGAGCGATACAGATGCCGGTTCAGCAGCGCAAGAATGCGTGACGGCGACTCGAACAGTTCACCGCACTCCAGCGACTCGGCATGCGTCTGCGAGCGGGGGCTACCGGTGAACAACTCCTCGCTTGCAAAACGGTAGGCACGTACCGCCGAGTGCAGTGTCGCCATCAGCAGCGCGGCCGAGATACCCTTGCCGCTGATATCGCCCAGCGCCAGACCGACGCCCGTCACGGTGCGACGATGCTCCTGATCATCGTGAAAGACGAGAAAGTCGTAGTAGTCGCCGGACACGGTGCGGGCCGGCCGACAGATGCCATGCAGATCAAGGGAAGGAACGCGGATGTGCGCGCGCGGAAACAGGTTCTCCTGGACCTCCTGCGCGATGCTCAACTCACTCTGCATGCGCTCCTTTTCCTTCTGCTCTTCGATCAGGCGACCCAGCGACCAGGACATACGGTTGAACGACCGGCAGAGGTCGGCCAACTGGTCGTCCCGCTGCACGTGGATACGGTGTGACAGGTTGCCGCTGTCGATCGAAAGCGTTGCGGCGTACAGGTCCTCGACTGACCCGGTCATGCTCTGGGTCAGCCGCATGGCGACGTAGAAAGCAAAGATCTCCAGCAGCCCAAAAAACAGGCACACCGCGATGAAAGCCAGGCGGATGGTGTCGGTGAGGCGCCCAGTCAGGCCGGTGCCGAACAGCTGCTCAAACAGAACGGACGGCCGCGAGACGACCGTGATCGGAATCGCGCGTACATCCCCTGTCTCCCAGTTGATAACGGACAGCGTGGAGGAGGAAACGACCTCGCCGTCCAGCAGATTGGCACGGTCCGCATGCTTGCCGCCGACCAGACGCCTACGCCGCAGTTCCGCGATGGAGAGGCTAGGCTCACGACTCTCTTCCAGCGCCATGCCGGGGGCCAGAATGACCTGCCCAAGGCCGTCGGCGATCCCCTCAACCAGTGTCTGCGTCACGGGAACGCTGCCGATGACGGTGACCGAGTGATCTCTTCCCGCGGACACACGGTCCACCACGGCCATGTAAAGCACGCCACCGTCCGCAGCGAAGATCTTCATCTGTCCCAGGCGAGGACGCTTCATCACCCAGTCAGCCAGCCGCAGGGGCGTGCGGTCGTTGCCGGCTACGCCAGGCACATCTACGGGCGCGCCATCGATGTACACAGCGATCTGGCGACCGAAGACCAGGCGCGGCGCCAGCGGCGCCGGCGATCCCGGACGTCCGTCGGGGCGCAGCAGCGCGTCTGGCGCGGTTCCCTCCTCTAGGCGGTGAGCCAGCGCAAAGGCAAGCCCGGCATCGCTCGTCCCCAGACTGTCAAGCCGCAACTGCAGGTGAGACGCCGCCAGGTGAATGGCGAACTGCCCGGCGGCAACATACGCCGACAGAAACACCAGGGTGAAGAACAGCACCACCGGCGTCAGGCCAATCAGCAGGTAGGTCAGGATCAGCTTGTTGCGTAGCCGCCACAAAATGCCCTGCTGCACGGCGCGATAGGCAAACGGCATCGTCGCGATTAGCGTCGCAGCGAGCACCAGCCAGCGAATCAGAACGGCGTAGCCACCGATCGGTGCGGGCAGGTATGCAGCCACGAAGACCAGCACGGCCGCTCCCCACAGTACCTGCAGGTAGACCGGAACGCGCACGGCATTCTCTCCGGTCGGCGCACCCGCAGACGAATACAGCGGGTCGGACGTGTTCTGCTGGCGCGGACGAAGGACCAGGGGCATCCCTTAACGCTCCTGCCTGGCCATGCGCAGCGCGTGTCGCGTGGCCGAAAAGTGAGCGCCAGCCAGCAACATCAGCCCCGACAGGAAGGCCCACAGCATCAGCCCCACCGAGATTTGGAACGGACCGTACACACTGCCAAAATCTAAATGCGGCAGAACCGCAATGTACAGGTGCTTCGCGCCTTCCCACAGCAGACCTGTGACGATCGCGGTCGGCAGCACCGCACGCGCCGGGATGTTGCGGTTCGGAAGAATCCAGTAGATGAGGAAAAACAGCGTCACGCTACTGACCGTGGCAAGCAGGGCAAGAAAGCCGTTCGACAGTACCTGGTAGAAGAAGTTCGAGGTGTGCCCGAAGAACAGGAATCCAAGCACCGCCTGCTGCGCGCTGGAAACCGCAACGGAGAACATCGCGAGTATCCCGGCGGATACGGCCAGACCGAGCGACACCAGTTGGTTATGCAGGTACGAGCGGTTCGTTGGCGCGCACCAGACCTTGTTAAGCGCGACCTCAAGCGGCAGAAAGACACCGGTGCTGCTGACCAGCAACATGACCACTGAGAAGATCTGAACGCCCTTGCGCGGATGCACCAGCAGGTTCATGTTTCGCATCACGAAATCCTGGCCGGTGGGCAGGTAGTTGTGCATCAACTGACCCACGACAATAAACATCGCCGGCGAGTGGAACACACGACGCGACAGCGTCAGCAGCAGCACGATGAATGGGAACAGCGACAGGATCACATTTGCCGCAACCGAGAAGGCGTACGTGTGAACTTCCGTCTGCGTCAGGTAGCGCAGCAGCGCGATCATCTGGGCGCCTGATCCGCCTTCCACAGGCTCAGGCCATGTCTCGCAATCACCCTGCGTTCTCTCCAGTCCGTCGACCGTCCCGTCCGGCTCGGCAGCATCGGGTTCGGCCTGGTCAGGCGGCGTCAGGAACGGCATAGGTCAATGGGCCGGTGCAGCTTTATCCGGTTGCGCTTCATGTGGTTGCACTTCTTCCGGTTGCACTGATGCTAGCAGAGCAGGTGTCTCCCCGTTGCCCTTCGTCGAGGGTGCTCGGTGCCGTGTTTTCGCAGTTCGCGCTGATGTAATCGATCGCCCAGGAGGCGCTCTCCGCCAGCACAGGGTCGTCGCCGGCAGACCAGTGCTGCAGCCTGTCCAGATGCCGCGCGTCGCCGCTGTTCCCCATCGCAATCGCAACATTACGCTGCAGCCGTTTGCGTCCCGTCCGCTCCAGGGGAGAGCCGCGAAACCGCGCCTTGAAGGCAGCGTTGTCCAATGCCGCAAGATCTTCGAGCAACGGATTGACCAGGCCTGGCCGAGCCTGCAGGTCAGGGTTCGTGCCGACCGGCGAGCGGCGATTCCAGGGACATACATCCTGGCAGATATCGCAGCCGAAGACCTGCCTGCCCATGGCCGGCCGCAGTGCCTCATCGATGCTGCCCTTCTTCTCAATGGTCAGGTAAGCGATGCAGCGGCTGGCGTCCATCTGCCGGGGCGCAATCAGGGCATCCGTCGGGCATGCGTCGATGCATCGCGTGCACGTTCCACAGCGGTCTGCAGCGGGCAGCAGCATAGCTTCATCCGCCAGTGACATCGACGTGAGAATGACACCGAGCAGCAGCCACGAACCCTGCTGCTGGTTCAGTACGCAGGTGTTCTTCCCAATCCACCCGATGCCCGCAAGCTGCGCGAACCAGCGCTCGACCACGGGACCGGTGTCGACATAGGCACGCGTCTGAACGGCTTCACCCGTAGCCGGCAGCATCGC
>CBAAAE010000048.1:0-17540 GCA_964658845.1 uncultured Novosphingobium sp. | reverse complement strand
TTCGGGGTGCGTCGTGGCCGGGTTGAAGCCGGTGCCGTCGCGGCCGTTCTGGGTAAGCGGACTGAAGCCGGTTTCGGCGGTGATGGCCTGCGCGGTAGTGGCTGCAGCTTTTTCGAGCTCGTCTTCGATAAGGTGCGCGATGATCTCGGTGTCGGTTTCGCTGACGAACTTGTGGCCGCGCTTGATGAGATCGTTCTTGAGCGCGATGTAGTTTTCGACGATGCCGTTATGCACCACGACGAGCGTGCCGGAGCCGTCGCGATGGGGGTGCGCGTTCTCTTCGGTGGGGCGGCCGTGAGTGGCCCAGCGGGTGTGGCCGATGCCGTAGGTGCCGTGCAGCGGCTGGTCGAGCAGCACCTTTTCCAGGTTGCCCAGCTTGCCGGGGGCGCGGCGCACGTCGAGCTTGAACGGGTTCTCCACGTCACCCGCAACGGCGATGCCGGCCGAGTCGTAGCCGCGGTACTCAAGCCGGCGAAGACCTTCAACGATAAGAGGGACGACTGACTTTGGGCCGATGTAACCGACGATTCCGCACATGCTTCAAAGGGTACAACGGCACGGCGGGAACGGCGGCGCGGCAGACGGAACAGCGAACATCCTTGGAACCGCGGAATCCCGTTTCAGCACGGTGCGGGTAGGATGTCTGGGTGTTCGCGGATGCCACTTGCGTCGCGCTGAAACGAGGTCGAGTGATGAGCGGGTATGCGCGCGCGTTGGTTGTGGCTGGATGTCTCACGGCAGGGCAGTGGTTGGTGGCGCAGCAGGCCGCCGCTCCACGGATTGATACGAACCACGCGACCATCGATGAGGATGGCACGGTGCGGCTGCAGCGCGTCATCCCGCTGCCGCATAATCTTAGCCCGGAAGCGCAGCAGTGGTTGAAGCGGCAGGCGTCCGACGCACAGGTGCCGCAGACGCTGGAGCAGCGGCGTGCCAGCCTGGTGGTGTCGCAGCAGAAGCATCGTGACGACCTGGACAAGATGTTCGCGGTGACGGTGAAGGACACGTCGATCGCGGGCGTGCCGGTGCTGGATGTGCGGCCGAAAGAGACTGCGGCGTCGCATACGGATCGGGTGCTGATCTGCCTGCATGGGGGCGGTTTCAATGCTGATTCCGGCTCGTATTCCGAGTCGATGCCGATCGCAGCGCTGGCTAAGACGCGGGTGGTTAGCGTGCTGTACCGGCTGGCTCCGGAGCACCCGTTTCCCGCGGCCGTGGATGATGCTGTGGCGGTGTATCGCGAGTTGCTGAAGACGTATAAGCCGCAGCGGATCGGCGTGTATGGCAGCTCGGCCGGCGCTGGTTTGACGATTGAAATGGCCGTGAAATTGAAACAGCTGAAGCTGCCGCTGCCGGGGGCGCTGGGTTCATTTTCCACGCCGAGTGACTTTGTTGAGGGCGGCGACTCGCGGTCGCTTTACAACACGGATGGCCTGCGCGGTTATGTGCCGGTCCCGGGTGATCCGCTGGATGCGGATTATGTGGGATCGACCGATCGCAAGGATCCCGTGCTGTCGCCGTTGTTTGCGGACCTGCACGGCATGCCGCCGACGCTGTTTGTCACAAGCGAACGCGACCTGCTGCTGAGCGCCACAAGCACGCTGCATCGCGCGTTTCTGCGGTCCGGCGACGATGCTCGCCTGATTGTCTTTGAGGGTCTGCCGCATGTTTTTTGGAATAACAGCGCACTCCCCGAGACGCATGAGGCGTGGGGCTACATGGTGGATTTCTTTAATGCGCACTTAAGTCGCTAGCAGTGTATGGAAAATCCTCTGAGTGCCGCTGACAAAGAATTGCTGGTTGCCTTCGAAATCCACTCGGTCGATCGTATTCAGGCGGTCTTAGACGACGGCTTCGGCCTGTTCTCAGACATCGATGGCAAGACTCCGGTGAACGCCCTGATCGAAATGTATCTTCGATCGGACAGATTCCCCGACTGTCTTCGCTTGCTGCTGGAACGTGGTGCGTTACTTGACGATCCGAAGTTAGAACCAGTCCTTCTGAATGATCCGGACGCTCTGGCGAAGGCGGTCCGCCGCGATCCTGACCTCCTGAAACACAGGACGACAATGGCTTGCGCATTTACGCCGTTGTCGGGCGCTTCGCTGTTACACGTGGCTGCCGAGTATGGTCATCTGGATGTTGCTCAGAAGCTCATTGAGTTAGGGGCGGAAGTGGATGCGCGCGCCGCGACAGATGAGGTCGGCTTCGGCGGTCAGACACCGCTGTTTCATACCGTCAACTCCAACGAGAACCGGTCAGAACCTGTCATGAGATTGTTACTCGATGCAGGTGCACGCGCCAACATTCTTCTGCGCGGCATCACGTGGGGGAAAGGCTTTGAATGGGAGACCCAGTGTTTCGACGTGACGCCTGTCTCGTATGCTCAGCTTGGTTTATTGAGGCAGTTCCAACGTTCCGAGCGGGACACCTACGCAAACATTCGCACGCTGCTGCACGCACTCAGCAGAGAGGCGCCGAGCCTTGGTAACGTTCCGAATCGCTATCTGCGCGGCAACTGAGACAACACTGAATCTAGCGAAAATCCCTTTTTTTATCAATCGGGAGGGTGGAAACCTAGTGATGAGAGAACGCTGAGGATGGGCTCTGCTCAGAGGCTGCTTCAGATCCTGCCAGGTCCATCCGTTCGATCAGACCGTCTGTAGTGGTATACGCATGCCAGACCTCGCTGTCCGAGAGTATCTCGCTGGCAAGACTTTTGACGAGCTGATGGACCCGGACATCAATCCTGCCTGCTCCGCGGTCGATGATCTCGAGCGGTTCGACATGAGGATCAAACTCTTCCCACTGACGTCGCCAATAAGCGCGAATCTCTTTCTTCCCAATTACGCGCCCGCCTTCTGACGCCTTTGGCCAGCTGACGCTCTCGCTCATCTGCGCCAATGCACCATCAACATCCCGCCTGTTAAAAGCAGAGTAGATTTCGGCTATGAGTCTCTCTGAATCTGTCATACGGTCCTCGCGGTGAGAATGAGCATCAAGGCTGCACGACCATGATAAGTCACAAACAGCACCTTTGCGGTCCTGTCACGACGCGCCTCGGACGTTCGTGTGGGCCTTGCCGGAAGATAGCAGAATGGTATATCTAGCGACCGCGTTCCTGTGTAAGTTGTCATCGCCACGACTTACGCGACAGGGGCGGTACCATCATAAGATGAAACTGTTTTTCACTTGCGTGCTGGCGCTCTGCTCTACGATGCTCGCGCAGGAGCGCGTCCAAGACAAGCCTCTGCCACGATCGGAACCTCGCCCGTCTGCTGCTACGGTGCAGCAGTGGCAGGATCGTAAGTTCGGGATGTTTATTCACTTCGGCCTTTACTCCCAGCTTGGCGGGGTGTGGAAAGGCAAGCAGTACGATGACAACTACAGCGAGCAGATCATGGCCAGTGCTGCGATTCCCGTCGATGAGTATGCTGCCACAGCGAACAGCTTTAATCCGACCAGGTGGGATCCAGACGCAGTTGTTGCTTTAGCCAGGGCAGCCGGCATGCGTTACATCGTGATCACGTCCAAGCACCACGACGGTTTCAACATGTTTCACACCGCCCAGTCGAAGTACAACATCGTGGACGCCACGCCCTATCATCGCGATGTTGTAAAAGAGCTAGCGGACGCCTGCAAGCGCGGTGGGATCGGCTTTGGGGTGTACTACTCTTCCATCGACTGGCACGGGATGGATCGTTACATGGAAGGCAACAGCAACCCGCTCAGTGACCAGCATGCGGAGTTCAACGCGGCGCAGCTTCGCGAGCTGTTATCGAACTATGGCCCGATTACGGAGATCTGGTTCGATATGGGTAAGCCGACGCCGCAACAAAGCAATTTATTTGCGACTACCGTTCATAACCTGCAGCCACAGACCATGGTGAGCGGCCGCGTATGGAATTACCAGGGCGACTTCGTCGTGATGGGCGACAACGAGGTTCCCGCGTACGGCATCGATGAGCCCTGGCAAACGCCCGCTTCCATCTTTCACCAGACCTGGGGTTATCGCTCGTGGCAAAAACGTGACGATTTGCAGGGTAAGATCGACGAAAACATCACGCGATTGGTCCAGGTTGTGAGTCGCGGCGGTAATTACATTCTGAACATCGGGCCGGAAGGTGACGGCTCCGTAGTGCCTTACGAAGCGGACGTGCTACGCGGCATCGGCACATGGCTGAAACCGAATGCCGAGGCGATCTATGGCACAACGGCGTCTCCTTTCGCGAAGCTTGACTTCGGCTATGCGACCGTAAAAGGGCATGCCATATATCTTTTCGTGAAGTCGGTGCCCGCTGATGGCGTACTCCGCCTTCCGCACGCGACTCAGACGCAGTGGCAGTCCGCGAAGGTGCTTACTTCAGGGAGGCCGTTGGCCTTGAGCACCAATGGCGATGACGTCTTACTGGAGCTGCCGTCGAATGCGGTGACGGGCGCCATGCCTGTCATCAAGCTGCAATTTCGCGGAGACCTCAACACGAGTGACGCGCAGCCTCCTGAGGGGCCACTTACGCTCGATGCGAATGCGGCGGAGAAGTTCTACAACTACAACGGACAGGGATATGAAGCTCCAAAGACGCTCTATAAATATCGCTGGGCGGTTCATTCCGGATGTGCCTCGCTGACCTTCCACGTTGATGGTGAAGGCAGCGTTGCGATGGTCAGCAATGGACATTCACGGATGGTCACACTGAGCGAAGGCACACATGAAAAGGCTACGATCGGCCCGGACCAGACGCTTGCATTCACGCCGCCCGAGCCTTTCAAAAAAGGCACGCCGCTGCCGCTGAAGATTCGGTCCATCGAGGTGAGACCGTACAGTTGCGCTCGATGATAGACCGGTGAATCCCTTCGAATGACTTCAGACCGGACCGACAGAGCAGCCTCGCCGCACACTTCCGGCGAGGCTTCCCTGGGTAGCATTCATCGCAAACCATGCGCTCCGATCCGGGCATGACATTTACGTGGCTACGGCTACAACAACCTTTGGCATCTGAGAAAGCTTGCGGTTCAATAAGAAGCCGGCGACGAGGAAGTAGATTCCACCCAGGACCGCGTATCCCCCCAGATCTTTGATGTGCGTTTTTCCATGCAGCCCGCCAATGATGAAGGTCAAACCTGCTGCAGTGGATTGCAGACCGCTGAGAATCATGGCCCACTGACCGCCTAATTGCTTCCGTCGAGAGATGCCGACTGCAAGTTGCGCAAGTCCAGCCGTGCACGCCCATGCACCGAAGGTCACGACTGCCTGCTGAGGAGACTTGAAGACAGTCAGGAAGATGCCGACCGCGGCCAGAATCCCAAGGACCACATTCACGTATTGTGCGGTGGGCGGGCCTGAGATGGACCGAGCGGAAGTCCTCAGGTCATACACGGTGCAGGCCACATCCCAGAGAGGGTAGAGGATCAGGAGGCCGGCAGCCAGCCCGGGATTGCTGACCGCGTTGACCAGCACGATGCCAGCCCAGAGTAGCTGGACTGCGGTCCGCGTGAAGTAGAGGTTGCGTAAGGAATGCGCTTGCAGTTGTTCGTTGGGGGCTGCGATTGACATGTTCTTCCTTGTGGCTATCTTCTAGTTGGTAGAGTAAATGCGTGCACAAAACCTGACAGGTCTATTGCTAGGTCTTACGCGCGGAAAGACGCTGCAGGGCGCTATTTGTGACGGTTTCGAAGACATGGCAGTTTCCAAGAGCTCGGGCCGATAGCATTGCACCGTGGACCGCAGCCATGAAGGTTTGTGCTTCGTCTTCAGGGTTCCCCTGGAGCTTCAGGCTACGCTTTCTGACACCTTCTTTGAGCGTCTTGCATATCCATCCACTTAGATCCAGAAAATGTTGCTGCACCTCGGTTTGAACCTCTTCGGGCAGGCTGGGCAGCTCGGCGGCAAGTAAGGCAGCTATGCAGAACGGCTCCTTCTTGCGCCGGATGCAACCCTCCCAGTGATGGACATAGGCCTGAAGTCGTGCCACAGGATCTCCCACCTGCTCGGTCAATGATTGTGTCCCCTGCAGGAGCTTCTCTCGATGAGCTTTGAGTACCGAGACAACCAGGTTTGCCTTGGTCGGAAAATGATGATGAATACTGGCCTTGCTAATCTGGACAGCCTCTGAGATGTCGGCATAACTGAACCCCGAGTAGCCCAGGTCAGAGATCAGCGCCTTTGCCGTTTGGAGGATGCGATCTGCCGTTTCTCCCTGCATGCTCATAAGACTATCAACTAGTAGGTCATGATTCAGAGACTTTTCTGAGAGGGCTGCCGAAGAACCATCAGATCGGACGCACAGAAAACCCCGCCTACAGCAGGCGGGGTCCTTGTGCCGATGAGTACCTTCGTGTGAGTTATGCCACGGGATGGATGAGGATCTGCGACAGGGCGTGCATGCGGGCGGCGTCTGCGGTCGGGGCCGAGGCCGCGTTGGTTTCGATGGGAGCTGCCAAGTCCTTCAGCTTGGCGAGTTCCTTGGCGTTCAGGTGCGACTTTCCCGCCTTATCGATTGCCTTCCGAAGAGCGGCGATCTGGTCGGCAGGGATGGCCTTGGAGCGCTCCAGTTGATCGAGGTAAGCCTTGGCGACGATCATCTGCGAGGGCCATTCGATCTTCTGTTGATTTTGGACATTCAGCTCAGTGACGCGAACGGTTTTTGCCGCATCGATTTCGTTCTGCGTCAGGAACTTCGTCGGAGTTAGTGCGAAGACATCCAGTCCGCGTGAAATCTCCGAGCCGTAGACGTTGCCGTTGTACCAATAGGCCGACCAGTAGCCGCCGAGTATCAGCGTCTTCGCATCAATCGGGCCGCGGTCAAAGTAGGCAATTTCAAACGGGTGCGCGGCGTCGGTGAAGTCCATCACGGAGATACCGCCCTGGTACCAGGCCTGCACCTCGATATCACGACCGGGGACCGGCAGCAGCGAGCCATTGTGCGCAACGCAGTTTTCTGTGTCGCCCTGCGCGGCGGGCATTTTGTAGTAACTGGCGAGGCTTAGCTTGTCGTCATTCAGATTGAAGATGGCATCCGCGCCCCACTTATTCGGATCATTTGGCCGGCAACGCGCGCCAAGGCCGCCGCCCCACTCATCGGTGAAGACAACTTTCTTCCCATCATTGGAGAACGATGCGGAATGCCAGTAGGAATAGTTAGGATCATTAACAGCATCGATCCGCTTGGGGTGCACGGGATCCTTGATATCGAGCAGCAGCCCGTTGCCGGAACATGCGCCCGCAGCCAGTCCCACTGCGGAGTACACGGTAATGTCGTGGCACTGGTTGGTATCGGCCGCCTTCTCTGCGCCCTTGTCGTGGCTGCCGCCGTTGTTCAGGCCGTTCAGGGCGCCGGTGCGGGCGTCCAAGAAGACGCGTGGGCTGGCAACGACGGCGGCCTGCGCGGGCGCTGTAACCGGCACCTTGATCACGTCAATGCGGAAGAGCGAGGTGTTCGCGTCCTTGTCGGGCTTTTCGCCAGAGCAACCCGCCAGCTCCTCTGCCTGCCGCACGAAGGATGTGCCCGAGACATACAGGTAGACGTTCTCTTTGTCATTCGGGTCGATGACCAGCGTGTGCGTGTGCGATCCGCGGCAGGTCTGAACGGCGGCCACCTGCTTGGGGTTGCGGATGTCGGCGATATCGAAGATGCGCACACCGCGGAAGCGGTCCGGCGACGCTGCGGGAAGCTGTGGCGGAGCAGGCTTGCCGTCGACGGGCGCGGGCCGCGGCGGTGGAGGCGGAAAGCCCTGCGCGCCGCAATCCACGCGACCGTTCTGCATCTCCACCGACATGAACAGCAGGTTGCCGTAGACGGACAGATCACCCTGGCCGCCTGGGCAGACCAGCGTCGTCAGCAGCTTCACCTTGAGCGGATCGGCGATGTCGTAGATGCTGACGCCGTAGAAGTTTCCCTGGAACAGGTGGGTGCCCTGAAAGGCGAAATCAGAGTTGGCAAACGCAAGCTGGGCCAGCACAGTTCGTAACGCTTTTGGCATTTTGGCGACACCATCGCCGTTCATGCCCAGTGTGGCCAGGGTCTTCGTCACCTTGGGATCGTCCGGCTGCACGTCGCCCAGCTCAAAGGCGGCGGGCTTGTGCAAAGACGTCAAGCGCCGCATGCCCATGGCGAGCTCGCCGGCGTCGTACATGCCGGCCTTCAGCTTGTAGCGAGGATCGTTCGCATCGGAACCCGTCATGCCTGCGGGCAGCGGCGGCGCGGGCTTGGGCGTGAACTCATCCAACTCATCGGTGGGCACAGGCTTGGCGGCGGCCTTGGCGTCAGGCGGCTGGTTCACGGGAGGGGGCGGTGCGGCCTGCTGCGCGTGAAGTGTTGCGGCTGCAAACGATAGGATCATCCCGGCGGTGCATACCTGCAATGCCTTGTTCCAAGGAATCATTGTGTCTCCTGTGTTGCCTGCTGATCGAGCATGTGTTGCATGATGTTGATTTCGGCGCGCTGGGTGTTGTCGGCGTCGGTGGCGAAGTTGAACAGGTCAGCGTCCTGACCCGCTCCGGGACTGTTGAAGAGCGACTTGACCATGGTCAGCGCGCCGCCGTGATGCTGGATCATGCCGGCGAGAAACAGCCGGTCAAATGCGGCTCCCTTCGCCCTGCGCAGAGCGGTCATCTGAGCTGCTGTCAGCATGCCGGGCATCGCGGCCGTCGGCTTGCCGGACATCTCCATATCGGACATGCCGTGCATCGCGGTGGAGACCGGTTCGCCCCTAGATACGAGCCAGCGCTTCATAAAGTTCATCTCGTCGCTTTGCGAACTGCTGATGCGCGCACCCAGCAGACGTACTACCGAGTTTTCCGTGTGCGAGGGGATCAGCGCCGTCATCTCCACGGCCTGTCCGTGATGCATGATCATGCCCTGCATAAAGGCGATATCTGCGGGCGATGCCTGCGCCGCAGTGGCATGGGTGTTGGGTGGCAGAGACCTGCTGGGCATGCCGGGCGCGCCGGGCTGCACCACTGCCGGCGGCGGTGCCTGTTGGGCAGTGCAGGCATACGCGGGGAGGAACAGGCATAAACCCGTGAGACAAACCGGAAGGATCTTCGCCGCGGCGGGCTGTGAATGTCTCTTCGAGGCTGCCATGCAGATGTTTTCACGCTACCATGAAGCCCTCCTGCGATGTCCGTCTGTCATCTGGCGTTTGCCTCATCCACTTCGTCACTGAATAAAGTTTGTTGGCAGTGTGCGTCGTCAACGAATGGCGTGCTCGCCGGGTCGAGTTTGCGGCCGGTATCGCATAAACTTGATCCCTATGACGGTGAGTGAACTACCGACCCGGATTGACACGGGCGTGATCGGTCTGAACGATATCTTGTCCGGCGGCCTGCCCGCTGGGCAGATGTACCTGCTCGAAGGCGTACCGGGCACGGGCAAGACCACGGTTGCGATGCAGTTCATTCGGACGGCCATCATGGCTGGTGAGACGGCGCTGTACATCACTCTTTCGGAATCCCGGCGAGAGTTGGAGGCGTCCGCGCTTTCTCATGGATGGTCCACCGACGAGCTTGCGATCGCGGAGTTCGTTCCCGAGGAGGCCAGCCTCAGCCCGGAACAGCAGTACACGGTGTTTCATCCGAGCGAGGTTGAACTGGCCACGACGATCAAAAAGCTGACGGAACTGATTGAAGAAGTGAAGCCTACCCGCCTTGTGATCGACTCACTTTCCGAGCTGCGTCTGCTGGCTTCCGACACCATGCGCTACCGTCGACAACTGCTGGCGTTGAAGCAGTTTTTCGCCGGCCGCGAAACTACGGTCCTGCTGCTGGATGACCGTTCCGGCGAGGGCAGCGACATGCAATTGCAGAGCATTGCGCACGGCGTCATCCGTCTGGAAAAGGTGCCCCGCAGTTATGGTGTAAACCGGCGGCAGATAGAAATTCTGAAGCTTCGCGGCAGTGCGTTTCGCGAGGGGTTTCACGACTACACCATTGAGAAGGGCGGATTGAAGATCTATCCACGCCTGGTATCGAATGAACACGGTGGTACCTTTACGGACGAGCGTGCCACCAGCGGCATCGAAGCGCTGGATAAAATGTTCGGCGGCGGCATCAGCCGAGGCTCCTCGACGCTGCTGATCGGTCCAACCGGCGCGGGTAAATCGACGATGGCTATCCAGTTCGCATCCGCCGCAGCAGCACGCGGCGAAAGGGCAGTCGTTTATACCTTTGATGAAGCGATTCGCACCGCAGTGCACCGGGCGGAATCGCTGGGTATCAGGGTACGGGACCAGATAGAAAAAGGCACACTTGCACTGTCCCAGGTGGACCCTGCCGAACTATCACCCGGCGAGTTTACGTGGCGCATACGCACGGACATGGAACAGAACAGTACCCGTGTAGTCGTGATCGACAGCTTGAATGGCTTTCTCAACTCCATGCCAGGTGAAAAAGATCTGATTCTCCAGTTACACGAACTGCTGGCGTATTTAAATCACAAAGGAGTGATTACGTTCCTGGTCCTGACCCAGCACGGCTTGATCGGTAACACGCACGCGGAACTGGATGTCAGTTATCTCGCGGACACTGTGATCCTCTTACGATATTTTGAAGCCGACGGCGAGATTCGGCAGGTGGTGTCCGTGCTCAAGCAAAGACTCGGGCAACATGAGCGAACCCTGCGTGAGTTTCGGCTTGACGAGTCGGGTCTTGACGTCGGTGAGCCGCTGACTAATTTTCGCGGCATCCTGACTGGCGTGCCGGATGTCATCGAAGACAGGCAAATGGCCCAGAACGCAGTGTTACGGTGAATTTACCTGTCCGCGTGATCGCACCGACAGGACGCGATTCGGAGTTGATCGCAGGTGTGCTGGGGGCGCATGGCGTGGCCGCCCAGATCAGCACGATCGCAGAGACGCTTGCCGATGCCGGCGAGCTGATGTTACTCGGACCCTTGCTGATTGCTGAAGAAGCACTTAGTCCGGCGGCCATCCAGGCACTCAGTCATTATCAGAAAAGCCAGCCTTCGTGGTCTGACCTTCCCCTGCTGATACTGACCGCAGCAGGCCGGGAGACGCTGCACACCATGCGTCAGCTTACCGCCCGCCTGCCGCTGGGCTCGCCTGTTCTGCTGGAACGCCCCATCCGGACGGCAACCCTCGTCAGCAGTGTTCAGGCGGCGATTCGCGCGCGGGAGCGGCAGTACCAGATCAGAGACGCTGTCGCGGAATTAAAGGAGGAGCGAGAACTGCTGGGAGCGATGCTGGATAACTTGCCCGTGGGCGTTCTCTTCGCCAAGTCATCCGGAGAAATCGTAAGGGGAAATCGGCGCCTGGAAGAAATCGTTCGGCACCCCCTTCGACAGAGCTCCGATGCGGATCATCATGTGGAGTGGATCGCGTTCCATGAGGATGGACGGCGGGTGTCTGGTGACGAATTCCCGCTGGTCCGCGCGATCCGCAGCGGAAAGGCCGTGCCTTCCGAGGATTATCTCTATGAACGCGGCGACGGGACGCGGGCCTGGATCAGGCTTGCAGCTGCGCCTGTCGTTAGTGAATCCGGTGAGGTCACCGGCGGTGTCGTTGCTGTGTCCGACATCGATCAGCAGCGTCGATCGGAACAGGCCCTGATACAAAGTGAGAAGCTGGCGGCGGTGGGCCGATTGGCAGCTTCCATTTCGCACGAGATTAATAACCCACTCGAGGCAGTGACAAACTTGTTGTACCTTGTGCGTCATAGTGATGGGCTATCCGAGGAGGTCTGCAGCTTTCTCGCCGCTGCCGACCAGGAGCTTTCCCGAGTTTCGCAAATTGTAAGTCAAACCCTTCAATTTCACCGGCAATCGACGAAACCACGGCCTATCTCGGCTGGAGAACTGCTGGAACCTACGCTGGGTTTATACGCGGGCCGGTTAGCCAATGCGAATGTGAATCTTGAGGTACAGCACCACGGCAAAACCCTGATGACATGTTACGAGGGTGAGATCCGGCAGGTGTTGAATAACCTGGTGGGCAATGCCGTTGACTCGATGAAACGGGGTGGCCGCTTGCTGGTCCGCACCCGGAGCACTCGCTCCTGGAAGAGCGGCGTGGCAGGCGTGCGCATTACCATCGCGGATAACGGGCATGGCATACCGCGCGAAACCGTGCAGCGCATTTTCGACGCATTCTTTACGACGAAGGGCATCAACGGCACAGGTCTGGGCCTGTGGATTGCAAAGGGCATCGTCGAGAAACACCGGGGCCGCCTGCAGGTGTTTTCGAGAGTCGGCGCAGAGAAAAGCGGGACCGTCTTCAGCCTGTTTCTGCCAGGCAATCCCTTCTGAGCGTCGCAGGAAGACCCGGGGTACCAACCGAGGGCCGAGCGCCAACCCGAAAAACGATGTTGCGATTGGAGCAGATGGTAAACCAAGCTAACCAGTCGAAGGAGGGCGGCGGGTCCCCTGCGGGGGGTGTGCGTGTGGGCACTGCCGGCTGGACGCTGCCGCGCGATCATGCGGCGCACTTTGCCGCGGAGGGAGCGCACCTGGAGCGGTATAGCCAGGTGTTTCGCTGTGCGGAAGTGAACTCTAGTTTCCACCGGCCGCACCGGCGCAGCACGTGGGAGCGTTGGGCCGCGAGCACGCCCGTTGCGTTTCAATTCGCGGTGAAGGTGCCGAAGCGCATCACGCATGAGGCGAAGCTGCGCAGCGCGGGTGCGTTGTTGCTGCCGTTTCTTGAGGAGGTTTCGGGGCTGGGATCCAAGCTGGGACCGCTGCTGGTGCAATTGCCGCCAAGCCTTGCGTTTGATGAGGGTGTGACGCGGGATTTCCTGGGGACGCTGCGCGAGTTACACACGGGAGCGGTGGCCTTTGAGCCTCGGCATGCAAGCTGGTTCGGTGGTGAAGCGGATCGGCTGCTGCGCGAGTTCGGCGCGTCGCGCGTGGGTGCAGATCCTGCGAAGGCTTCCCCCAAAGCCGCTGAGCCTGCGGGTGATCCAGCGCTGAAATACTGGCGGCTGCATGGGTCGCCGCGCACGTATTACTCGGCTTATGAGGATGATTTTCTGCACGCGCTGGCAACACGCCTGCGTGCAGCGGCAGGTGCAGTATGGGTTATCTTCGATAACACCGCGATGGGTCATGCGACGGGCAATGCGTTGTATCTGCAACGATTGTGCGGGTCGGCCGGCGATGTTACAACTGGCCTGTAAACCTGTTAGCGCAGTCGTTTGTTTGTGCAAGCACGCGAGCCCTCTGGCCGCAGGTGAGCCAGAGGGGTCGCGCAGGTTTGACTTATCGTTTACGCGTTCAAGCGGCGGCGCATCAAGCCCACAATGCCTGTAAGTCCGGTTCCCAACAGCAGCAAGCTGGAAGGCTCCGGTGTTACAGCGACTTGAGTGGCAGCGTTTACGCCGTCGATGTCGAAGGCCCAGTGGGAATCGCGATTGTTGGCAGTCACATCGCAGAACTGTCCATCGCTGCAGCCATACCGCGATGTAAAGGTGGGGCTTGACTCCCGAAAGCCAGCACTGAAGGGGTCGCCGATGGAGCCACTGAAGAAGTTGTCGAACTCCATAATGGACACGGTGTACGACCCGGCCGCAAGTATCGCTTGCAGGTAGGTATCGTACTGCTCACCGGTTACCGGATCAGCGGGGACGCTTCCGCCGCCATCGTCATTCTGGTTGATATAGGTTGCGGTTGGGCCGGTGCCGCTGAAAAGAGCGAGAATCGGATCAAATCCACCGCGCGCGATGGTTGCACCTGCGGAGTTGACGCCGCCTGCGTAGGAGAAGGTCTCCAGCGTGACGAGGGAAGGTGCTCCTACTGTAAACGTGAAGGATTGCACGTTCGCGTCGTTCGTGAAGTTGCCGGTGAAGGAGAAGTTGGAGGAGGCGTGGGCGGCAGCGGAGATGCCGACAGAGAGACACAATGCAGATAAAAGTCTTAATGCTTTCATGTATGGGGTCCTAAGTGGAACAGATGGGAGAACGCGCTAAACGTAGCATCATTCCCACTCGCACACCAAGGACTTTCCCAGGGTTACTAACAATGTTTGCACGTTACCGCAATGTACGTGACCGGACATATGGAGAGTATGTCTATGGACATACAAAAAGGCAGGCGAACATCGGTAAGCGACTTACTCTGTGTCGACGTCGTCGAGGCGCTCGATCATCACGTCTGTCGATTTGACGAGGGCTGCGGCGCTGTCGCCCTTCTTCAAGCCCAATTCACGTGCTGCGTCGGAGGTGATGATGCTGGTGATCTGCTGGTCGCCGACGGCGAGGACCACCTGTGCGAAGAGACCTTCGATGCGGATGCTGACGACCTTGCCGGCAAGCTGGTTGCGTCCGCTGACACGGCGATAGCGCTCGCGCGATTGATGCGCGGGCTTCTTGCGGTCCTTTGCGAGAAACGGTTTGAGCGCCGTCTGCGCGATACGGTGGTGGCCGCCAGGCGTTGGGGAGGTCTGCAGCTTGCCGCTGAGGATCCACTGCTTGATGGTGGGATAGCTGATGCCGAGCATGTGCGCAGCCTCGCGCGGTGTCAGAAGCGGTGTGGTTGCCATGCGTCTATTGTGCCGCTTTTCGAGGGAAGCCGTGCGTTTCGCGAGCTTACTCCAGCCAGCCGTCATCCTGAGCGAAGCGAAGGATCCCTTGTCGTTGTGTTGACGGAAACATCACAGGGCCTCTCTTGGGAGAAAGGCGCAAACCTGTCCGCAGGCAAGCTGTTGCAGGGTCTTCGCTGCGCTCAGGATGACGGTGTCGCGAGTTGACGGATATTACCGGCTTAGGCGCAGGGCGAACTGGGCTACGCGCGGGTCGGTGACGGTTGAGGTGATGCTGCCGAAGGCGGTGGTGCCGAAGGCTCCGCTGGGTTGTGCGAAGCCGGGTGTGTTGGTGATGTTGAATAACTCGGCGCGGAATTCGAGGTCTGTCTTTTCGCCGAGTGACGTGTGTTTGATGAGGGATAGGTCACCGTCGCGATAGGCTGGTCCGCGCACTGGGTTGCGAGAGGCGTTGCCGAACTGGAACTGCGGTGTGGTGGCGAAGGCGGCGGTGTTGAAGAACCGTCCGGGGGTGCGCTGGCCGGCGGGTAGCGCGGGTTCGGCGATGCGCATGGGCCGCTGCGTTGCCACGCCGGCGAAGCTGTTGGTATTGGTCGATTGCGTGACGGTAACGGGCATGCCGCTCTGCAGGGTGACCACGGCTTGCACGGTCCAGCCGCCGAGCGCGGAGGTGGCCATGCCGTGGCCTGCGAATTTCGGCAGGGCATACACCGTGCTCAGCGCCACGATGTTGGGGATATCGCCGTTCGAAGAATCGCGCTCGAGGTAAGGCCGGTAGGTGTCGGCTGCGATGAGCGAACTGGTGTTCGGCGAGGATAAGACCGTGGACGAAAAGACGGACGATGCGTCGTCAATCAGCTTTGAGTGTGTGTAACTCAACAGCAGCGAAAGGCCGTGCGACAGGCGTTGCTCCACCTTGGCTTCGATAGCGTTGTAGTTGGTGGTGCCGGTGTTGTTGCGGTAGGTCGAGACATTCTGAAAACGCGGGAAGGGCTTGAGTAACTGGGCCGCCGCGATGTTCTTCGTTCCCAGCGGACTGGACGCGGGCAGGATGCCGTAATACGGATTGGCCACCTGGGTTGTAAGTGAGGAACCCGCCGCGAGCTGCTGCGCGGTGAGTTGATTCAGGTTGCTGTCAGGGATGCCGACGTGCACGATGTGCGATCCGACATAGGCCACGTCGAACGACAGATTGTTGGTGATGGAGCGCTGCACGGCGAGGTTCCACTGCTCGACATACCCTGAGCCTGCCTTGCGATTGACCGTGTAGACGCTCTGTCCCAGGCCTGCGTCCGGGGTCAGCGCGATAGGTGAAACGGAAGGCCCGCTGGATAACTTGAACGGAGCGGTGTAACTATCCGTCGTCTTCTGCTGGACGTTCTGAATGAAGGGATACTGCGGCGTGGTGAAGGGTGTGGTAATGCCGCTCTGGTCGATGAAGACTATACCGAAGCCGCTGCGAAGGACTGTCTTTGTATCGGGGGAATAAGCGAAACCAAAGCGCGGCGCGACGTTGCCGTAGTGCAGTTCGCGAGCGGTGCGCGGGTAGCCGTTCACGCCAAGGTAGTCGAGCTGCTGTGTTGCAAGATTGAAGATCGCGCCCTGGTCATGCGTCTCTGTCGAAGGCAGGGCCAGTGTGTAGCGCAGGCCCACGTTGAGGATGAGATTCGGCAGGGCGCGCCAATCGTCCTGCACGAAAAATTCGTGGATGTAATCGCGCGGCCGAATGGTGCGCGCCTGTAAGTCGATGGAGAAGGTATCGACCTGTCCCAGCAGGAAGCTGGCGAGCGCGTTGCCACCGGTTGAGACTGCCGTACCGGTCGCCGTGGTGGTGTTGGTGCCGGTGGTGGTGAAGGCGAAAGACCCGGTCGGATTGGGCGGTGCGATGGCATCGAGTTCGAACCGGCGCGAGTCGATGCCGGCCTTCAACGAGTGCGCGCCGCGCGTCCACACGACGGTGTCCGTAAGTTCGCCGACAGCGGTCTGATAGCGCGAGAAGGTGCTCGCGCTTTGACCAAGCTGCGCGAAGCCGGTGAAGGTGAACAGTGGCAGCGCGTTGCTGAACGCGGCGTTCGTCGGGATGCCCGGGATGCCAAGCGCCGTCGACGCCGTGCCCCCCAGCGTGCTGCCGGCCTGGGTGTTGCCGCGGCGCGTGTAGCCGATGCGCAGATCGTTCACGACGCTGGGAGAGAACGTGTGGGTTTCATCCAGCACGATCTGCTGGCCGGTAATGTGGGTCAGGCCGGTGACGTTGCCGGCGCCCAGTACCGAACCGGTGATGACGCCGGAGCCGTCAGGAAGCGGCGTAGCGGGCTGCTCGACCTCGTGGTAGAAGGTGTAGCGCGCAAACGCCCGATCATGCTGGCCGCGGGCGCCATCCACACGGGTGTCGAACTGCTGCTGGTGGTCGTCATCATTCGCGGTGCGTGTGTAGTTGTTGGCTGCGCCGGACGCGGTGGGCAGGGGGATGCGGGCCAGCAGCGCGAGGGCCGAGGGGTCGAGCGGAATGTTGATCGTGTCGTTGGGAAACTCGGTTCGCGACAGGCGGCTGTTCACCGTGGTCGTCGTGTTTGGGTTGTATATCTTCGAGACGCCGGTGAAGATGCCGTTGCGTTCGGCTACGGTTGGAACCGTAGAGATTCGTATGACGCCGATCCGCTGCACAATGCCCTGGTAGTCGCCGAAGAAGAAGAGCTTGTCATGCAGGATGGGTGTGCCGAGGGTCGCGCCGAAGAGGTTGCGGCGATACGTGGGCTTTGCCGCGGTGGTGCTGGCAAAGTAGTTGCGCGTGTTCAGCGCCTCGTTGCGGAAGTACTCAAACACGCTGCCGTGCAGGTCGTTGCTGCCGCTGCGGGTGGCCACGTTGACGACGCCGCCGTTGAAGCGACCAAATTCGGCGGGCACATTGTTGGCCTCGATGGTGAACTCGGCGATGCTGTCGAGGATGGGAAAGAAGGCGACCTGGCCGGGCTCAGGCTGCAGCGCGCTGATGCCGTCGAAGAGGTATTCGTTGGTGCGCGGGCGGCCGCCGTTGATGCGCGGCAGCAGCGTGC
>CBAAAE010000047.1:0-17908 GCA_964658845.1 uncultured Novosphingobium sp. | reverse complement strand
GATCCCAAGATTGTCGCGATCACGGCCGCCATGCCCAACGGCACTGCCCTTGACCTGTTCCGCCCCGCCCACCCCACGCGCTATTTCGACGTGGGCATCGCGGAGGAGCATGCGGTGATCTTCGCCGCGGGCATGGCGACCAAGGGCTACCGGCCCTTTTGCGCAATCTACTCGACGTTCCTGCAACGCGCGTTCGACCCGATCGTCCACGACGTCGCCCTGCAGGAACTGCCTGTCGTCTTCTGCATGGACCGGGGCGGCCTCAGCGGGGACGACGGACCGACGCACCACGGCCTGTTCGATATCAGCTACCTGCGCTGCGTTCCAAACCTCGTCCACATGGTGCCGAAAGACGAGGATGAACTCGCGGACATGATGCAAACCGCCCTGGAACACAAGGGGCCAAGCGCGATCCGCTACCCGCGCGGCACCGGACCCGGCAGCACGCTCAAGCCGGAGCCCATCGCGATCGAAATGGGTAAAGCCGAAATCGTGGAAGAGGGGTCCGACGTCGTTCTGTTCGGCCTGGGAGCGCTGCTGCCCATGGCGCGCGAAATGGCGGTCCAGTTGCGGCTGCTCGGCCTCTCGGTGGCCGTGATCAACCCGCGCTTTGTGAAGCCGATCGATCGGGAACTCGTCGAGCGCTACGGCAGGCAATGCGGCCTGGTCGTGACGTTTGAAGATCACGTGCTGGCCGGTGGCTTTGGTTCGCTGGTGCTCGAAACCCTCTCCGCCGCTGAGATCGACACGCCTGTTGTGCGCATAGGCTGGCCCGACCAGTTCATCGAACACGGGAAAGTCGACGCGCTGCGACAGAAGTACGGCATCAGCGTGGAAGGCGCTATGCACGAAGCACAGCCCTACCTGAACGCCATTCTGCAGGAACACCTCGCCGGCCGCTAGCGTTACATCGTAAGTCTCTGCGCAAACTCTGGTAAAAGCTTCGCCGTCTGCCGATGTCGATACTCGAAGATGTATCGCACCTGCGCCTTCCCGCCGATCCAGTTCGCCAGATCTCCCAAGGGTCCACCGGGCAGCTCGTACTCCACCCGATCTTGCACCCGTGTGCCTGAAACACCATCGCGGCTCTCCTCGCGGACGGAGTGACAGTGCCGCCAGTATCGAAATGGGCCTGACGTCTGCATGTCGCAGAAGTGATCGTTCCACTCAAACTCCGGGATCAACGCATGCCAGTTCAGACGCAGTGGGATGCCGGGGAGCGCCCGGAAGCTGAGCCTCATGGTCGTCCCTGCGCCCGTTCCCAGTCGCGCTGGTGAACCTGGGGGTGGCGGAGGTGGCGCAATCAGCTGCAATTCATCGATTTTCGCGCGCTGCCAGGCTGGCATCAGCGGCGGCAGGTTTTGTGGATTAGCGAAGAATGCAAACGTGACCGGCAGTGGAAACGGCAGCCACTGCTCCGCCTCAAAGATGTGGCGCATATGCCAGCATAGGAGGCGCCCTGCGCCGGGCGGGTTTTATCCAGGGTTCGGTAATCGCATGCGGAGCGAAAATCGGATGATCTCGGACCTTAATGGTCTTAGATTGATGTACTCTCCTTATATCGGACTGATGTTGTCGCAGTTAGGCAGATGTGACGCAGACCTGTGGCACAGCAGTCCTGGGAGGCGTGGTTGAGGGACCAGGCCGAGTGATGTCAAAGAGCGGGACGGAGTTGAGGGACAAGGTCACCGCCGCAGCCTCGGAGAGAAACAAATGAAAAAGCAGCAGAAGTTCAGAAAGTTGGGGTCGCGTCCCGCGCGCCTTTTCGCCGCCGGTACCTTGGCGATTTCAGCCGCTACCGGCATCCAGAACGCCGCGGCAGAACCCCGCGCACTGCACGGCGGCAAGCAGGAGAGCCAGGCCCCTACCACCAGCTTTGATATTCCGGCAGGTTCGCTGGTGACCGCGCTGGCCCAGTTCCGCCAGGCCAGCGGTGTGGCAACATCTCTCCACCTGCCTCCCGATGAAGTCGCCGGCTTCCACTCGAAAGGCGTAAAAGGCGCGCTGACGAGCGAGGCTGCGCTGAAGGCGATCCTCGATGGGACCGGCCTCGGCTACCACCTGGAACATGGCGGCACCCGCGCGGAGATACAGATCCAGAGCGCGGAGCAGGTCAGCGTCACGACCGGCACCAACTCCGTGGCCATGGGCCAGTTCACCGAGTCGCTGACAGACACCGCGCAGACCATCAGCGTGGTACCGCAGTATGTACTGCAGGAACAGGCAACCACCACCCTGCGCGACGGTCTGCGGAACGTGCCGGGCATCTCGCTGGCGGCGGGCGAAGGCGGATCGCAGGGTGACAACTTGACCATTCGCGGCTTTTCCGCGCGCAATGACATCTATCTCGACGGGATCCGCGACTTTGGCTCGTACTACCGCGATGCCTTCGACTATGAAGCGATCGACGTCCTGGAAGGGCCCGCCAGCGTTGAGTTCGGCCGCGGATCGACGGGCGGCGTCGTCAACCAGGAGACCAAGCAGGCCGTCGCAAACCGCTTTGTGCGCACGAATGTGCAGTTTGGTTCCGATGCCATGCGCCGCGGCACCGTAGATGTGAATCTGCCGCTGACCGGCATGGTGCCGAACGCAGCCTTTCGTCTGAACGCCGTGGGCCAGGAGCAGGGCATCGCAGGTCGTGACATCACGCAGGTGCGCCGCCTGGGTGTGGCTCCGTCCCTTGCCTTTGGCCTGGGACAGGCTACCCGCGCCAGCATTAGTTTCCTGCACGAATACGCGAACGACATCCCGGATTACGGCCTGCCCTACAACGGCCTGGGCGTGGCTGCGGTGCCGCGCACAAGCTATTACGGGTTCGCCGGTGGTAACTTCCTCACCACCCAGCCCGATGTCTTGACTGGTCGCCTTGAACACGACTTTGGGCCGCACCTGACCCTTCGCAATACGCTGCGCTGGGGTTATTACCCGCGCGATGTCGTCATCACCGAACCGCAGATCAACACCACCGCAACCCTTACCGGCGTAGGTAGTCCGATTCATGGAACCAGCGGCACAACGGCCGTGTACGCCAGCTACGTGGCCACCTGCAGTCCCAACGCGGCTACGGTAGCTGCCCAGTGCTATCCCACCGGAACGTCGCTCAGCGGGATCTCGGTGCTGCGCAACCAGATCGCAGCAAACTCGGTGGAAGACATCCTTTGGAATCGTGTGGAAGCAATCGGCTCTGTGCGGGTGCGTGGGATCGATAACTCCTATTCGATCGGGATCGAAGGTGGGCGCGAGCGCTCCAACCCACTGCGCAATAAGTACAGCTTCGCACCTGGCACGCAGTACACCAGCGCGCTTGCACCCACGCCCAACGACCCGTTTACACCGACTGCTGTTACCTTCAACGGCTTTACGCACGTTAACTCCCAGAGCTACGGTATTAATGTTCTGGACACCCTGAAGTTGCGCCCCTGGCTGTTGCTGTCGGGAGGCGTTCGGTTCGACTACTTCAATGCCGCGGTGAATGCCCAGGCTATACCCGCGACGAATACTCCAGCGAGCAACCTGAGCCGACTGGATAAGCAGCCTACCTACCGCGCGGCGCTCGTGGTCAAGCCGACGGCCAATGGCAGTGTGTACTTCGACTACGGCACCAGCTTCAATCCTGCCGCTGAATCACTGTCACTCGCCGCAAACACGGCGACCTCTCCACCTGAGGAAAACACCACCTACGAAGTCGGTGCCAAGTGGGACCTGCTGCGCAATCGGCTCAACCTGAACGGCAGTATCTTCCGAACCGAAAAGCTGAACGCGCGCGAGACGGATCCGATAAACTCGCTGAATTCTCTGCTCGTTGGAAATCAATTAGTGCGCGGCGTGCAGTTTGGCGCGGTGGGTCATCTGCCGCAGCACTTTGACCTGATCGCAGGGTACGCCTACCTGAACGGGCTGGTGCAGAAGTCCGCGGTGAACGCTTCGCCCTTCGCTGCGATTAACAGTAACTTCTTCGCGGCCTGGCAGCTTGCGCTCAAGACCAATCCCAACGCAGTGATCGATCCGCGCTACAACACGGCGCCTTATTACCTTTCGCCGAATAACTTTCCTTTTGCAAATGTACCGAAGAATAGCGGGAATTTCTGGGTGACACATAACCTGCCATGGCGTTTCGTAGCCGGTGTAGGTGGTAACTACATTGCGGCAAGGCGCGCCAGTTCCACCGCGGCGGTTGGCGTCTATAACTCGGCTGCAGCTACGCCGATCTCCAGCGTGCCGCTCGGCTTCAAAGCCATACCGGGCTATGCCGTGTTCAACGCGATGGTGCGTCGGCCCATTAACGAGCGGATGGAACTGCAGGTAAACCTGAATAATCTTGCAAACAAGTTCTACATCGACACCCCTCATCCGAACCACCTGATCCCGGGTGAAGGCTTCAATGCCCAGTTCGGTTTTAACTACCACTTTTAAGCAAGGGTGCATGGTGGCCGCGTGCCGCCATGCACCCAGGAATCTATCCATGCTTGTCTCCATCCCCGGCGTGCTTACACGCGATCAGGTCACGCAGTACCGGGCAGTACTCGACGCAGCGGAATGGGTCGACGGCCGCGTCACGGCTGGTCATCAGTCAGCCATGACAAAACAGAATGCGCAGATACCCGAGGAGCACCCGGCTGCCCGGCAGGTGGGTGAAGCCATCCTGCAGGCGCTTGGCCGTAACCCGCTGTTTCGTTCCACCGCATTGCCTTTACGCGTTTTTCCGCCGCTCTTCAACCGTTACGCAGGTGGGCAGAACTTTGGCACGCACGTCGACAACGCCATCCGCACCCACGCTGCCACCGGTCAACGTATCCGCACCGACCTGTCCTGCACGCTCTTCCTGAGTGAGCCGGACACTTATGATGGCGGCGAATTGAGCGTGGAAGACACTTATGGCGTGCATCGCGTGAAGTTACCCGCGGGCAGCCTGGTGCTTTACCCATCGACCAGTCTCCACGATGTATCACCTGTAACTCGCGGTGCGCGCGTGTCCAGTTTCTTCTGGCTGCAAAGTATGGTGCGCAGTGACGAGCAGCGCACTCTGCTTTATGACCTAGACCAATCCATCCAAATGTTGGAAGCCGGCAGCCCGGCGTCAGTAAGGCTGACCGGTATTTATCACAATTTGCTGCGACAGTGGGTGGAAATGTAAGTTGAGCCCACGCGAGACGCGTGGTGCCTAGGGCTGTCCGCACTCCTTGCAAATGAGCGTGGACAGAATGAGGAGCCGGTAGCCGCCCTCACGGCTGCGGCTCCTCATCTACCAAGTTATCTTCCAAGAAGAGAAAAAGGCACCCGGACGGATGCCTTCTCTCAACCGATGATCGTGAGATACTAGCTGGGCATCAGCACAGAGTCGATCACGTGGATGACGCCATTTTTCTGGAATACGTCAGCCGTCGTGATGGTGGCCGTGCCGCCCTTTTCATCCGTCAGCGTGATGATGGAACCCGTCATCTTTGCAGTCAGCGTCCCACCTTGGACAGTCTTCAGAGTGGCCATGCCGCCGCCCTTCTTGATCATCTTTGCAAGCTGCTTCGAGCTGACCTTGCCGGGGACAACATGGTAGGTCAGGATCTTTGTCAGCGTCTCCTTGTTTTCCGGCTTCACCAGCGTATCAACGGTGCCTGCAGGCAGCTTGGCGAAGGCATCATCGGTTGGTGCAAACACCGTAAACGGACCGGGGCCGTTCAGCGTATCCACCAGGCCGGCAGCTTTGACCGCCGCGACAAGCGTCTTGTGGATCGGCGAGTTGATGGCGTTCTCGACGATAGTCTTCTTCGGAAACATGGGCGCGCCGCCCACGTCTGGATCCTTCTGTGCGACAGCCGACATGCTGCCGGCCAAAAGGACAACACCAAGAACTGCCTTTGCGAATTTCGTCATGACCTTCTCCTTTGTATACCGCTTTGTATTCCCAAACCGCTTGTACCCAAGAACCCGCTTTGCTCTCTTGCTTAGTGGAGACGCGACCGGCAAAGCTCCGGATTGACCTTCAGGACTCGTTCTTGCTCAGACTTGCGTCCTATGAATGGGAGCGGGGTTGAAATGAAGGCGACGAAGAAAGTGCAGGCATTGACAACCCGGGCAGCGGCTTCAACACTACGGGGGTGCCGGTGACTTCATCAACGATGCAGCACGATGCAGAGGATGCGGAGTTGCGACGCGAAGAGTGTAACCCGCAACACATCCAGGCCCGTGATTCCGGTCTTTTTCTCATCGGCCTGTTCAAACTGGGCAAGGCGGTGTTCTTCCTGGGCGTCAGCCTGGGCGCGCTCCACTTCGTGCATCACGATCTGCCAAGCACCGTGGACCGCATCATGCATGAGCTGCACTTCGACCCGGAAGGCAACGTCGTCGATCTGATCACGGACAGGGTTGCACAAATCACCCATCACAAGCTGCGGCTGATCAGCATGGGCACGTCGCTGTACGCCGCCCTGTGTACAACCGAGGCCTACGGCCTGCTGACCCGGAAAGTCTGGGCCGAGTTTGTCACCCTCTGGCTTAGCGTCTCGTTCATCCCATGGGAGCTCTACGAGCTTGCGCGGCGTCCCAGCCTCTGGCCCCTGAGCATCTTGCTGACAAACATCCTCGTTGTCGCGTACCTGCTCTGGATGCTTCGGCGAAAGAAGACACGCCGCTCCAGGGCAGCCTAGTTCTACCCCATCCTCGATCAGTCATGCGTTCGCACCGCCTCGTCCTTGGTGTTTGCTAATGAAGTACTGCGATCGCAGCAGCGATCAAGCCATCGTATTCCCAATCTGACCGCTATCTGTGCGGCCATTGTCCTAGAAAAAACCCATATGTTGTGATTTCCACAGGCAAGCTGTCCCGCCCGAAAAGAAAGCGACTTTTCCGCTTTACTGCGAAGCTGTGACCGGAGAAGATGTGGAGCGTGGTGGTACAAAGTGGAGCAAAGCGGAATGAGGCTTAGCTCTCGGTATCGAGTGTAGGCCCAGGTTCGGCCTTCATGGCATGAGACGAACCGAAATCAGCACGGGTGAGGGTGAGATCCAGCGATGTTCCGTGGCAATCATCCAGCGCGTGTGGACGAGAAAGGCCGGCTGAAGCTGCCGGCGGAGTTCAAGCGGCGTGTGGACGAGGCCTACGGCCCGCAGTTCTACATCACGAGCAAGGACGGCAAACGGGCCGAGATTTACCCGCTGCGTGAGTGGGAAAAGGTGGAGCAGCAACTGGCCACCATCCCCAACATGCATCCGGCGAAGAAGAAGTTTCTCGACGTGACCAGCTATTACGGCCAGGTCGTGGAACTGGATGGGCAGGGACGGTTGACCCTGCCGCAGATCCTTCGGGAGACCGCGAGGACGACGGCCGAGGTAGTGGTGCTCGGTTCGCAGACGTACCTCGAAGTCGTGAACCATGACGACTTCAAGGCGCAACTGGATGCAGAGCCGCTGAGTGCGTCGGATATGGCGGCGCTGGCGGAGTTGGGACTGTAACGAAGGTGTGATCGCCCCAAGTGGGCGCGCATGGAGGCGGAGCATGAGGAGTCCGCAGCATGTGCCGGTTCTTTTGGAAGAGGTATTGGACCTTCTCAAGGTGCGTCGAGGCGGCACTTACGTCGACGCCACGCTGGGCCTGGCCGGGCACGCAAGCGCGATCGCGCGCAGGCTGGGACCAGAGGGTACGCTGATTGGCTTTGACCGTGATCTGCAGGCGATGGCGCTTGCATCGGCGAAGCTCGACGAACTTCGCATGGAACTTGGCGGCGAGATGCCGCAAGTGCGGTTGATAGCGCAGGCGTTTTCAACGGCCGCCGGGGTGTTGCAGCCGGGCTCGCTGGACGGCCTGCTGGCTGACTTCGGCGTAAGTAGCCTCCAGTTGGATGAGGCGCAAAGAGGATTTAGTTTTCGGCTGGATGCACCGCTCGACATGCGCATGGATACGCGCAGCAGTGAGACAGCCGGGCAAGTGGTAAATCAGGCAGACGAAGAAGATCTCGCCAACCTGATTTACGAATTCGGAGAGGAAAGGAGGTCGCGGAGAATCGCCAGAGCCATTGTGAGGGCGCGGCCGATAACTACAACGGCGGAGTTAGCCAGGATAGTTTCGGCCGCGGCCCCCTCAATGAAATCCGACAAGATTCATCCCGCGACAAAGACGTTCCAGGCACTCCGAATGCGAGTCAATGATGAACTGGGAGAGATCCGGTCGCTGCTGCAAAGCGCGCCTTCTCTGCTGAAGATAGGTGGAAGACTGGCAGTCATCAGCTTTCACTCCTTAGAAGATCGACTGGCAAAGGATCTCTTCCGGGATGGAGCACAGCAGGGCATATGGGAATTGGTGACACGCAAGCCGGTGATTGCAGCGGAAGAAGAGACGGAGAGAAATCCGAGATCGCGAAGCGCGAAGTTACGTGTTGCCGAACGCAGCATCCCCGGTCCGCCAGTTACAAGGAAGATACCTCCTCAAGGCGGCAGCAGTCGCGGTAATCGAATCTGAGTAAGTGAGTCATGCGCTGTGGATAAACCTGTGGGAAGTTAGGAAAACTCACCCAGGCAGACAAGATCAACGAGATGAACAAAGACATCTCGAGGTAACAAGGTATGAAAGAAGAGGGGAGCGAAGCGATGGATCAGACGCTGACAGCAACCACAATGATGGGCGGGCGCGCACAGCGTGAGCGTGTCGAATCATTTCGCGAGCACAATCGCAGCGTGTATGACGGACAGCGTCGCGCGCGCCGCGGTCCCACACCCGAAGTCTTCTTCACGAAGCACATCGATAACAGCCGCATCGTGAAGGCAGACGATCCCGCGCGCCGCAAGGAAATGCGCTCCTTCACCATCGCCATGAGTGTGCTGTTTCTGCTGGTAATGACGTACGTGTGGCAGCATTTCACATCGATCGAAACCGGCTATGCCATCGAGACACAGAAGCTCCGCGTGGAGCATCTGGGCGAAGACAATCGGCAACTGCGGCTAAGCGAGGCGAAACTCTCTGACCCTGACAGGATCGATCGCATCGCGAAGCAGCTCGGTCTGGACGCGCCTCAACCGGGCCAGGTGGTGCGGCCGGACGGATCCTTCTCCGATAACGGCGCTGTGCTGGCCGAAGCGCACGTACCTTTAGCGGTTCTGCCGTAAGTGCAAGTGCAGTTGTGCGGCTACGCTCTGATGTCATAGTCGAAGGAGTCACACATTTCTTTGTATGTTTGATCTGAGTTGAGGCCAATGAATTCGCCGCGTCAACCACTTACCGCACCGATTCGCCGAAAACGATTCGCCTATGTAGCGTTGTTTTTCGTTGCATGGACTGCTTTGATCGGATCGCGCCTCGTCTGGTTACAAGTCGTGCGTCATGCCGACTGGACAGATCGCGCGGCAAAGCAGCAGCAGCGCACCTTTGAAGTGGCTCCCAGGCGTGGTGTTCTGTACGACCGTAACCTGCGTGAACTTGCAGTTACTGTGCTTGCGGAGTCGGTGTATGCAGTTCCCACTGAGCTGGGTGAAAATCGCGCAAATGTGGCTGAGCTTGTCGCCGGCATCGTGCACATCGATCCGACTGACAGCTTCACGGCGCAGAGCAGTATTCTTGCGAGACTGAATGCATCCAGGAACTTCGCCTGGATTGCGCGCAAGCTCACACCAGAGCAGGCGCAACGCGTGCGTGAATTAAACCTGAAGGGTGTATACCTCCAGAAAGAATTTAAGCGTTATTACCCCAACACCGATCTCGCGGCGCAGGTGCTTGGCTATGTCGGCGTGGATGATACCGGCCTGGGTGGCATGGAGCGCGAATTCGAAGACGATCTGCACGGTACACCGGGTCGCGTCCTGACTGCGCTGGACGCAAAGCGTCACGCGATCAACAGTGAACAGCGGGAGCCCTTACCAGGTGAGAATCTGGTGCTCACGATCGACACGAATATCCAGCATATTGCCGAGCGCGCGCTCGACGCGCAGATGGAAAAGATGAAGGCTGCTCACGGCACGGTGGTCGTGCAGGACCCGCACACGGGTCAGATTCTGGCACTTGCCATCGCACCGCGCTATAACCCGAATGACTTGAAGCACCAGGATCCAGCCATTCTTAAAAACCTGGCGGTAAGTGATGTCTACGAACCGGGTTCGACCTTCAAGTTAGTCACCTATGCTGCAGCATTGGATGGTGCCGGAGTACAGCCGACAGACATCGTGGACTGCCAGGGTGGCGCCATGACGATGTTCGGCCGGACGCTGCATGATGACAAATCCGATCATTTCGGCAGGGTTACCGTGCAGTACGCCCTGGAACACTCCAGCGACGTGGGTGCGGCCAAGATGGCACTGAAACTCGGACCCTCCAAGTTCTACGACTACATTCGCGGCTTTGGCTTTGGAGATCGGTCCGGGATCGAGTTACCGAGCGAAACGCGCGGCCTTCTGCGTGTTCCCCGTAAGTGGGAAGCAACGAGCATCCTTTCGATTGCGATCGGTCACGAGGTAGCTGTAACACCGGTCCAACTGGTTACGATGGTATCTGCCATTGCCAACGGCGGGACTTACTTACCGCCCCATATCCTGCTTAACGAGACGGAAGTCATGAAGGGCGACACTCGTTTGCAGCCGGCCGCTTTTCATCCATCCAGCCAGTTGCCGGACAAGATGCCGGACGGTGCACATCGCGTCATTACCGCCTTGACTGCCGCGAAAATGCGCAGCATGATGCAGGGAACAATTGTTGAGGGCACAGGTAAGATCGCCGCGCTGAACGGGTACAGCGCCGGTGGCAAGACTGGCACAGCCCAGAAGATCGATCCTGTGACGCACACCTACTCGCATACCAAGACAGTTGCCAGCTTTGCCGGCATGGCGCCAGTAAACAATCCGGCGATCACGGTGGCCGTGGTGATCGACGATCCTACGGTAGGAACACGATACGGTGGAGAAACCAGCGCTCCTGTGTTCGCGGAGGTGGCGCAGCAGGTGCTGGAGTACCTGGGCGTGCCGCATGACCAGCCGCTCAAGGCAAAGAAGCCGGGCGATGCGCCCAAACTGCAGGTTGCGAGTGCTGATGGCCCAAGCGAGGAAATAGGCGATCTCAACGCGCTATTTTCGGAGATCAACTCACTGCCTGCGGATGACCCACTTCGCGTGAAAGGTGACGAAGCTTTAGTTTCTGCCACGGCCGCTGCAGCACCGGTGCAGACAAGTGTTAAGAAGGGTATTTTCGCTGCGCTACCCGAGAAACTGCTGGAGAAGTTTCGCGAGCACGGTGGCTCATCGTTCATGACGGAAGAAACGGCGGACCTGAAGCCTCTGCATGCACCCATGGGCGACCATCCGAGGGATGACGGCGCCATCGTGGTGGACGCCAGCAGAAAAGTGGCTGTGCCGGTGTTGGACGGCGGCCTGCGTGACGTCATTCAGAAAGCTGCAGTCGCCGGGCTTCGTGTACAACCGGTAGGCAGCGGGCTGGCGCGAGAGCAGGTGCCAGCAGCCGGCACGCTTGTCCCCATGGGCACAGAAGTCGTTGTGCGGTTTACACGCTGACGCCACTGTGTCGACGAATTTAGAATCGGCAGAGATGCAATGGTCTTCTCTCATCACGAAGCTTCCGATGCTTGCCACCGGGGAAATTGCGCAAGCCGAGATCAACGCAGTCGAGTATGATTCCAGAGCTGTGCGCGGGGGCTCGTTGTTTGTTGCCATGCGCGGTGACACGACGGACGGGAACCGCTATGTGCGTGCGGCCATTACTGCTGGGGCAATAGCTGTAGTTACGGATTCACGCGAGAGCTTTCAGTATGCTGACGCTCGCGGCATACCAACGGCACTTGTCGAGAATGGCCGACGTGCTCTGGCAGACTTGAGTGCGAACTTCTACGGACACCCTGAACGCGCACTTACGCTGTGCGGTATTACGGGGACAAATGGGAAGACCACCACGGCATTTCTGCTGGAAGGCCTCTTGCGCAGCGCCGGCCGCAGCAGCGTGTTGCTGGGTACGATTGAGACGCATGTTGCGGGCGAAGTGCGGCCCAGCCCCCATACCACGCCAGAGAGCCGTGACGTGCTGCAGGTGTTTGCCGACGGTGTTCGCGCGGGTGCGACCGAGGCAGTCATGGAGATGAGTTCGCACGCGCTGCAACAGGAACGTGTGTGGGGGCTGCCGGTGGATGTGGGCGTCTTTACAAACCTGACGCAGGATCATCTCGACTTCCACGGAGACATGGCCGCTTACGCTGCAGCCAAGGCGCGGATCTTTGCCGGTGTGGGATCGCCTCCGCCGCGGGTTGCAGTCATCAACGCAGATGATCCGTATGCGGCATTTATGTTCAAGGTCGCGCAAGGTTGCCAACGCGTCTGGCAGTATGGCATGGGCAGTGCGCATGTGGATTTTAGCGCGAGTGACGTTCAAACCCAGGCAGGAGCCACAAGCTTTGTGATGAACACACCGTTCGGACCGGCGAAGGTGCGCTCGCAGCTCACAGGACGAGTCAACGTCTACAACCTGCTGGCGGCGAGTGCTGCGGCGATAGGCCGAGGCCTGACCCTGAGTCAAGTTGTCGAGGGCGCGTGTGAACTCCACCCGGTGCCGGGGCGCTTTGAAACAGTTGCCAATCGGCTCGGTTTTACGGTCGTTGTGGACTATGCTCACACCGACGATGCGCTACGTAATCTGATCGTGCTGGCGCGCGAACTGGCCGGCGAGGCGCGTGTTCTGACCGTCTTTGGATGTGGTGGAGATCGAGACAAAAGCAAGCGCCCGAAGATGGGCCGCGCCGCCGGCGAGGGCAGTGACGTGGTGATTGTCACGAGTGACAATCCTCGTACTGAGGACCCTGCAACCATTGCTGATGAGACGCTCGCAGGGGTGCGTCAGAGCGGCAACACGCGTGTGCGTGTCGAACTTGATCGTGCGTCTGCCATAGCCCAGGCGATTGACGAGGCGCAGGCCGGTGACATCGTCCTGATTGCCGGCAAGGGACATGAAAGAACGCAGACCATGAAGGGCATTGCAATGCCGTTTGACGATGTCGCAGTAGCCGCGACCGCACTTCGGATGAGGGAAGCAGCATGACGTTGACGCTGGGGCAGGTTGCCGATTGGATCCACGCCGAAGGAGATGTAGATCTCTGCGCGGAGGTGCAGGGATACTCCATCGATTCGCGCACGGTCGCGTCGGGCGATCTTTTTTTCGCCGTGCAGGGAGAACATTTCGATGGTCATCAATTTGTCGAAACGGCGCTGACGGCCGGTGCTGCGGCTGCCGTCGTCAGTTCGCATTGGATCATCCCTGCCGGGCTAAATGAGAGTCGTCTGTTGCGCGTGCCAGAGAGCGAAGACTGCGTCCTGCGGGCTCTGCAAGGGCTTGCGCGGCGAGTGCGCAGGCACTGGGGCAGACGTGTCATTGGCATCACCGGCTCGGCAGGAAAGACGACCACGAAGGAGTGTGTGGCGGCTGTCCTCTCCTCGAAGTACAACGTGCTTAAGTCCGCGGGTAACTTGAACAACGGTTTTGGTGTGCCGCTGCAGTTATTGAAGTTGCAGCCGGAGCATGATGTTGCCGTGATCGAAATGGGCATGAACCACGCGGGTGAGATCGCCGCGCTGGCGCACATTGCCGAGCCGGACTGGGCCGTCGTCAGCAACGTGGCGCCGGTGCACCTGGAGCATTTTGCCGACGGCATGGCTGGGATCGCAGCCGCAAAGTATGAACTGGTGCAATCCCTGCCAGTCGACGGCGTCGCTTTTCTGAACGCGGATGATGCTTACGTCTCGCGCTTTAGTCGCGATCGCGAAGCGCACGCGCGCTGGTTCGGCATCCAGGCTGAGGGGGCGCATGTGCGTGCTTTGGACGTGACAAACGCCGGTGCCGACGGCATGCGCTTTACCGTGCAGGCTGCTGGCGAGCGGCTGCCGGCGCAGATCGCTTTGCTGGGCGAACACAACGTCTACAACGCGCTCGCCGGCATTGCCGTTGGGCTTGAAAGCGGCATTCCGCTGCAGCAATGTATTGGCTCGATGGCTGTGCTGCGGCCCAGCGACAAGCGCGGCGAGCAGATCACCTGGGGCGGCGCGCGCATCGTGAATGATTGTTACAACAGCAACCCGCGCGCACTTGACGCGATGGTGGATGCGCTGATGGCGATTGATGCCACACGGCACATCGTCATAGCAGGAGAGATGCTGGAATTAGGGCCGGATGCGGACAGTCTGCATGCCTGCTGCGGAGAGCATATGCGGGCGCGTGGCGTGGACCTGGTCGTCGGCGTTCGCGGACACGCCGCTGCGTTAGTTGCCGCTGCGGGAGCGGGCGCGGTTCTGGTGGAAACTCCCGAACAGGCCGGCGCGTGGATGCGTGCCCATCTGCGCGCCGGGGATGCGGTGCTGATGAAGGCATCGCGGGGCGTCCGGTTGGAGCGTGCCTTGGCTGTTCTGCTGGAGGCGTAACCGCCCGTCCTCAAATGAAACCATGCGCGCGGGAGTACCTGATGTGGAACCCGACGCTGTCCGTCACCTGATCCGGGCAGTAAGCTGAAAGGCGACCAGGCTTATCGCGCCGCACCCGTGCAGATGGAGGACCGTTGCTTTACTGGCTGCTGTATCAGAAGCTCTACCCGGTCTTCCGGCTCTTCCGGATCTTTCGCTATCTCACCTTTCGCTGCGTGTTTGCGAGCCTGACAGCGCTGCTGATCGGTCTCTTGATCGGGCCGTTTGTCATCCGGCGTCTGCGTGAATTTCAGATCGGTCAATACATCCGCGAAGAAGGTCCGGAGAGCCATAAGAGTAAGACCGGCACACCCACCATGGGCGGTGTGCTGATCTGCATTTCGATCCTTGTGCCGACGCTGCTCTGGAGCGACTTGTCGAACCCGTTTGTCTGGATCGCGGTCGCGTCCACGATGGCTTTCGGAGCGATTGGTTTCGCTGACGATTACGTCAAAGTGGTGCACAAGCAGAACCAGGGTTTGACGGCTCGCCAAAAGTTGCTGCTGCAGTTCCTCGCGAGTTTCGGCATTGCCTCGGTGCTGGTGTGGATGCAGACGCGCGGCATGTACTCCACGCGTCTGGTGGTGCCATTTTTCAAGAAGTTTCGGCCTGACCTGATCATCGGTTTCATTCATCACGTACACGGGTTCTATTGGCTATCGTTCCTGCCATTCGTGCTGTTCGTTATGCTGGTCATTACGTTCAGTTCGAACGCAGTGAATCTGACCGACGGCCTCGACGGCCTCGCGATTGGCTGCACCATCGTGGCGGCTGGGGCGCTTACCATGCTGACGTATGTGAGCGGTCATGTCGTCTTCAGCGATTATTTAGAACTGCAGCGTATGCCACTGGCGGGCGAACTTACCATCTTCTGCGGAGCCATGGTGGGCGCCTCGATCGGGTTCCTCTGGTATAACGCGCACCCTGCCGAGGTCTTCATGGGCGACGTGGGATCGCTCGCGCTGGGTGGTGCCATTTCGACGGTTGCAGTGCTCATCAAGCAGGAGTTATTGCTGCCCTTTATCGGCGGCGTCTTCATCCTGGAGGCGGTCAGCGTCGTGCTGCAGGTGGGGAGTTATAAATTGCGTGGCGGCAAACGCATTTTCAGGATGGCGCCGCTGCACCACCACTTTGAACTGAGTGGATGGAGTGAGAGCAAGGTAATCGCGCGCTTCTGGATCCTGGCGCTGGTGTTTGCGCTGTTCGCACTGACGACACTGAAGCTGCGGTAGGCTGGCCATCACTCTTTAGGAGAGGTCAAATGGCGCATTACTTCTTCAAGCTCATTCCACCGCGCCCCAGCTTCGCGCAGGATATGTCAGACGAGGAGCGCGGCATGATGGGGCAGCACGCAGCGTATGTTAAAGAACTGTTCAAGACAGGCGCGGTTCTTGCGTATGGACCGGTGTTTGATCCCGAAGGTTCGTTCGGTATAGGTCTGCTCGAGATGGAAAATCTCGACCAGGCGCGCCAAATGGGAGAGAACGATCCCACTGTCAAGGCCGGCCTGAACACCTACACGGTTTGGCCCATGCACGTTGCGGCCTCGCAGGCGTCCCGCGGCAACCAGTAGACTGGCGGGGTGGATCTGAAGAACAAGCGCGTGCTCGTCGTTGGTCTGGGTAAGAGCGGCATTTCAGCGGCGCTGTACCTGCGCAGGCTTGGGGCGCGCGTGACCGTCAGCGATACGCGTCCAAGCGAGGCTCTGGCAAAGGAGATCCCGGCGTTGCTTGATGCCGGCGTAATGGTGGAGACGGGCGGCCATGGCGTGCTGACGTTTCGCCGTCAGGACTTGATTGTGATCTCGCCGGGTGTGCCACTTTCGACGCCCGAGGTGCAGCAGGTATTGCGCTTCGGTGTACCGCTGATCGGCGAACTTGAGCTTGCATCGCAGAGGCTCAAGGGCAGCATCATCGCCATCACGGGATCGAACGGCAAGACCACGACGACGTCCCTGGTCGGTCACATTCTTCAGCATTCAGGTTTCGATACAAAGGTCGGCGGCAACATCGGTCTGCCCGTGGTGGAACTGGTCGAAGGCAGTACGGACGCGACGTGGAGCGTGCTTGAGGTGTCGAGCTTTCAGTTGGAGACCATCGAGACCTTCCGTCCAAAGATCGCGGCAGTCCTGAACATCACGCCCGATCACCTGGACCGGCACGGCTCGTTCGAGAACTATGCCGCGATGAAGACGCGTATCACGGAGAATCAAACCGCGGATGACTTCCTCGTGCTGAACGCGGAAGACAAGCCGACGCAGATGGTTGCGGCGAAAACGAAGGCGCAGATCTTCTGGTTCAGCGCGCAGCGCCGCATCAAGCAGGGCGCGTTCGCGCATGGCGATGGCATCTACTTCCTGGCGAACGAAGGTGCCACGCCGGAGCCGGTGATGCCGGTCGGTGAGATCCCGCTGCGCGGCGCGCACAACGTGGAGAACGTGCTCGCGGCGGTTGCAATCGCTCGACTGGCAGGTGTTCCCGCGGACGGTGTCCGGGAGGCGGTCGCGGGCTTTCAGGCGGTCGAACACCGGTTGCAGTTCGTCGCGCAGGTGCGCGGTGTGGACTTCTACAACGACTCCAAAGCCACGAACGTCGATGCGACGGCGAAGGCCCTGGCTTCGTTCGCCGGGGGTGTGCACATCATCCTCGGCGGCAAGGACAAGGGTTCGAATTACACCGAGCTGCTGCCGCTGCTGCGTGAGCGAACCGTTGCGACTTACACGATTGGAGCAGCCGCGGAGATCATTGAGCGGCAGCTTGCGAACGCCATTGCGATCAAGCGTGCCGGAACGCTTGCCGAAGCGGTGCGCATGGCGGCAGCGGCTGCGCAGCCGGGCGAAACGGTGCTGCTTGCGCCTGCGTGTTCAAGCTTCGACCAGTTCGAAAACTACGAGCAGCGCGGCCGTGTCTTCGCGGACCTGGTACGCGCACTGCCGCTTTAGAACGCGCCGCGAACCAGCAGAGATACCTGTGTCGCAATCGCTGTGCACG
Organism: uncultured Novosphingobium sp.; assembly: GCA_964658845.1. Taxonomy (GTDB): domain Bacteria; phylum Acidobacteriota; class Terriglobia; order Terriglobales; family Acidobacteriaceae; genus Terriglobus. The sequence goes on along the minus strand of CBAAAE010000047.1, from coordinate 495 downwards.
CGGCAGCCGCGCAGGCGATAGTCTGCGGCAGTATGGCGAAGCGTGTCGGTGCGGATAAGTGGCTGTTTGGAACGGTGCTGGCGCTGGTGCTCTTCGGCCTGGTCATGATCTTTTCCACGTCCGCGGTCATGGCGAAGGAGCAGTTCGGCTCGCCGTACCGCTTTGTGCTGAACCAGGCTTTCTTTGTGGTCTTCGGCATTATTGCGCTGTTTACGCTGATGAAGGTGGACTACCGCCGCTATAACAATCCCAAAGTCGTCTTTCCGCTGATCGGCATTACCGCGTTGCTGCTGATCACCGTGTTTTTCATGGGCGGCATGAACGGTGCGCATCGATGGGTGCGGATCGGCAGCATCACACTCCAACCGTCCGAGCTTGCGAAGCCGTTGATCGTGCTGTTCCTCGCGTATTTCCTGCAGAATCGCATTCACCTGATCGACGACTGGCGTGGAACGCTGCTGCGTGCCGTCACGGTGCCGCTGCTGTTCATCGCGC